>DASWOH010000255.1:0-8855 GCA_036398815.1 Rhizobium sp. | reverse complement strand
TCGGTGACGTGCAGCAGGCCGTCGATGCCGCCGAGGTCAACGAACGCACCGTAATCGGTGATGTTCTTGACGACGCCGTCAACAACCTGGCCTTCTTCGAGGTTCTGAACGATTTCAGAACGCTGCTCGGCACGGGATTCTTCCAGAACCGTACGGCGGGATACGACGATGTTGCCGCGGCGCTTGTCCATCTTGAGGATTTCGAAGGGCTGCGGATTGTGCATCAGCGGGGTCACGTCGCGGATCGGACGGATGTCGACCTGCGAGCGCGGCAGGAAGGCGATAGCGCCGTCGAGATCGACGGTGAAGCCGCCCTTGACCTGGTTGAAGATGACGCCTTCAACGCGTTCGCCAGCTTCGAACTTGGCTTCGAGCTTGATCCAGCTTTCTTCGCGGCGAGCCTTTTCGCGCGAAAGAACAGCTTCGCCCAGCGCGTTTTCGATACGCTCGACGTAGACTTCGACTTCATCGCCAACCTTGAGCGTGCCGTCCTTGGCGCGCGCACCGAATTCCTTCAGTGCGATGCGGCCTTCGACCTTGAGGCCGACGTCGACAACGGCGACATCCTTCTCGATGCCGGTGACGATGCCCTTGGTGACATAGCCTTCGGCCAGGTCGTTCTTGGCAAAGGACTCTTCGAGAAGAGCTGCGAAATCTTCGCGAGAGGGGGTAGCTACAGACATAAAATCTCCTGGCGTGTCCTTATTATGCATTTTGGACACTGATGCGCCGGTGGTTCGTGTTGAACAGGCCTGCATCCAGTCCGCCTTCCCCTTGGGAAAGCTATCCGGCGCTTGGACGGAATGTCAGGCTTCTAAAAATCGGCGGCTTCGTGCACAAGGCACGCGAAAGCCGCTCGCATGTTAGGCATTTCGGCTCAGAGCGGCGTCGATGATCGATTTTGCCGCCTGAAACGCCGCTTCTATACTCATTTCCGAGGTATCAAGCAAGTGCGCGTCTTCCGCCGGCCGCAAAGGGCTGTCGGCCCGGCCCATATCGCGCTCGTCGCGGCGTTTGACGTCCTCGAAAATCGCCTGATAATCGGCACTGCCGCCGGCATCGGCGATTTCGTCGTAACGCCGCTTTGCCCTGACCTCGGCCGAGGCCGTGACATAGATTTTCACCGGCGCATCCGGGCAGACGACGGTGCCGATGTCGCGCCCGTCCAGGACCGTGCCCGGCTCCTTGCGTGAAAAGGCGCGCTGCGCCTCGACCAGCGCCCGGCGCACCGCCGGCATGACGGCGACCTTCGACGCCGCCTCGCCGATCTCGTGCTTCGACAGGACGGCACGGTCGAGCCCGGCAAGGTCGACCTTGCGCGCCATCGCCTCCGCCATCGCCTCGTCATCGAGCGGCAGACCGGCATCGAGCAGGGCCTTGGCGGTTGCCCGATAGATCAGGCCGGTGTCGAGATGGTGGAAGCCATACTGGTCGGCGATCCGGCGCGACAAGGTTCCCTTGCCGGCTGCTGCGGGTCCGTCGATGGCGATCGTAAACGGTATCGTCACTGAGCTATGCTTCCTTCCACTTCCATATCGGCGCCGAGTTCCGCCATCAGATCGAAAAACTCCGGAAAGCTGGTGGCGATCATCGCGCTATCGTCGACCCTGACCGGATGCTCCGAGGCGAGCCCCATCACGAGGAAACTCATCGCGATGCGGTGGTCGAGATGGGTCTTGACCGCGTCGCTGCCGGCATTGCCGAGACCTTTCCCATCCGGCCGGCCCCGCACAGTTAGCGAAGCCTCGCCTTCCGTGCAATCGGCGCCGTTGAGCGTCAGCCCTTCAGCAACCGCCGAGAGACGATCGGATTCCTTGACCCGGAGTTCCTCCAGGCCCAGCATGACGGTCGTGCCCTCGGCAAAGGCGGCGGCAACCGCGAGCGCCGGATATTCGTCGATCATCGACGGCGCCCGCTCGGCCGGCACCGTGACGCCCTTGAGCGCCGAGGACCGCACGCGCAGATCCGCGACATCCTCGCCGCCGGCAAGGCGCTTGTCGAGGACTTCGATATCGGCGCCCATCTCCAGCAGCGTCAGGATCAGGCCGGTGCGGGTCGGGTTCATCAACACGTTGCGGATGGTGATGTCGGAGCCGGGAACAATCAGCGCCGCGACCAGCGGAAACGCGGTCGAGGAGGGATCGCCGGGAACGTCGATGGTCCGGCCGGAGAGCTTGCCCCGGCCCTGAAGGCGGATGGTGCGCACGCCGTCGCGACCGGTCTCGACCGAAAGTTCCGCGCCGAAGCCTGCCAGCATCTTTTCCGTATGGTCGCGGGTCATGACCGGCTCGATGACGGCGGTGATCCCGGGCGCATTGAGGCCGGCGAGCAGCACGGCGGATTTGACCTGCGCCGAGGCCATCGGCACGCGATAGGTGATCGGGCTGGCCGTTTCCGGCCCATGCAGCGTCACCGGCAGCCGGTCGCCGGTGCTGGATTTGACCTGCACGCCCATTTGCCGGAGCGGATCGAGGATGCGGCCCATCGGCCGCTTGGAGAGCGAGGCGTCGCCGATGAAGGTGGATTCGAAATGATAGACGCCGGCAAGGCCCATGGTCAGGCGGCTGCCGGTGCCGGCATTGCCGAAATCGAGCGGCGCTTTTGGGGCGAGCAATGCGCCGTTGCCGACGCCCTTGATGATCCATTCGCCGCCGATCTTCTCGATTTTGGCGCCCATGGCCTCCATGGCCTTGCCGGTGGCGAGTACGTCCTCGCCTTCGAGCAGGCCGGTGATGCGGGTCTCGCCGGCGGCGAGGCCGCCGAACATGAAGGCGCGGTGCGAAATGGATTTGTCGCCGGGAACGCGGACGGTGCCGGAAAGATTGGTCGAGCGGCGCGCTGTCGCGGACCGCGAATGAGTGTCGTGCGGCATGGGCAATTCCTTTGCGATGCCGTTATTTACGCCGCATTATCGCTGACTTCGGTCCGGTTGCGCCAGCTGCCCTGCGGTTCACGCGGGCTCGATATCACAGTGCTGATGCCGGGTCATCCCAGTATGCGGGGAAAACCCTTGTCGCCGTATATAAAGTTTGGCTTTGACAGAAACGGCGGTAACGATTAAGGGGACCGGCTGATAATTTCCCTTACAACGCCGGGCTTCTCCCGGCATTGCCGAATCCTTATTCGGCCATTCACGAGGCTTTGACAGTGGCGAAAGCGGAACTTGGAACAAAACGTACCGATCCGGACAATGGCAAGAAGTTCTATGACCTGAACCGGGACCCGGTCGTATCGCCCTATACAGGCAAGTCCTGGCCCTTGTCCTACTTCGAGGAAACCTCCGCTGCCAAGGAGGTTCCGGAAGAAGAGGAAGTGGCTGAAGTCGATACCGAAAACACCGAAGTCGAGCTGGTCTCGCTGGAGGACGCCGATGAGGCGGTTGCCGGCGACGAGATCCCGGATATCGGCGATGACGATGTCGAAATCGGCGACGATGACGACGACACCTTCCTCGAAGCCGACGAAGACGAAGATGACGACGACATGAGCGACATCATCGGCGTCACCGGCGACGACGACGACGTTTGATCCGCGGACACTCGGCCCGGTAAAACAAGAAAAGTTTTCCGGGCCGAAAATTTCGGCTTGCTATCTGTAAAAACCAGAAGTAATAAGCCGCCACCCCGACGGGCGAAACGCTTCGAAGGGACCCAGGGCCGGGCAACCGGTACCACCTTGATGGGGCTATAGCTCAGCTGGGAGAGCGCTTGCATGGCATGCAAGAGGTCAGCGGTTCGATCCCGCTTAGCTCCACCAGCCTTCGCCCTCCGGGCTTCGGCTCGGCAGGCCAGCAGACGAAGGCTGCCGCGCTGAAGTTGCAAAGCAACGTAAGCGGGCTTTTTCCACTCGGCGTGAATTCTTCTCTCATTTTTTTGAATGTATCTATGGCTGCATGCTTACTCTGGCGCACTATCATGCCTCCGCATGAAGTATGTCTACATTCTCACGAGCACAGAGCTCCCTGACCATCACTACGTCGGGGTGCCGGGCGATCTGAAAGCTCGCTTGGCAAAGCATAATGCCAAGGAGGTCCCGCATACCTCAAAATATGCCCCATGGTCGCTCAAGACCTACATCGCTTTTTCCGATGAGGCACAGGCCTTCGCATTCGAGAAATATCTGAAATCCGGTTCAGGGCGGGCCTTCGCGAAGAAGAGGCTGTAGCTTCGTACCCAATCCACCATCCGTACACCCGCTCCGATCACCCCCCCCCCTCCGCATCCCACTTACTTCATGCTAGCCTCCCTCACCATCAACCTTCCCGATTCGGCCATGACCAGACAGCGTCGCCGTCGGCCTCATCAAAACCCGTCGTACGGTGACGGGGTTTTTACTCGTCGCCTCGATTTCCTTTATCGCCGGGATGACCGATGCGGTTGGGTTGATGCTGACCGGGAACTTCGTGTCGTTCATACCCTCGCATTCGCCACGCTTTTCATCCCGCAGCCGCTGCAGCGCCGGTTCGATCGGCGCCTCATGGTGACGGCGTCGATGGTGAAGAGATCGAAATAGCCACATTGCAGTGCACAAAAATCTGCTAGGAAAAGACGAATCGTTTTCCGCCAGGCCGCTCAGGGGCTTCGGCTCGACAAGCATGAGGATAGATATTGTTCGTTTTTTCCAAACTTGTCTGGATTTTCGGTCAGCCGCTGTCTCTGGCCTTTTTCTTCGTCGTACTGGCCTTCATCGGCCTGCTCATCCGCCGGCGCTGCATCGCGCTTGCCTCGTCGCTGCTGTCGATCCTGATCCTGTTCGTGGCGCTTTACACGACCGCCGGCGCCTATGTCGTCCAGGGGCTGGAGGAGCGGTTTCCGCATGCCGCGGCTGATCCGGCTGATCTGAAATGCATGATCGTCCTCGGCGGCGCCACGCAGAACCAGGTGACGACAGTGCGCGGCGGCTATGAGCTCGATTCGGCCGGCGACCGCTTGATCGAGGCCTTGCGGCTGGCGCAGAAATACCCGCAAGCGCGCGTCGTCGTTTCCGGCGGCGACGGCTCGATCGGCGGCGACTACGAAGGCGATGCGGTTATCTCCGAGCGTTTCTTCACCGCCCTCGGCATCGCCAAGGACCGCCTCGTCGAGGACAGGACCTCACGCACCACCTTCGAGAACGCGGTCAACACCAAGGAACTGCTGGCCCAGAACGGGTTGTCGGATTGCCTGCTGATCACCTCCGGCTTCCATATGCCGCGTTCCATGGGCATCTTCCGCAAGCAGGGCATCGACGTCGTGCCCTGGCCCGTGGATTATCGCAGCACCGGCAAGGAGACGCTCGGCTTCGATTTCACCCAGCCGTCGCTGAACGCTCAGCTCCTGGCGACCGGCGTACGTGAGTGGATCGGCCTCGTCGGCTATTATGCCGTCGGCCGCACCTCGGCGCTTTATCCCGCGCCGTAACTACGCGTCAGACCGTAGTTACTGATTTCGATCATAGCTACGCGACTGTGCCGTAGCCTCTACTTTTTCGAGATGGTGACGAACTTGACGCCGCGGACGCGGACGGTGATCTCGCAGGGGTCACCGTCGGTGCGGTCGCAGAAGCGTGGATGCATCTTCATGACCAGCACCATGTTGCCGAAGCGCTGGATGAAATCGTAGCCATAGATCCGTGCCGTGGCGACGAGAATGTAGCCGCCCTCGACGACATGCACGTAGAAATTATAGGGGCAGCCCTCGTCGGTGCAATCCGGACCCTTTTCGCCCTTGCAGGTGATCTCGCCCTCGTTGACGACGATGTCCATCAGCTTATCGTTGTTGAAATCCCGCTCGGTGGCAAAGCCGTCGCCGAAGCTTGCCTGGCCCTCGCAGCGCTTGGTGAAGTGATCCCGCTCATAGGCCACCGGATCCTGCAGCAGCGTTTGCTGCGCTTGCGCCGCGACGGGCAGGATGACGAACGCGACGAGATTGAGGATCACGATCAGCAGGGATTTCAACGGGGTTTCCTCTCCAAAGCACGAAGCGACCGCGTGGGTTGTCGCGTCCGCTTCGGCATCTTTACACCTGCCTGCTTGCGCGGCCCTTACCGTCGTGATTCACTCCGTCAAGATTGCCGCCGGCATTCTGTTGGAGCTCCCGATGTCGCTTCTTTCGTTTCTCGACTATGCCGGCGTCGCCCTCTTCGCAGCGACCGGCGCGCTGGCGGCCTCGCGCAAGCAGTTGGATCTGATCGGCTTCCTGTTTTTTGCCGCGGTCACCGGCACCGGCGGCGGCACGCTCAGGGACATCATCCTCGGCCGCGTGCCGGTCTTCTGGGTGCTGAACCCGACCTATATCATCATCTGCGCCTTGGTCGGCGTACTGGTCTTCTTCACCGCGCATCTGTTCGAATCGCGCTATCGGCTGCTGATCTGGCTCGATGCGGTGGGGCTGTCCGCCTATTGCGTCATGGGCGCGGCCAAGGGCATGGCGGCGACGGGCTCGCCGACGGTTGCCATCGTCACCGGCGCGCTGACGGCGACCTTCGGCGGCATCCTGCGCGATCTTCTGGCAAACGAGCCCTCGGTGCTGCTGCGGCCGGAAATCTACGTCACGGCCGCCCTCGTCGGCGCCGGAGTCTTCACCGCCGCCAACGCAACGATGATGCCGCTCTATGCCTCGGCGGCGCTCGGTGTCGCGGCCGCCTTCGCCGTGCGTGGCGGCGCGCTCTGGTTCGGCTGGACCTTCCCGACCTATCATCATAGGCCCGGCCGGCATCCCGACGATGTGATGTAGTTGGAGGCGGCAGGAATTGGGCAATAGCAAAGGGCTATGAACAATTCTACTGCCTACTGCCTACTGCCTACTGCCTATCTTGCCTCTGCTTGCGGCGCAGGCGGATGACGACGTCGACATGAGCGATTTCCATGCCCTTCGGCGGCTCCGGCAGGTTTGCGATCGTCAGATTGCTGATCGGAATATCGAGAACTTCGTTATGGCCTTCGACGAAGAAGTGGTGATGGTCGGACACATTGGTGTCGAAATAGGTCTTGGCGCTTTCGACGGCGAGCACACGGATCAGGCCGGCCTCGGTGAACTGATGCAGCGTGTTGTAGACGGTGGCAAGCGAGACCGGAACGCCGGCGGTGACGGCTTCCTCGTGAAGCTCCTCGACGGTCAGATGGCGGTCGCCCTTGGCGAAAAGAAGATCGCCCAGCGCAATGCGCTGCCGGGTCGGCCTCAGGCCGGCATTGCGCAGCCTCGTCTCGATCGCGATTTCGGCCTCTTCCGCCATTCAGGGAACTCCGGCTTCCTGATCTCTGTAGATCTTTCCTAAGCCATATAACTTTAGCCTTCATTGCTTTCAATAGTTTCTATAGTGCAGGAAGGCGGCAGATGGCATGGGAAGGTGGCCGGAAGCCGCAAAAATCGGGTTCTTGGCGCATTTGCCACTGGCAGCAGCCCTAGCGTTCCTGTATGCGACGACGACATATGGCGAAGTGCGTCCATCGGGCGGCGAAATGAGCGTGTCATGCTTACGCTTCATTTTCCGTCGATCTTGCACTAAAGCTTCACATCCACGGCATCCATGCGGGGGAACGGAAATTTTATGACGACGAGACAGTCCAGCTTCAACTATGAGGAAATCCTGGCCTGCGGCCGCGGCGAATTGTTCGGCCCGGGCAACGCGCAGCTTCCCCTGCCGCCGATGCTGATGGTCCATCGCATTACAGATATTTCCGAAACCGGTGGCGCCTTCGACAAGGGCTACATTCGCGCCGAATATGACGTGAGCCCCGACGACTGGTACTTCCCCTGCCATTTTGCCGGCAACCCGATCATGCCGGGCTGCCTCGGCCTGGACGGCATGTGGCAGCTGACCGGCTTCTTCCTCGGCTGGCTCGGCGAACCGGGCCGCGGCATGGCGCTTTCCACCGGCGAAGTGAAGTTCAAGGGCATGGTTCGTCCGGAAACGAAGCTCCTCGAATACGGCATCGACTTCAAGCGCGTCATGCGCGGCCGCCTCGTCCTCGGCACTGCCGACGGCTGGCTGAAGGCCGACGGCGAGGTCATTTACCAGGCATCGGACCTGCGCGTCGGCCTGTCAAAGGACAAGGCTGCCTGAACCGCGGCGCTGCCGCCTCCACAAAGACAGACGTTTTAGAAAAGGTCATCGACATGAGACGGGTTGTTGTCACGGGTCTGGGTATCGTTTCCTCCATTGGGAACGATGCGCAAGAAGTCACCGCGTCGTTGCGCGAAGCCAAGTCCGGCATCTCGTTTTCGAACGATTTCGCCGAGCATGGTTTCAAGTGCCAGGTCTGGGGCTCGCCGAAGATCGACACGACGGATCTGGTCGACCGCCGCGCCATGCGCTTCCTGTCGCAGGGCGGCGCCTGGAACCACGTCGCCATGAAGCAGGCGATCGCCGACAGCGGCCTCGAAGAGAGCGACATCACCAACGAGCGCACCGGCATCATCATGGGCTCTGGTGGCCCGTCGACGCGCACGCTGATCGAAGCCGCCGACATCACCCGCAAGAACAACAGCCCGAAGCGCATCGGCCCCTTCGCCGTGCCGAAGTCGATGTCGTCGACGGCGTCCGCGACGCTCGCCACCTGGTTCAAGATCCACGGCGTCAACTATTCCATCTCCTCGGCCTGCTCGACCTCCGCGCACTGCATCGGCAATGCCGCCGAGATGATCCAGTGGGGCAAGCAGGACGTGATGTTTGCCGGCGGCCATGAGGATCTCGACTGGACGATGTCGAACCTCTTCGACGCCATGGGCGCGATGTCCACCAAATACAACAACAATCCCGACAAGGCCTCGCGTGCCTATGACGCCGACCGCGACGGCTTCGTCATCGCCGGTGGCGCGGGCGTGCTGGTTCTCGAAGAACTGGAACATGCCAAGGCACGTGGCGCCAGGATCTAC
>DASWOH010000254.1:0-19194 GCA_036398815.1 Rhizobium sp. | reverse complement strand
TGCGCGGCTTGGTGGTGAAGGCCATTAAAGCCGGCGCGTAGTTTGCTGTGCGGTTGAGGAGGCGGGCGACATTGCCGTTGATATTCAATGGAGTTTTTGCCTTTCAATCCCTTTGTGGATCTTGGGCCGAGTGTGACGGATGCGGAGCCGTTTCGCGATCTGGGCAAATGTGTCGGCTGTGGCAACGGGTTCCATATTGCAGACGAAGAATGTACTGTGATGTCACCGAGCGATAAGTCCCAGTTGACATAGTGAAAAAATTATAACATGTTTGGTGACGTTAATAACATATATCTATCGTAACTGACGTGTGGCGTCGGTTGCGGGCCTGGTGGTTGGAGGAGACAAGCACCGGCAAGTTGAGGAGGACCCCGATGAGCGATTTTGTTTCAGGATATGATTTGGTGCCGCGCCGCATTGGTAAGCGATGCCTGTCGCTGCCTGCTCGCAAGAGCCGGCAGCTGTGTCGGTGAACGCCGGTCGCCGGCGGGATCGATCCGCTTCTCCCGTTTTCTTCTCAAGCCAGGCAAGCCGGCCGGTGGTGCCGAAGGTCTTTCGAATATGAGTACACACATTCAGCATGCGGCCTCCAGGCCGAAATTCACATTGTGGGCAAGCGTGGCGGCGGTCGTGATCGTCGTTGCGGCAATCGCTTTCGATACGACGGTCGTCAGGATCGGTTCCGAGCATGATGTGCGCGAGCAGGCGTTTTCGCCTGAAGCCTACGGCGCCCAGGAGTTCCCGAAGATACAGGCGAATGTCGAGCAGCGTGCCGCCAATGCCGCCGACCTTGCCACGGCGATTGCGGCCGACAAGAAAGCGGCCGGTGACAAATACGGCGTCGCCACCAGCACAGGCCCGGTCATCCCGGTTTCGCTGACCGGCGTGTTCGGCACCCGAAAGGCCAATTATAACGAGATCAAGGTGGATGGATTGCCGGCCGACGTCGTCGTCCGCGTCCAGACAGGCCCGGCCGTCAACGGCACGGATCTGCGCGACGCCCCCGGCACGATCGAATTCGGCCAGTTCACCAATCAGATCGAATACCAGGATGCCGGTTCGGCGATCAACAACGAGATGAAGAAGGCGGTTCTTGCCGGTCTCGACGTGGAAAACCTCTCCGGCAAGACCGCGTCTGTCGTCGGGGTCTTCAAGCTCATCAATCCGAAGAACTGGCTCGTCACTCCGGTCAAGGTCGAAGTCAAATGAGTGCAGCGCCGCAAAATGAGGGCGCAAGGGGCGAGGTCGTTCTTGCCGCCCGCAACATCACCAAGTCGTACGGCAATGTTCACGCGCTGAAGGGCGTCAATTTCGACATCCATCGCGGTCAGGTGACCACGCTGTTCGGCGAGAACGGTGCGGGCAAGTCGACGCTGATGAAGATTCTCTCCGGCGTCGTTCAGCCGAGTTCCGGCGAGATCGTGCTGGATGGCGAGCCGGTGTCGTTTTCCTCCTCGACGCATGCCCGCGAGCGCGGGATCTCGATCATCCATCAGGAACTGAGCCTCGCCCCCAACCTCAATGTCCGCGACAATATTTTCATGGGCCGCGAGCTCATCAAGAGCGGCGGCGTCGATTTCGCCGAGGAAGAGCGCCAGACGCGCGCGCTGATGGCGGAGCTGGAAGAGGCGATCGACCCGCTGACCCCGGTCGAGGACCTGCGCCTCGGCCAGCAGCAGATCGTCGAGATCGCGCGTGCCCTGTCGGTCAATTCGCGTATCCTGATCATGGACGAGCCGACCTCGGCGCTGAGTGCCACGGAAGTGGAAGTGCTTTTCAAGGTCATCCGCGATCTGACGGGCCGCGGCGTATCGATCGTCTACATCTCCCATCATCTCGAAGAGGCGCTGCAGATCACCAATCATGCCGTCGTGCTGCGGGACGGTGCCATGACCGCCTATGCCGAGCGTAAGGACATCGATCTCGAATGGATCGTGCGCAACATGGTCGGCGACAATTTCGATCTGGGAAGCCCGCCGACCGGCCACACGATCGGCGATGTCGCGCTGACCATCGACAATCTGACCGTTCCCGGCCCGTCGGGCGCTGCCTATAACGCGGTCGACCATATGTCGCTGCAGGTCCGCGCCGGCGAAATCGTCTGCATCTATGGCTTGATGGGTGCCGGCCGCACCGAACTGCTCGAATGCGTCGCCGGGCGGCTGAGATCGAGTGGCGGCCGGGTTCTGCTCGGCGATCGCGATGTTGCGAGCCTCAGCATCGCCGGCCGTATCGCCAATGGCCTCGTGCTCGTGCCCGAGGATCGTCAGCGCGACGGCCTCGTCCAGACCATGACGGTCGGCTCCAATCTGTCGCTCGCCAGCATCGGCGCCTTCACCAAGGGGCTCTTCACCTCCGGCGGCCGCGAACGGGAACTGGTGGGTGAATCGATCCGCAAGGTTCACATCAAGACGGATGGCGGCGAGGCGCCGATCGGTTCGCTTTCGGGCGGCAACCAGCAGAAAGTCGTCATCGGCAAGATGCTCGCCACCCACCCCCAGGTCATCCTGCTCGACGAACCGAGCCGCGGCATCGATATCGGCGCCAAGGCGGAAGTCTTCAAGCTGCTCGCCGAACGCGCGAAGCAGGGTCTGGCGGTGATCTATTCGACGTCGGAAGTCGCCGAATGCCTCAGCATCGCCCATCGCATCATCGTCATGCACCGCGGCAAGATATCCGCCGAATTCGGTCCCGACGTCACCAAAGAGAAGATCATGGCCGCCTCTGGCGAAGCAGTGGTCGCGCACTAGCCGCATTCATGGAGCGCTGATTATGTCAGTCACGAATATCACTGAGAAGAAAACAATTTCGAACGGCCAGCGGCGGAACTTCAGTCTCGTGCGGTTGATCCTTGAGGGCCGCGCGTTTTTCGCGCTGATCGTCATCATCGCGGTCTTCTCCTTCCTGTCGCCCTATTATTTCTCGCTGAGCAACTTCCTGACCATGGCCTCGCATGTCGCGATCTTCGGCATCCTGGCGATCGGCATGCTGCTGGTCATCCTGAACGGCGGCATCGACCTCTCGGTCGGCTCGACGCTCGGTCTTGCCGGCTGTATCGCCGGCTTCCTGATGCAGGGCGTTACGCTTTCAAGCTTCGGCGTCATCCTCTATCCGCCGGTCTGGGCCGTCGTCGTCATCACCTGCGCCATCGGCGCCATCGTCGGCGCGGTGAACGGCGTGCTCATCGCCTATCTGAAGGTTCCGGCCTTCGTCGCCTCGCTCGGTGTGCTCTATGTTGCGCGCGGCATCGCGCTGTTGATGACCAACGGCCTGACCTACAACAATCTCGGCGGCCGTCCGGAGCTTGGCAATACCGGCTTCGACTGGCTGGGCTTCAACCGCCTGGCCGGTATCCCGATCGGCGTCATCGTGCTTGCGGCCCTGGCGATCATTTGCGGGCTGGTGTTGAGCAAGACCGCCTTCGGCCGCTGGCTCTATGCCTCCGGCGGCAACGAGCGTGCGGCGGATCTTTCGGGCGTTCCGGTCAAGCAGGTCAAGATCCTCGTCTACGTGTTTTCCGGCGTCTGCGCCGCGATCGCCGGCCTGGTCCTGTCTTCGCAGCTCACCTCGGCCGGCCCGACCGCCGGCACCACCTATGAATTGACGGCAATCGCCGCCGTCGTCATCGGCGGGGCGGCGCTCACCGGCGGACGCGGCACGGTGCGCGGCACCATGCTCGGTGCCTTCGTCATCGGCTTCCTCTCGGACGGTCTCGTGATCATCGGCGTGTCGGCCTATTGGCAGACCGTCTTCACCGGCGCCGTGATCGTTCTGGCGGTCCTTATGAACAGCATCCAATACGGGCGTCGGGTCAAATCGAGCTGACGGCCGAACTGAACTTCTCCACGACGGCGGATCTGGTTCGAACAGCCAGCCGATTGCGGAAAGCAGAGCCGGTTCGCCGGTAACATCAGAGCTCATCAAAAGGGAGAGAGACTATGTTTAAGAAAGGCATGCGTATAATTCTGGCGGCTGTTGCGGTAGCCCCCATTTTCGCAGGCTCCGCCTGGGCCGCTGGCCAGATGACGATCATCGTCAACGATCCGTCCAACCCCTACTGGCTGACGGAAGGCAATGTCGCCAAGGCGACAGCCGAAAAGCTCGGCTATACGGCAACGGTCGGTGCGCATAAGGGCGACACCAACACCGAGAGCAACCTGATCGACACTGCGATCACCAACAAGTCGGTCGCCATCATTCTTGACCCGGCCAATGCCGACGGCTCGGTCGGCGCGGTGAAAAAGGCCGTGGCTGCCGGAATCCCGGTCATTCTGGTCAACGCGGAAATCAACCAGGAAGGCCTCGCAAAGGCGCAGCTGGTGTCGAACAACGCGCAAGGTGCGGCGATCGGTGCCCAGCAATGGGTCGAAAGTGTTGGCGATAAGGGCAACTATGCCGAGCTGTTCGGATCTCCTTCGGACAATAATGCGGCAACGCGTTCCAACGGCTACGAAACCGTGCTGACGCAATATCCGGATCTGAAGAAGGTTGCCCAGGAAGTTGCCAACTGGGACCGTACCCAGGGCCACAACAAGATGCAGTCCATGCTGCAGGCTCATCCGGATATCATTGGCGTGATCTCCGGCAATGACGAAATGGCGCTCGGCGCAATTGCCGCTCTGAAGGAAGCCGGCAAGCTCGCCAACGTCAAGGTCGGCGGTTTTGACGGTTCTCCGGATGCTGTTGCCGCCATCAAGGCTGGCGAGTTGCAGTATACCGTTCTCCAGCCGGTTGCCATTTTCTCGGAAGAAGCGGTCAAGCAGGCCGATAGCTTCATCAAGACGGGCAAGACGGGTGCCTCGAGTGAAAAGCAGCTCTTCGATTGCCTGCTGATCACGAAGGACAATGTCGACAAGTACACGGGCCCGTTCGTTCTCGCGCAGTAACGATAAAGGGGGACGCCGCTGCCGGCGTCCCCCATCATTTGCCGTTTCGCCCATGAATCGGAAACGACTCCGGCCATATGGGCAGCGGTCATCGCAGATGTGGCAAAGGATTGTTCCATCTCCATTTTTTGCCTTCGCTCGGCATTCGCAGTACGAAGCTGATATCGACAGAGTCAGCATCAGAGGCCACAGTGACACAGAAGACGAATATCGGAGCATTCCTGTCGGACGAGCTGCCAAGCGACAGCCGGCACAGCCGCCAGCTCGCCCGCCGGCAGATGATCGCCGAAACCGTCATGGCGGAGGGCTCCATGCGTATCGAGGATCTGACGGATCGCTTCGGTATCAGCCTGATGACCGCGCATCGCGATGTCGATGAGCTGGTGAGCCGGGGCCTGTTCAGAAAGACGCGCGGCATCGTCACGGCGGCGGCCACCAGCCTGATCGAATCGAGCGATGTCTACCGTTCGAACCGCCAGCCGGCGGAGAAGAAGATGATTGCCGCAGCGGCGATGCAATTCGTCGAGCCGGGGCAGGCGATCTTCCTCGACGATTCCACCACCGTGCTGCAGATGGCGGCGCATCTGCCGGCCAAGGTTCCCCTGACCGCGATCACCAATTCGCTGACGCTGATGAACGCGCTGAAAGACATGCATGATGTCACGCTTCTGGCCCTTGGCGGCCAGTACTACAATTGGTGCAATGCCTTCATGGGGCGCATGACGATCAATGAGATCGACAGGCTGAGGGCGGATGTCGCCTTCATCTCCATGTCCGCCATCACCGATGACGTCGTCTTCCATCAGTCCCCGGAAATCGTCGATATCAAGCGGGCGATGTTCGATAGCGCCGCCAAACGCATACTTCTCACCGATCATACGAAATTCGAGCGGCGCGCTTTGCACAGCTTCGCGGCCTTGAGCGAATTCGATGTGGTCATCGTCGATGAGAAGACGCCGGTTGAGCATCTCGATCGGATGCGAACCAAGAATATCAATGTGGTCGTCGCCAGGAGCGGCGGAGATCGGTCATGAGGGCAACGCCCGCGCGGCCCTTCCATCAGTCGGAGTAATCAGAATGCCGAGTGTGCTCGGAATTGACAGCGGTCTCACCGTTACCAAGGCCGTTATTTTCGACGTCGACGGAACGCCGCTTGCCGTGGCGCGGCGGCGGGTGACGCAATTCATCCCCAAGGCCCGCCATATCGAGCGGGACATGGACGAACTCTGGAATGCGACCGCCGACGCGATCGCGGAGGCGATCAGCCTCAGCAAGCGCCCGGCGAGCGACATCCAGGCGATCGCGGCAACTGCCCATGGCGACGGCATCTATCTGCTCGACCGGTCCTGCAAGCCGCTCGGACGTGCCATCCTGTCACTGGACAGCCGGGCAGGCGCCGTCGTCGACCGTTGGCTGGAAAGCCCGATCGCCGAGGAAGCTCTTAACCTCACCGGCCAGCTTCCGCATGTTTCTGCGCCGTCAGCACTTCTTGCGTGGATCCAGGAGAAGGAGCCCGCCCGTTTCGGGGATATCGGCCATATCCTCAGCTGCAAGGACTGGCTGCGCTTCTGCCTGACTGACGTGATCGGCACCGACCGGACGGAGGCGAGCACGTCTTTCACCAATGTCAAGGACCAGGACTATTCGCGGGATGCGTTGAAACTCTTCGGTCTCGATGGCCTGGCGGATGCCCTTCCGCCCGCTTCGCGTTCCGACGAGGTCGTCGGCCATGTGACCAGCGCTGTTGCAAGCCGCACCGGCCTCGCCGAGGGAACGCCCGTGGTTGCCGGGCTCCACGATGTCACGGCATCGGCCCTGGGCGCCGGCGGCTATGCGTCCGGCGTGGTCGCGGTGATTGCCGGCACCTATTCGATCAACGAAACGCTGTCTTCCGAACCGCGCGTCGACAGGCGGTGGTTCTGCCGCAACGCGATCGCACCCGGCCAGTGGAACAACATGTCGATCTCGCCGGCGTCGACGGCGAATTACGACTGGTTTCTCGACAAGCTCTGCGCCGGCGAGCGCGCCAGCACCGAGGCCACGGGGCATTCGGTCCATGCGCTGCTCGCGCCGGAGATCGAAGCCGCCTTCAACCGTCCCTCGACGGCGCTCTTCCACCCCTATCTCTTCGGCTCCCCCTATGGCGCCTCGGCGAGCGCCGGCTTCTTCGGTCTCGGCGGCTGGCATGATCGCGGCGACATGCTGCGGGCGGTGCTGGAAGGCATCGCCTTCAATCACAAGATCCATGTCGATGCGCTCGGCGACGGCTTCTCCTTCAGCGAGGCGAGGCTTGCCGGCGGGATTTCCCGCAACCCGGTCGTCGTCCAGATGTTCGCCGATGTGCTCGGGATGCCGGTGACGGTAACCGAAACGGACGAGGCGGCGGCCTGGGGTGCGGCGCTATGCGCCGGTGCGGGCATCGGTCTTTACGCCGATCCGCAGAGCGATCCCCGCGACGTGGGCAGGATCGCGAGGACTTTTCATCCCGATGCGGGGCGCAGCGCCGATTATCGTGTTCGATACGACCTTTTCCGGGAAATTGCCGATGCGATGACGCCGCTTTGGCCAAAGATCGGCAGCCTCGTGCCGGCGGAATCCCAAGACTAGACATTCAGCAGGACAATAATGCCATGACCGACACCGCCGCCGAACTGGAACAACGCTTTTCGAAACTGCAGGACAAGGACATCGATGTCGTCATCCTCGGCGCGGGCATCAATGGCGCGGGGTTGTTTCGCGATCTTGCCGTCCAGGGCGTCAATTGTCTCATCGTCGACAAGTCCGATTTCGGCTCGGGCACCAGTGCCGCGCCGTCGAGGCTCATCCATGGTGGATTGAAGTATCTCGAAACGGGCGAGTTCGGATTGGTGGCGCAGTCGACGCTGGAGCGCAATCTGCTTCTCAAGAACGCGCCGCATTGCGTCGAGGCGCTGCCGACATTCGTGCCTATCTTCTCGTGGACGCGCGGCATCTGGGCGGCATTGCGGACGCTGACGGGCTCGACCACGGCGCCGAGAAGCCGCGGCGCCGTCCTCATCAAGATCGGGCTTGCGCTTTACGATTTCTTCGGCTCCCGCAGCCGCGTCATGCCGCGCCACAGGTTCATACTGAAGAGACGCGCGCTCAAGGAAATGCCGCATGTCACGCCGAAAATCGTGGCCGGCGGCATCTACTACGACGCCAAGATCAGCCGTCCGGAGCGGCTCGTCTACGAGCTGGTCAAGGATGGGCTGGAAGCGAACAGCAATGCGCTTGCCGCAAATTCCACGGCGCTGATATCGTCGTCAGACGGGAAGCTCACCTTCCAGCGACCCGACGAAAGTACCTTTTCCGTAACGCCGAAGCTCGTCGTCAACGCTGCCGGGCCGTGGATCGACCATGTCAATGAAGCGCTCGGCGCGCCATCGCATTTGATCGGTGGCACGAAGGGCTCGCATATCCTGCTCGATCATCCCGAGCTGGTGCGCAGCCTGAACGGCCACATGATCTACTTCGAGGCGGATGACGGGCGCATCTGCCTGGTCTACGGTTATCTCGGTCTTGCGCTGGTCGGCTCCACGGATATTCCGAGCGCCGACCCTGACAATGTCCGCTGCGAAGAGCCGGAACTCGAATATTTCCTGGACAGCTTGAGGTCGCTCCTGCCGGGGCTTCGCTTCGGGCCGGAGCAGGTGGTCTATACCTATAGCGGCATCCGCCCGCTGCCGGCCTCCGACGCTTCTTCCCCGGGGCTGATCAGCCGTGACCATTCCGCGCCGGTGATGGAGCCGCAGCCGGGCCGACCCTTTGCGATCATCTCGCTGGTGGGCGGCAAGTGGACCACCTTCCGCGGCTTTGCCGAGGAGGTCGCTGACACCGTTCTGGCGCGCTTCAAGCGCGTCAGGGGCCAGTCGACGCAGCAATTGGCCATCGGTGGCGGGCGTAATTTTCCCGCCGATCCCGCGGCAAGAGCGGAGTGGGTGCGCGCGGTCGCCGGAAAGACCGGGTCGGACCCGAAGCGGGTCGACGAGCTTCTGGCGCGCTACGGCACCACGGCCTCGGCGATCCTCGACTATCGCTCGGCCCATAGCGACGCCGAACGCCTTTCCGGTGCATCTCATTATAGCCATTTGGAAATCGACTGGATCGCGCGGCAGGAAATGGTCGTGCATCTCTCGGACATCGTCTTCCGCCGCACGACGCTTGCGATCGAGGGCGCGCTGACGATGGAAGGCCTGCGCCAGATCGGCATGATCGCCGGCGCGGCCCTTGGATGGAACGCGCAAAAGCTGCTGGCGGAGATCGACGACGTGGTCACATCACTGGCAAAGTTCCACGGTCTGCGATTGTCCGACACGACCGGGCGCCAGCCGGCGGAAGCGCGGATCTGAGCGGACCCGGCTTCCGGCCTGCGTTGCTTTATGAGAAAAGCGGATCCAGCGCGCCGGACTTGTAGCGCTTCGCCATTTCCGAGACCGGAAGCGGCTTGATCCCTGATGCCTGACCGGCCGTTCCGAACTGCTCGAACCGTTCCTTGCAGAGCTTCGTCAAGGCGGCCATGGCCGGCTTCATATATTTGCGCGGATCGAATTCGCTCGGGTCTTCCTGCAGCACGCGGCGGATCTGGCCGGTCATCGCCATACGGCCATCGGTGTCGATGTTGATCTTGCGCACACCATTCTTGATGCCGCGCTGGATTTCCTCGACCGGCACGCCCCAGGTCGGTTTCATCCGGCCGCCATACTTGTTGATGATCTCCTGGAGCTCCTCGGGGACCGACGAGGAGCCGTGCATCACCAGATGGGTGTTTGGCAGCTTCCGATGGATCTCCTCGATCACATTCATCGCCAGAACCTTGCCGTCGGGCTTGCGGGTGAACTTGTAGGCGCCGTGCGAGGTGCCCATGGCGATCGCCAGCGCATCGACCTTGGTCTCCCGCACGAACTTGACCGCCTCGTCGGGATTGGTGAGAAGCTGATCATGCGAGAGCTTGCCTTCGGCCCCATGGCCGTCTTCAGCTTCGCCCATGCCGGTTTCCAGCGAGCCCAGCACGCCGAGTTCGCCTTCCACGGAAATGCCGCCGAGATGCGCCATGCCGGCGACCGTCTTCGTGACGCCGACATTGTAGTCCCAGTCGGCCGGCGTTTTCGCATCCGCCTTGAGCGAACCGTCCATCATCACCGATGTGAAGCCGGCCTGGATGGCCGTCATACAGCTCGAAGCATCGTTGCCGTGGTCGAGATGCACGCAGACCGGAATGTGAGGATAGATCTCGACGACGGCATCCATCATGTGCTTCAGCATGATGTCGTTGGCATAGGCTCTCGCACCGCGCGACGCCTGAATGATGACCGGCGCATCGGCGGCATCCGCCGCTTCCATGATGGCCAGGGCCTGTTCCATGTTGTTGATGTTGAAAGCGGGCACGCCATAGCCATTTTCCGCAGCGTGATCGAGCAATTGTCTCAGCGTAATGCGTGCCATTCAACTCTCCTTTGATAATAGTGGGCGGCGTCATCATTCCGATCATTGCCTGAAATATCGGCGTTTTCGACGGCGTGAGAGTGCGATTTCGCAAACTGGCGGCACTCGTTGGCGCTTGTCTCAAGGTCGGCCGGCAATTTCCCACACACGAAATCCAACTCAGGCGCAAATCAACATATCCAGCTAGATAACAATATAAAATGACAAAATCACATTATTTATGACATTTTGTTTCGCTGCGCCTTCCGTGTCTTGGCTGCGCGCCGGATGGCGCTCCATTGAAACTTTGTCTGCCCCCATCAGGCGAGGCGTTGTGTAACTATCCTGGTCGCTTCGACTGGCCGGCCACGCCTTGCACTTGCCTCCAGTCCGACGCGGAGAGGCAAGTCGAACGCCGTGGATGGTGGAGAGATCATGGATCTGCAAAAGATCAAAACGCTGATCGAATTCGTCGGTCGGTCGCGCATTTCCGAACTGGTGGTGAGCCAGGACGGGACGACCGTGCGGATCTCGAACGGCATTTCCAGGCAGACGGCGACTGCGGAGAATTCGACCGTTGCGCGGCAACAGCCCGTGCGATCATCCGTCGCCACGGATGCCGTTCAGGTTCAAAGCGACAAGGCCGATCAAACGGTGGTCGCGCCGGTTTTCGGACTGCTGCATCGCTCGCCAAGTCCCGGCGCGCCGCCCTTCGTCAAGGTGGGTGATGTCGTCGAGGCGGGCCAGAGCCTCTGCATCATCGAGGCGATGAAAGTCTTTAATACGATATCGGCACAGAAGACGGGACCGATTGTACGCATCCTCGCCGATGACGGGCAGGAAGTGGAAGCCGGGCAGCCGTTGATGGAGATCGGCTGATGTCGGCGTGCGAAAAGGACCGTCGGTTCAACACCGTGCTGATCGCCAATCGCGGTGAGATCGCGTTGCGCATTCAGCGGGCATGCCGTGAGCTGGGTCTGCGATCGGTCATGATCTGCTCCGAAGCCGATCGGGATGCGCCTTACGGGGCGACGGCCGATGAATTCGTCTGCATCGGGCCTTCGGCGCCGGGCCAAACCTATCTCAACCAGGCAGCCATCCTGCTTGCCGCGCGAACGACGGGTGCAGAGGCGATCCATCCAGGATACGGGTTCCTGTCAGAGAATGCGGGCTTTGCCCAAGCCGTCGAGGATGCAGGCCTGATTTTCATTGGGCCGCCCGCTTCGGCGATCCGCATGATGGGTGACAAGATTGCCGCCAAGCGGGCGATGATCGAGGCCGGCGTGCCTTGCGTGCCAGGCCCGGATACGGCGCTCCCCGAAGATGTCGGTACGATCCAGAATATCGCGCGCGACATCGGCTATCCGGTGATCGTGAAGGCGGCGGGCGGCGGCGGGGGACGCGGCATGCGCGTCGTTCGCGATGCTTCGGCACTGGAAGATGCCGTGTCGGTGACGCGCGAAGAAGCCAGAAGAGCCTTCGGCACGCCGGAACTCTATCTGGAGAAGTTCCTCGAACATCCCCGGCACGTCGAGATCCAGGTTCTCTGTGACAACCACGGCAATGCCGTGTGGCTCGGTCACCGCGATTGCTCGATGCAGCGACGTCATCAGAAGGTGGTTGAGGAAGCACCGGCGCCCGGCATACCTGCCGACATCGCAGCGGCGGTCGGCGAGCGGTGCGTAGAGGCCTGCCGCCGGATCGGCTACCGGGGCGTGGGTACATTCGAGTTTCTCTACGAGAATGGCGCATTCTATTTCATCGAAATGAATACGCGCCTTCAGGTCGAGCATCCGGTCACGGAAATGACCTCGGGCGTCGATATCGTCTGCGAGCAACTTCGCGTCGCCCAGGACCAGCCGCTTAGGCTTTCCCAGGCGGATGTTCAGACATCGGGCCACTCCTTCGAATGCCGCATCAATGCGGAAGATCCGTTCACCTTTGCCGCTTCTCCGGGCAGGATTGCCAACGCGCAGTTTCCCTTAGGTCCCGGTGTCCGCGTCGATAGCCATGTCGCGAGCGGCTACAAGGTGTCGCCCCATTACGACTCCCTGATCGCCAAGCTGATCGTCCATGCACCGACGCGCGACCAGGCGATCCGTCGCATGCAGATCGCACTGGCGGATACGAGGATCGAGGGGATCGCGACCAATCTTGCGCTCCATCGGGAAATCTTCGAGGACCCGGCTTTCAGAGCCGGCGGAACGGATATCCATCATCTTGAGCATTGGCTGAGCGAGCGGAAGCCATGATGAAGCGAGCAAAGTGGACAGCCAAGGCGATGACCGAAGACTTCACCGACCCGGCGATCATGCAGCAGATCGCTGCCTGGCTGGAAAACGCCGGCGCAAGCGCGATCGAGATCGAGACGGAGGATGGTCGTCACGTTCGGATCGTCATGAACGAAGAGGTCTCTCGGCGTGCCGACGACGGTCCGCGCGACATGGCCCCGACGGCGCCTGCGAGCGTCACGGCCGCCAAGGCCCCATTCGCCGGACATTTTCTCGATGCGCACCCGGCTCGCGGCACGCCCGCGGCGGCGGAAGATACCGCTGTTACCGCCGGTGATATCGTCGGTTTCATCAAGGTGGGGCCGCTCCTGATGCCGGTTCGCGCGCCTGACGCCGGCAGGCTGAACGAATGCTCGGTCAAGGCCGGCGATCTGGTCGGCTATGGCGACACCATTTTTTCCATCGAGCCAGCACGATGACCGATATGCAAACGACAGCTCTTTCAACACCAGGCTTTATCTCTCCGGTCCTTGCCGATGTTCCGAAAATCTCCGTTATCGGCACCAGCGCCTATCTGGTGGAAGCGCCGGGGGATTTTGACCTTCCGACCCAGAGGCGGATCTGGGCCTTGGCGGCAGTGGTAG
The DNA here is from genome assembly GCA_036398815.1 of Rhizobium sp. Taxonomy (GTDB): domain Bacteria; phylum Pseudomonadota; class Alphaproteobacteria; order Rhizobiales; family Rhizobiaceae; genus Rhizobium. Next base: position 5,991 of record DASWOH010000254.1, on the reverse strand, counting down.
AGACCTGGCCAGAGGTGCGCGAAATCGTCCCCGGGGTCACCAACCTTCTGGTGATCCTCAAGCAGACGCCTGAGGAGCCGGAGCAGGTGGAGGTTCGGCTGAGTCAGGAGTGGGATCGTGCCCGCGGTATCGATCTCGTCGGCAAGACCATCGAGGTCCCGGTCACATATGGCGGTGAGCATGCAATCGATCTCGCGGCTGTCTGTGATTTCTCCGGTCTCAGCGACCGTGAGGTCGTTCGGCTGCATTCGGAAGGCAGTTACACCGTTTTCGCGCTCGGAAGCGCTCCGGGTTTCGGTTATCTGCACGGCCTCAATCCGCGCATCTATATGCCGCGCAAGAAGGTGCCGTCGCTGAAAATGCTGAAGGGCACGGTGACGATCGGCGGTATGCAGACGGGTGTGTCGGTTCTGACGGGACCGAACGGCTGGAATTCCATCGGCTTTGCGGAGCTATCGGTGTTCGATCCCGCGAGGACGCCGCCGGCGCTGCTGGCTCCCGGCGACAAGGTTCGCTTCCTTCCCGAAAGGATCGAGCTATGATCGAAGTTCTTCAGACCGGCCCCTTGAACACGGTGCAGGACCTTGGCCGCTTCGGCTATCGCAACATTGGCGTCACCCCGAGCGGTGCGATGGACAGGCTGGCATTGACCGTCGGCAATCTGCTCCTTGGCAATGAGGACGGGGCTGCGGCCCTTGAGATCCAGACTTTCCCGTTTCGGCTTCTGTTCGAGAAGGATACCGTTGTTGCCGTCACCGGCGCGGACTGCAATGCGCGCATCGATGGGCGACCGCTGCCGCCCTGGTGGGCGATGCCGGTCTTGAAGGGGCAGGTGCTGGAACTCGGGGCTCCGCTGCGGTCCGCTCGCGCCTACCTCTGCTTTGCCGGCGGGCTTGACGTCGAGCCGGTGATGGGCTCGCGCAGCACCTCGCTACGCGGAGGTTTCGGCGGGCTGGAGGGCCGCTTTCTGGCGGCGAATGATCGGCTGAGCCTTGCCGATGGGCAGATCAGCGCGGTGCCGGATGGCGGGTTTGGCGCTGTCCCACCCGAAACGGCGCTCGCGGCGCACTTTCCGGCTCCGGAAGACGGCTTGCTTCCCGTCCGGGCCATCCCGGCCGGAGAATATGCTCTTTTTGGCGACGAGGCGGAGCGCTTGTGGACGCAGACGTGGAAGATCTCGTCTCAAAGCGACCGCACGGGCTACCGGCTTTCGGGCGACCCAATCATGCTTGCCTCTCCCGTGGAGATGCGTTCGCACGGCGTTGTCCCGGGCGTCGTCCAGATGCCGCCGGCGGGAGAACCGATCATCCAGATGAGCGACGCCAATACGGCCGGCGGCTATCCCAAGATCGCCGGCATCGTGGAGGTCGATCTCTGGCGACTGGGGCAGGCGCGCATTGGCAGCCGCATCCGCTTCATTCGTTCCGATGTTGCCGAGGCGCGCGCCGCCGAAAGGGCGCTGCAGGCCTATATCGAGGATATCAGACGCACCGCACCCATGCTGACCCAGGCGCTGGCGACCATGTCGCGTCGATAGCGCCCGCCCGCGACGTTCTTGCCTGAATGCATACACCGAGACCCGACATCTTCAACGATCATCGAAAGCCGCAAAACAATGCCGACCACAGCAGACCGTCTCAAGACTGTTTCCGTATCCGCCTCTGCCGTCATGACACAGCGCGCCCGCGATCTCGCATCGAAGGGGATCAATGTCGTTTCCCTGTCGTCGGGCGAGCCGGACTTTCCGACGCCGTCCCACGCGATCGAGGCGGCCCATGCCGCGGCCCTGGCCGGAGATACCAAGTATCCGCCGCTCGACGGCACGTTGGCGCTCAGAGCCGCCATCGCGCGCAAGTTCAAGCGGGAAAACGGGCTCGACTATGACCCCAGCCAGATCGTCGTTGCCGGTGGCGGCAAGCAGGTGATCTTCAACGCCGTCCTGGCGACCTGCAATCCGGGCGACGAGGTGGTGATCCCCGCGCCGGGCTGGATCAGCTATGCCGACATCGTCCGCTTCGCGGGCGGCGTGCCGGTTCCCGTCGCCTGCAAGCAGGAGAACGGTTTCAAGCTGCGCGCCGAGGATCTGGAGGCCGTGATCACGCCGAAGACGAAATGGCTGTTCCTCAATTTTCCGAACAACCCCACGGGTGCTGCGTGCTCGCGCGCCGAGATGGCCGCGATCGCCGAGGTCATGCTGCGTCATCCCGATGTGTGGATCATGACCGACGACATTTATGAGCATCTGATCTACGATGATTTCGAATTCTGCACGATCGCCGAAGTCGAGCCGCGTCTCTACGACAGAGTCCTGACGGTCAACGGTGCGTCCAAGGCCTATGCCATGACCGGCTGGCGGCTGGGCTTCTGCGGTGGGCCAAAGGACTTGATTTCCGCCATCAGCAACGTCAACGCCCAGAATAGCGGCGGAACGTCCACGGTCACCCAGGCGGCGGCCGTAGCGGTTCTGGACGGCCCGCAGGACCTTCTGAAGGAGCGGGCGGCCATCTATAAGCAGCGCCGCGACTTCGTGCTCGACAAGCTCTCCGGTATCGACGGGCTGACATGCCACAAGCCGGAAGGCGCGTTCTACATTTTCCCCGGCATTGCCGGTCTCCTCGGTAAGACAAGCAAATCCGGCCGCAAGATTGAGAATGACACGGATTTCGTCATGGCGCTCATCGACGAGCAACATGTGGCGACCGTGCAGGGCGCGGCCTATGGCATGAGCCCGTTCTTTCGCATCTCCTACGCCACCAGCATGGAGAAGCTTGCCGATGGCTGCGCGCGCATCGCGCAGTTCTGCCACGACCTGAAATAGGATGAGACCGGCAGGGCGGCCATGAGCATCTACTGCTTCAGCCGCCCGGTCAGCTCCTTGAGGATCTCCTGCACGGCGGCGGCGGGGTCCGAAAGCGATGCGTATTCGGATACGCAGAGCGACAGCGTCTCCTCGATCTTCGGCGAAACGCTCCGACAGACAATCGGACCGTTGCCCTCGGAGACGAGGCGGTCGGCCACCGCCTTGGGCATGATGGTTGCGCCGAGACCGGTGCCGACGGCACGCGCCAGCGTCCGGATGACCTCGACCTCACCGATCACCTCCAGATTGACGCGGCTTCGCGAGAAGGCGGTCTCCACCGCCCGCCGTACGAAATTATAGGGCGGCGGCAACAGAAACGGCAGCGATTCGAGTGCCGAGACAGGGATCGGGGCGTCGCTGGCTTCGATGCCGAATGTCTCGTGCGCGACAAGGTAGAAATCCTCACGGAGAAGAGGAAAAAAGCGCAAGCCCTTCATGGGACCGGCGCCATGGATCAGCGCGATCTCGAGCCGGTTGTTCAGCAGCATCTGGCTGTATGTCTGCCCGACGCTCTCCGTGAGATGAAGCACGACCCCCGGATGACGGCGCCTCGTTTCCGCCAGAAGCTCGTAGGAAAGCGTCGCGGCGCTGCTGAATGGTGTAAGGCCGACCGAAACGCGGCCCGCGAGGTGCTTGCCTGCGGTGATCACGTCTGTGTGGACCTGCTCCATCTGGCGCAGGATGATCTGGGCGTGCCGATATACCTGGGCCCCCGCATCCGTCATGGTGACGCCCTGCTGGCTTCGGATGAGGAGCTTCGTTCCGAAGTGTTCCTCGAGTGCTGCGAGCTGCTGGCTGAGGGCTGGCTGTGCAATGTGGAGTATATCGGCAGCTCTCGTGATGCTGCCTGTATCGACGATGACAACGAACGATTTGAAACGCCTGATATCCATTTAAGATTAACGCTCACTCTTCCAGCCGGCCGGCATGTTACCGCCCGACTGTTAGTTTGTAACGCGTTCACTCCCAAGCACTTTTTAGACGCAGAACGCTGAGGCGGAAGCATCTAAAATCGGTTCCCGGCTGTGAAAATTCGCAGATTCATTGAATAGAATCAATGTGATGATGTAGCAGGACACTCCTCATAAGATCGGCTTATCCCTCCAAAGATAATCGGAATTATCGCGTGGCGGAAAGGTCGGCTAAGGTTCGGCAAACAAAAGGGAACTGTTGATGCCATTCTCCGACTACAAAACCGCACTTGTCACCGGGGCCTCCTCTGGAATCGGGGCGGCGATCGTCGAGCGTCTTTGTGCCGAGGGGCTGGAGGTGCATGCGGTCGCGCGCAATGGCGAGCTCCTGCGGAAGCTGGCGGAACGCACCGGCTGCATCGCGCATGTGATCGACGTCACCGAGCGGGCGGCCCTCGCCGATCTGACGAAGCGAGTCCCGTTCGACGTTCTCGTCAACAATGCCGGCGTCGATCGTCCCAAGAAATTTCTGGAAGCCGAGGACGGCGATATCGATCTCCTTGTCGACGTCAACCTGCGTGCCGTTCTTCATCTCTGCCGAATGGTGGTGCCGGGCATGGTGGCGCGCGATCGCGGTCACGTCATCAACATCTCATCGATCGCCGGCGCCTATAATTTCGGTGGCAACTCCTCCTATCACGCGACAAAGGCAGGCGTCAGCATGCTGTCGAACCAGTTGCGCATCGACGCCTTCGGCAAGCGGGTGCGCGTGACGGAGATCTGCCCCGGCCGCGTCGCAACCGACATCTTCGCGCATGTCCATGGTGACAGCCCCGAGATACGGGAGCGCTTCATCGACGGCTTCGAACTGCCGGAGGCGAAAGACATCGCCGATGCCATCGCCTTTGCGATCGCAGCACCAGTTGCCGTGAACATCGGCCATATGGAAATCACGCCGACCCTTCAGGTGATGGGCGGCTTGCAGACGGCAAAGCCCCAATCTTCCAAGCAAGGGGACTGAGGCGGTGGGCAAGCTCGATCTCTCGGCGATCCTGAGCAATCCGGAATATGTCTCGATGCTGCTGCACGGGGTCGAGATGACCTTTGTCGTCGCCATCGGTTCCTGGCTTCTGGCGATGACCCTTGCCATGCTTCTTCTCGGCCTGCGATACGCGCCCGGCCCGGTCGGCAATGCAATCGTCTCCGCCTATGTCTCCTATCACCGGAACGTTCCGACGCTGGTGCAGCTGATGCTCTGGTATTTCGGCATTTTCGCCTTGATGCCGCAGCCGGTCACCGATTGGCTGAACGACCATAACGCGGAAGCGACCTTCGCAATCATCGGGCTTGGCCTGTGTCAAGCCGCCTATTTTAGCGAAGATCTTCGCTCCGGCCTGCGCTCGGTGAGCCCCGGGCAAATGGAGGCGGCGCGCGCGCTCGGCCATGGATATATTTCCGCGATGCGTTTCGTGATGATCCCGCAAGGGATCAGAAACGCGCTGCCCGCCCTGATCAATCACAGTGTTTCCTTGTTCCAGAACAGCAGCCTGGCGGTCGCGATCGGCGTCGCTGAGCTGACCTACGCCGTCAAGGAGGTCGAGAATCTCAGCTTCCTGACCTTTGAGACCTATATACTGGCCACTGTTCTGTACCTCGTCTTCTCGCTGATGATCATGACTGCCGGCGGATACATCACCCGGAGAACCAATCCGATCAGGAGTGGACGGGCATGATTGGCGACATCATCAAGATCATCCATGACTACTGGCTTCTCCTGCTCGTCGGACAATATCCGAACGGCCCGATCGGCGGGCTTGCGGCAACGCTGATCCTCTCGGTCCTGGCAATCGCCTTTGCTTTTCCGTTTAGCATCCTCCTGGCGCTCGCTAGGCTTTCGAAGTCGCCATTTTTGAGGTGGCCGGTCACCGCACTCGTTTATTTCACGCGCGGCGTGCCGCTGCTGATGCTCATCCTCTGGGGCTATTTCCTCGTTCCCCTCATGACGGGCGCCGACGTTCCGAGCTTCGTCACCATGCTTGTGACGCTGGTCGTCTATCAGGGTGTCTTCCTGAGCGAGGTCGTGCGCGGCGGTATCCTTGCGCTGGGGCACGGCCAGACGGAAGCGGCCCGCGCGCTTGGGCATAGCTATTTCAGTACCATGCGCTACGTCGTCCTGCCGCAGGCGCTCTACAATGTGATCCCGAGCATCCTTTCGGTTCT
>DASWOH010000253.1:0-4906 GCA_036398815.1 Rhizobium sp. | reverse complement strand
CGTCTGAAGCAGGAGGGCAAGGCGGTGATCCTGGCACGCGAGCTTCTCCGGCACACGGCTGAGAACGATCCCGTATTGCTGCGCGACGGCGAGCGGCTGACAGCCGTCAAGCGTATTCGCGCCGAGCGGGCGCAAGCCTATTTCAGCCGTAATGCCGCCGAATGGGACGAACTGCGCCGCCTGCATGTCGCCGACGAGGATGTCGACAAGGTGATGATCGAATTGATCGGCCCGCAACAGATCGATGCCTTTCTCGATCTCGGTACTGGTACGGGCCGGATGCTGCAATTGCTGGCGGGTCACTATCGCCGGGCGGTCGGTATCGATGCCAGCCGTGACATGCTGGCCGTGGCGCGCGCCAATCTCGACCGGTCGAACATCACCGCCGCTTCCGTGCGGCATGGCGATATCTTCAATCTGCCGCTGGAAGCGCAGGATTTCGATCTGATCACCATCCATCAGGTGCTGCATTTCCTGGATCAGCCGGAAATCGCCATCAACGAAGCGGCGCGAATGTTGCGGCCCGGCGGTCGGCTGGTGATCATCGATCTCGCACCGCATGGGCTGGAATATCTGCGCGACGAACATGCGCATCTGAGACTCGGTTTCTCCCATCAGACCATGTCGGATTGGCTGAAGATGGCGGGGCTCGATGTCGAGCAGGTGCAGGACCTTCATTCGGGGAGGGAAGGCGGCTCAGGGCTGACGGTTACGATCTGGTTGGCGCGCGACCCGCGGCTGCTGATCGCGGCCGAACAGGCCCGTCAGTCTTCCCCCATTCTTGCCGGGAGAGTTTGATATGTCTTCGAAGATCGAAAACGGCCAAGGCGGCATTCGCATTTCCTTTGAATTCTTCCCGCCGAAATCGGAAGAAGCCGAAGCCCAATTGTGGAACACTGTCGAGGACCTCAGCGAATGGCAGCCGGAATTCGTTTCGGTCACCTATGGCGCCGGCGGCTCGACCAAGGCGCCGACATTGTCGGCCGTGCGCCGGATGATCCACGAGACGCCGTTCACCACCGCTTCGCATTTGACTTGCGTCGGTGCAACGCGAGAGGACACGCATCGCGTCATCGATGATTTTCTCGCGACCGGCGTGCGGCGCTTCGTGGCGTTGCGTGGTGATCCGCCGGGTGGCGTCGGCTCCGCCTATCAGCCGCATCCGGGTGGTTATGCCAATGCCGCCGAACTGGTGTCGGCCCTGCGTGAGCGCGGCGATTTCGATATTTCCGTGTCAGCTTATCCGGAAAAGCATCCGGAAAGCCGCGATACCGCCGCTGACGTCGACATGCTGAAGCGTAAGGCCGATAACGGCGCCGACCGGGCACTGACCCAATTCTTTTTCGATAATGATGCTTTCGAGCGCTATCATGACCGCGTTCGCGCCGCCGGTATCAAGATTCCCGTCGTGCCGGGCATTATGCCGATCCAGAACCTGACGCAGTTGAAGCGCTTTGCCGGTGCCTGCGGCACCAGCATCCCCTCCTGGCTGGACGAACGTTTTGACGGCCTCGACGACAATGCCGATGAACGCGCCAAGGTCGCCGCCGATGTCGCCGCCGAGCAGATCAAGGATCTGGTGCGCCGTGGCATCCACGAGTTTCATCTCTATACGATGAACCGCTCACCGCTCGTCTCGGCCGTTCTCGATCGGTTGGGCATGCAGCGCAAGGCGGATGCGCGCGCCGGCGCCGCTGCCTGACGAAATCCGGGAAATGTGAGTATGAAAAAGCGCATGTCGATCTTCGGCATGCGCTTTTTAAATGGAATAGGGTGCTTTGTTTGCTTTCAGGAGTTCGGTTGTCTGCGACGGTCGTTCTTCGTCAGATGAAAAGCATCGTCACCACGAATACGAAGGCTGCACCGACCACTAGGACGTTGATGGATCGCGTCAATCCCATGTCTTCCTCCTTAGTCAACCGTTAGAGTCTATGTCGGAAATGTGTCGCTTGGAAATCGAATTCGATGCTGCATCGCCGCACAAGGCGGAGAATTTGAATCTGGATATTCAGATAAGCTATTGGTTTAATATGGAAAGTTTTCCATTCACGAAATTTAATGCATCGTTAATTTCGCTGTGAACAAGGTGAAGGCGGGCGTCTTTTGTCGAGCTATTAATCGATAGATCGCCATCCGAGGGAATTGAAAAAGTGTGGGAGCGAGGCGTTATGAACGGCGAGGCAAGTCGGTCACGAACGATGGACACCGGTTTCCTTCTTGCTCCCATTGGCCGGTTTGGCTGAAGCTTGACCGAGTTCCGGAAAGCATCGGATTCCGATGTCGGCGCCGTAAAAGCAGAAAGGCGGCCCGAGGACCGCCTTTTGCAGGAAGAGATGCAAAAATCTCAGAGCGCGTTCAGCAACGCTTGCGTGGCCCAGCCGTCGGCCGGGAGGCCAAGGCGGAATTGTTCCTTCTGGATGGCGACGCGCGTGCCGGAGCCGAGAATGCCGTCGATCTTGCCGACGTCATAACCGCGTGCCGTGAGCTTGGTCTGAAGCGCCTTCATGTCGACATCGTTCAGGCCAGGTTCCGGCGTTCCCTTGTTATAGGGCGGAGCGCCGCCGAATCTGGTCGCGAAATAGGCAGCCGACGTCGTGTAGATGAACGACTGGTTCCATTCGAGAAAGGCGTTATAATTCGGATAGGTCAGGAAAGCCGGGCCTTTGCGACCCTGCGGCAGGATGAGAGCGGCGGGCAGCGAACCGAAGTTGGTACTGCCGTCGCGCGGCTTGACGCCGAGCTGGAACCAGTCGGCAGCCGTGAGCGTCCCACCAAGGCCGGACTTTTCCCAGGGCAGGTTGTCGGGCACACTTACCTCCTGCAGCCACGGCTGGCCGCGCTGGAAGCCGAGACTTTGGAGGAAGCGCGCTGTCGTCAGAATGACGTCGGGTGCGCTCGTCTTCAAATTGACATGGCCGTCGCCATCGCCATCAGTGCCATAAGCTATGATCGAGGGCGGCAGCATCTGCGTCTGCCCGATTTCGCCGGCCCATGCGCCGGTCGTCGTTTCCGGATCAGCATCGCCATGCTGCACCATTTCGATCAGCGCGATCAGGCGCGGGCGAAAAAATTCAGGGCGGCGGCAGTCGTGCGAAAGAGTGACAAGCGCGTTACGGGTGTTGAAATTGCCCTGAACCACGCCGAAATCGGTTTCCATCGCCCAATAAGTGGTGATGACACCGGGAGGTACGCCATAGTCTTTCTCGGCCTTGGCGAAGACATCGGCATACTGCTTCATCTTCTGGCGGCCGATATCCAGTCGGCCCTGGCTGACGGTTCGCTGCGAGAACTCGAGGAAGGTCTGACGGAACACGCCCTGGCCACGGTCCATGGAGAGAACTTTGGGATCGATATGCGCGCCGGCCAATGTCTTGTCGGCGGCTGCGGCATCCGCACCGGCTGCGATCGCATCGGCCTTGACGCCGGCCAGGAAGGTGGAAAGATCACCGCCGCAGGCGACTTTGGGAGCGCCGTTGGCATCCGCATTCGATGGAGCGGCTGTGGTTGCGTCCTGCGCCATCGCCATGCTCGTCATGGCTGAAGCGAAGATCAACGCGAGTGTGCTGCGTCGAACGGTATAGCGGTCCATGGGCGATCCTCTTTTCTGACAGAATAGGGTCGCTTTCACAGAAGATTGTGACAGAAGCAAGAGAGAAGTTAGAGCCGTCTCAAGAATTTCCTTCCTTCTCTACTGCGGCCACCCAATTGTGCCAGTTCTGTTCGGAACCGGCAAAAACGTTGATGTCCGTCGGCCCCTTGATGCCCGGAATGACGCCGGTCGAGGTGTACTGCCAGAAGGCCCAGGAGCGGTCGGCATAGGTTGCCGTCGGATGCTTGGCGACCGAGCGGACCCAGAAGTGATAGTCCTTGAAGTAGCCCGCAAGGTTGTCGCGATGGAAATCGACCGAGGTGTAGATGATCGGGCGCTTGCCGTAATAGGCTTGCAGTCGATCCATGAAACGCTTGACTTCCGCCCGGACCGTCTGCGGGTCCGGTCTGGTACGGCAGGTTGGGGAGCCAGGATTCCATTCGAGGTCGACAACAGGCGGAAGCGCCATGGCATCCTTCGGCACGTTGCGGATGAACCAATCGGCCTGCTCATCCGCCGTCGAGCAGAAATAATAGAAATGATAAGGCGCATGTGCGATGCCGGCCGTATTGGCTTCCTGCCAATATTCGCTGAAGCGGGGATCGATCCGGTCCTTGCCTTCGGTCGCCTTGATGAAGACGAAGGAAACGCCGGAGCCTTTGACCGTCTGCCAGTCGATATCGCCCTGCCATTTGGAGACGTCGATGCCGTGGATGGGATGGCGCTCGGGATGATCGCGGCCGAAATCCTGAGGCTTGGTATCCTTGAAGCGGGCCTTCGGAATGGACGCTGTCTGGAGAGCATCATAGCCCGTCGTGCAGCTGTTCAGGAAAAGGGCAAGCGGCAGTAAGCACAACAGAAGCCTGCGCATGGATATCCCGTTATGGCGCGAGTGATCTTGCTGCCTCAAGGCTTGGCTTCCGTGATGTCTGGTCCCCGAAAATCCAAAAGAGGCGACAGGCCAAACTGTTTGTAGGCCGGCCTTACCACTTTTTCATCATATCAACGTAAAAAATCCGTTATCTTCAAGTAAATTCTTATACTTGGAGTGTCAAACAGGTGGATTTCGAGCCGAATTAGCCTCTTTGGCCTACGCGGTCGGCTTGATGACGACGGCTCTCCAGGCGTAGCCCCGCCCGATCTCTTCGAAGATCAGCTTCGCGCCGCGGGCCTTGACCCGTTCTTCCAGCACCGTGCGCAGATCGGCGCGCGGGGTGACGTGGAATTTTTTCAGCCAACCCTTCAGCATGGTGCGGAGCCAGCCGGGCAGGCGCTCCTGCTGGCCGAAATCGACGATATGCAACTCGCCTCCAGGGG
>DASWOH010000252.1:0-31174 GCA_036398815.1 Rhizobium sp. | reverse complement strand
CCAGCACCAACTGACGCCGACATGATACTGACGGCATCCGAGAGACGACATGCCATTGCCGGCGGGGCGCTCAGCCTCGCCGGCATCGCGGTCTTCATCGGTCTTGCCATCGTCACCCTCCTTGCCGCCGGCATCGGATCCAGCGGCGATAATCCGCTTGCCGATCCCTATATCCTCCGCGTGCTGCGCTTCACCCTGCTGCAGGCGACGCTCTCCACGCTGCTGTCCATCCTTCTAGCGATCCCGGTTGCCCGCGCCCTGGCCCGGCAACCGCGTTTCCCCGGCCGGCTCTGGCTGATCCGCCTGATGGCCGTCCCCATGGGGCTGCCGGTGCTGATCGGTGCGCTGGGCCTGCTCGGCATCTGGGGACGCCAGGGCATTTTCAACCAGATGCTGACCAGTCTCGGCCTGTCGCAGCCGGTCAGCATCTACGGGCTGACGGGCATCCTGCTCGCCCATGTCTTCTTCAACCTGCCGCTGGCGGCTCGCCTGATGCTGGCCGGGCTGGAACGAGTGCCGGCGGAATATTGGCTGATGGCCGGCGGGCTCGGCATGCGCCCCGCCTCCGTCTTCCGCTTCATCGAATGGCCGGTGCTGCGCGGCCTGATCCCCGGTATCGCCGGGCTGATCTTCATGCTCTGCGCCACCAGTTTCACACTGGTGCTGACGCTTGGCGGCGGCCCGGGGGCGACCACGATCGAGGTGGCGATCTATCAGGCGCTGCGCTTCGATTTCGATCCCGGCCGGGCCGTTATACTGTCGCTGCTGCAAATCGCTGTCACCGCCGCCATTCTCGGCGCCATGGCACTGATGCCCGCTCCGGACGATCACGGATTGACAAGCGGGCGCGCAACGCGGCGGATCGACGGAACATTGCCCGCCGCCCGATGGATCGACGGCGCGTTGCTGCTGCTTGCCACTGTGTTCATCGGACTGCCCCTCGCCTCGGTCGTCGTCACCGGCCTCAAAGCCGATCTTCTGAGGCTCGTCACCCAGACGATCTTCCTGAAGGCGACCGCAACGAGCCTCGCCATCGCCCTTGCCGCCGGTCTTCTGACGGTGCTGACCTCCTTCGCCATCGTCCGCGCCCGCTCGACCGTATCGGCCGAACGCCGGAAAACGCCCGGCCTGCGCGGCTTGGCCATCGCCTTGAGCGGCACCTCCTCCCTGGTCCTGCTCGTGCCGCCGATCGTGCTGGCGACCGGATGGTTCCTGGCGCTGCGGCCGCTCGGCGACCCCGCCCGCTTCGCCGCCCTGCTGATCGTCATTATCAACGCCCTGATGGCGCTGCCCTTCGTCATCCGCGTCATGGAGCCGGCCTATATCGTCCACCGCCGCCGCACTGAACGCCTGGCCGCCAGTCTCGGGCTTACCGGCCTTGCACGGCTGCGGCTGGTCGACTGGCCTGGCCTGCGCAAGCCCTTCTTCACGGCGCTCTCCTTCGCCATGGCGCTATCGCTCGGCGATCTCGGCGCCGTCGCGCTTTTCGGTTCCGACAGCCTGATGACCCTGCCCTGGCTGGTCTACAGCAAGCTCGGCAGCTACCGCACCAACGATGCAGACGGGCTTGCTTTCATCCTGGGACTGATATGTCTTCTGCTGACCATCGCCGGCACGGCCGGCCAGGGCAGGCATGAGGATGAAGGCAGGCGGAATGACTGAAGCAGGAGGGATCGTATTGGCAGGCGTCGAGCTGCGGCTCGGCACGCATGATTTCCGCTTCGACTGCGATCTGCCGCAAGGCAGGATCATCGCCATCACCGGCCCATCCGGATCGGGCAAGTCGACCTTCCTCAATCTGCTCGCCGGCTTCGAGACGCCGGACCATGGCCGCATCCTGCTCGCCGGACAGGACGCCACGAGCCTGCATCCTTCCGGGCGGCCGGTATCACTGGTCTTCCAGGACAACAATCTCTTTGCCCATCTCGATCTGTTCACCAATGTCGGGCTCGGCATCAGCCCGTCGCTGAAACTTACGGCGGAAGACCGGAAACGGATTTCGGAGGCGTTGGCGCGCGTCGGGCTTGCCGGTTTCGAACGGCGCAAGCCGGGTACGCTCTCGGGCGGCGAGCGGCAACGCGCCGCTTTCGCCCGGGCGCTGGTGCGCGACAAGCCGATCCTGCTGCTCGACGAACCCTTTGCTGCGCTCGATCCCGGCCTGCGCTCCGGCATGGCCGAGCTCTTGACCACGCTCCACCGCGAGACCGGCAATACGGTGCTGATCGTCTCGCACGATCCGGCCGAAGTCCGGCGTCTTGCCGATCATGCTCTCTTCATCGACGGCGGCACAATCCGGCTTTCGGCGCCCATCGACCGTTTCCTGGGAGAGGACGGCATCCCGGCACTGACCACATTTTTACAAAATTAAGCGCAATGCAGCATTCCCAAGGCGATTTTGCCTTAATTTCGTCGCGGCATCCGGCTGAAAGTCCTGGCAAATGCTTGCTAAAATACAACGCCGCCACATTTAAACGGAGTCTCGCTATGCAACTGACGCCGAAATCGGCTACAGGAAGGGGCGGAGACCATCCGGATGGATTGAAATTCGATCAGGGTGGATGCAACCTTTTTGAAGCGCGGCGATGAGCGGCCCGGTCATGATCAATCAGTTTTGGCGTCTGGCCGATATGGCAGCGAAATGAGTGGGACACAGGTACTGAAGCAAAGCACGCACGCAGGACGAAGGATCAGCGCGACTGCCGTGGCCCATGCGCGCCGCTTCGCTCTCGTCCTTATGGCCGCGACCGTGCTCAATAGCTGCCAGTCGGTGATGGATCAGTCCTATCAGCCGAATGTGTCGCCCTCCGCCAATCCGCAAATCGTTTCCGAGGTGCAGAAGAACGATCCGCGCGCGCAGATGGGCGCCCGCGAGCATCCGCGCATTCTGGCGAGCTATGGCGGCGAGTACAAGGACGCCAGGACCGAACGCCTTGTTGCCCGCATCGCCGGCGCGCTGACCAGCGTCTCGGAGAATCCGCAGCAGTCCTACCGCATCACCATCCTGAATTCGCCGTCGATCAACGCCTTCGCGCTGCCCGGCGGTTATCTCTACGTCACGCGCGGCCTGCTGGCGCTCGCCAACGACGCTTCGGAAGTCGCCGCCGTGCTGTCGCACGAGATGGCGCACGTCACCGCCAATCACGGCATCGAGCGCCAGAAGCGCGAAGAGGCCGAGGTCATCGCCAGCCGCGTCGTCGCGGAAGTGCTGTCCAGCGATCTTGCCGGCAAGCAGGCGCTGGCCCGTGGCAAGCTGCGCCTTGCCGCCTTCTCGCGCCAGCAGGAGCTGCAGGCCGACGAGATCGGCATCCGCACGCTCGGCCAGGCCGGTTATGACCCCTATGCCGCCGCCCGCTTCCTCAACGCCATGGAAGACTATTCGCATTTCATGTCGGCCAATTCCGACGCCGACCAGAGCCTGGACTTCCTGTCGAGCCATCCAAGCACGCCGCAGCGCATCGATCTTGCCAAGGCGCATGCCCGCGAATTCGGCGAGGAAGGCAAGGTCGGCGATACCGGCCGCGACTATTATCTCAACGGTATCGATGGCCTGCTCTATGGCGACAGTCCGGAGGAAGGCTATGTGCGCGGCCAGACATTCCTGCATGGCGGGCTCGGCATCCGCTTCGACGTGCCGCCCGAATTCCGCATCGACAACAAGGTCGAGGCGGTCATGGCGACAGGTCCCGGCGACATCGCCGTCCGCTTCGATGGCGTTGCCGACAGCCAGAACCAGAACCTGACGAATTATATTTCCAGCGGCTGGGTCACCGGTCTCGACCCGACATCGATCAAACCGATCACGGTCAACGGCATGGAAGCGGCTACGGCACGCGCCTCGGCCGACCGCTGGGATTTCGATGTCACCGTCGTCCGCGACCGCGCGCAGATCTTCCGCTTCCTGACGGCGGTGCCGAAGGGCAATATCACCCAGCTCGAGCAGACGGCCGATGTGCTGCGCTCGAGCTTCCGGCACATGACGCCGGAGGAAGCCTCCTCGCTGAAACCGCTGCGCGTGCGCGTCGTCACCGTCAAGGCGGGAGACACCATCACCACGCTCGCCGCCCGCATGATGGGCACCAACCGCAAGCTCGATCTCTTCAAGCTGATCAACGCGCTGCCGACCGGCGCCTCCATTGCGCCCGGCGACAAGGTCAAGATTATCTCGGAGTAGGGAAATCCCGGCTTCGCCCCAACGGGGAGACGATGCGCCGCAGGCGCAATGAGTGGCTTTGCCAAGGCGCCACCCTTCATCCGCCGTTCAAGGCGGTTGGAACGAACGCTCCTCGTCCTCTTCCCCGCCCCCCCCCCGAGCTTGTCGAGGGGCAGGCATCTTCTCCCCAAGGGGAGAAGGATTTGTCAGGCATAACTCGCCATGCGCGGATCGGCATCGACCAGGGCGCTGCGGAGCTTCTCCATGGCGCGGCTCTCGATCTGGCGCACGCGTTCCTTGGAAATGCCGAGATCGGCGCCCAATTCCTCCAGCGTCGCGCCATCCTCCACCAGGCGGCGTGCGCGGATGATCTTCATTTCGCGTTCGTTCAGATGCTTCAGTGCGGAAGCAAGCCAGACGCGGCGGCGTTCGCCGTCGATCATGTTGGAAACCTGCTCGTCCGGCAAAGGCTCGTCGCTGATCAGGAAATCCATGCGTTCGGCACTTTCGGCATCGCCCGATATCGACGGCGCCTGCAAGGACGCATCGTTGCTGGAAAGGCGCGCATCCATCGTCTGCACGTCGGCGAGGCTGACCCCGAGGGCGACGGCGATTTCCTCATGAATGGACTGGACGGTGACGCCGGTATTGCCCCTGGCAAGCTTGGCGCGCAGGCGGCGGAGATTGAAGAACAGCGCCTTCTGCGCCGAACTCGTGCCACCGCGCACGATCGACCAGTTGCGCAGGATATAGTCCTGGATCGATGCCCGGATCCACCAGCTTGCATAGGTCGAAAATCGCACTTCCCGCTCCGGCTCGAACCTTGCCGCCGCTTCCAGAAGCCCTACATAACCTTCTTGTACAAGGTCGCTCATCGGCAGGCCGAAATTGCGGAATTTCCCTGCCATGGAGATCACCAGGCGCATATGGGCGGTGGCGATCTTGTTGCGAGCGCCGCGATCGTCGTGATCCTTCCAGCGGATGGCGAGATCGTGCTCTTCGTCACGGGCGAGATAGGGAGCGGCCATGGCCATCTTTATCATGCGCCGATCTGCAGACATGTTCATATGCATCTCCCTAAATTCGGCCTCAAAATCATCTCTGTGCCGCGGGTCGACGGAAAAGGCAGCAAACATCGTTTCCGAACATTGCTGCGCGGATAAAAAGCTATGAATGCAATGCGATTGGAGACCGATGTCCGGATAACCGGACGGTCGGTTACCGGTCTAATTCGACTTCGCCGAAATAACCTGGCGAACGAAATAACTTAGATCGCCGGGAAATTTCCTATCAAAATGCATCGGCCGGTCCTCATGAACGTCAGGGAAACGGCTGATCCGAGAGAACTCACGTCACGAGAACGCTCATACCGGCCGCAAAACACCAGGCCTAAACGCAGCAGGCGGCAAAAGGTTCCAAAGAAAAAACCCGGCACAATGGCCGGGTTTTTTGGATGTGGCATTTTGACTTTCGGTCTTATGCGGCTTCGTCCTGAGAATCGTCTTCTTCGACGACCTTGCCGCGCTTCGGACCCTTGTTCAGATTTGTCTCGACCAGGCGAACGGCCTCGGTTTCGGACATCTTGTTGACGGCGGCGATTTCGCGCGCCATGCGATCGAGCGCGGCCTCATAGAGCTGACGTTCGGAATAGGACTGCTCCGGCTGGTTCTCGGCGCGGTAGAGATCGCGAACCACCTCGGCAATGGAAATCAGATCGCCGGAATTGATCTTGGCATCATATTCCTGGGCGCGGCGCGACCACATGGTACGCTTGACGCGGGCCTTGCCCTGGACGACCTTCAGCGCCCGTTCGACGAAATCCGTCTCGGAAAGCTTACGCATGCCAATGCTCATGGCCTTGGCCACGGGCACCTTCAGACGCATCTTGTCTTTTTCGAAGTCGATCACAAAAAGCTCAAGCTTCATGCCTGCGACTTCCTGCTCTTCAATCGCGGTGATCGTACCAACGCCATGAGCGGGATATACGATCGATTCACCAGTCTTGAAGCCATGGCGTGCTGCTGAAGGTTTTTTCTGCTGGGTCGTCATTCTTTTCAAAAACTCCCTGTTACGCACCCGGTGAGGGCCGGGGCCGGGTCAGTCAGGCCCGGATGAGACGGAAGCACCGTCGGGGTGACTTCATTCTGTTCCAACCATACGCATAAAAAAAGAAATCCGTTCATCGCGATCCCAGACCCGACAACTCAAATCGTTGATATGTCAAGGAAACCGCGTACGGATTGGTTATTTGCTTTCGTGATGGTTTGGGGCACGCGAAATGCCGCAGTGGATCAGTGTGAGGAAACTATCACAAAAATCTGAGGAAATCAATAATTTGCTTTACACGCGCCAAAACGGCCACGTTGACCGCTCAGCAGGCCAACGGCGATGATTCGTCTCGATGCCCTATCGACTACACCTTTATCGACTGCCTGTCACGGCCTCCGATCAGTCGCCGGAACCGGGATTGGCCGAGAAATATTTCTCGAATTTGCCCTCTTCGCCGTCCAATTCCTTGGCCTCCGGCAGTGCGTCGCGCTTCACCGTGATGTTCGGCCAGATCGCTGCATAGTCCGCATTGATCTTCAGCCACTTGTCGAGGCCCGGTTCCGTATCGGGCTTGATCGCCTCGGCGGGACATTCCGGTTCGCAAACACCACAATCGATGCACTCGTCCGGATGGATGACGAGGAAATTCTCACCTTCGTAGAAGCAGTCGACAGGGCAGACTTCCACGCAGTCGGTGTATTTGCAGCGAACGCAATTGTCGGTCACGACATATGTCATGAAGCACTCCAGGAATGACTCTCGTTTTCCGTGGGCGCGCAACCTGGAACGTCACGCCTTTCCCTCGGAAGCCGGAGCGAGCAAGCCGGTGCGCTGAGCACAAGCACGCCGCCCGGCGGATTACCAGCGGGTTGACCGTCAGGTATCGACTTTGACGGCCAATTTCAAGGACAAACAATTCTGAAAAACCCTGGAGGCCGGACAGAGTTTTCTAATCGTCGCCGGAGGTGAGCCGATCGATGGCGCGCCGTTCGCGTTTCGTCGGCCGCCCACTGCCCGGCGCGCGCAACGCTTGCTCGAATGGCGTGAGGCGTTTTGCTTCATCCGGAGGTGGCGTCAGGTCCTCGTAAAGCAGCTTTGCTTCCTCGAAAGGACCCCGGCGACCGCCCGGCAGACGCACGATCAGGATGACGTCGCGCCGCTCCAGCGACAGTTCGATGCGGTCGCCCGCCTTGACGGCATAACTCGGCTGCGTGATCCGCTCGCCGTTCACCCGCACATTGCCCTTCTGGACGTAGACCTGTGCGAGCGATCGGGATTTCATCATGCGGGCAAAGAACAGCCACTTGTCGATGCGCTGGCGCGAACCGGAAGATGGCTGCCTTTCGTCCGTCATGGCTTATTTCTTCATCCGCTCCTTGAGCACCGCGAGCTTGGCGAAGGGAGAATCCGGATCGATCGGCTTTTCCTTGCGCGGCGGCTTGGCTTCGAAGTGCAGCGGCTGCGCCGCGCCGCGATTGTTGCGGTCGTTCCGATCGTTACGCCCTTTCCGGTCGCCGCGATCCTGACGGTCGTCGCGTTCGGAGCGGTTGCCCTGATTTTGAGGACGGCCACCGTCGCGGTTGTTGCCGCGCGGCCCCCGGTTGTCGCCACGAGCTTCGCGCCCCTCGCGATTGCCTTCGCCGCTCGCCTGCTGCTCACCGCCGCTGTTGCGGCGATTGCCCTGATGACCGCGTCCCTCGCCCTGGCCCTGTTGGCCACGGCGATCGCCTTGGCCGCGTCCACCCTGGCGCTGCTGGTTGTCGTTGCGTCCGCCAAGACG
Organism: Rhizobium sp.; assembly: GCA_036398815.1. Lineage (GTDB taxonomy): Bacteria > Pseudomonadota > Alphaproteobacteria > Rhizobiales > Rhizobiaceae > Rhizobium. The sequence goes on along the minus strand of DASWOH010000252.1, from coordinate 23,195 downwards.
CCAGAGCAGAACCGGCTTCGGCTCGGCCGGCTCGGCAACGGCTGCGTCACCAGCCTCGGCTGTCGGGGCCTCCACAGGCTCGGCGGTGGCGGCAACAGCCGGCTCGACCAGAGCTTCCGCGGCAGGAGCTTCCGTAGCAGGGGCCACATCCTGAGCGACGGTTTCGCCTTCCGTAGTCGGCTCATCGCCAGCACCATCGGCATCGTCATGATCGGACTTCTCGGCAGCGGCTTCCACAACCTGCGGCGCCGGAGCCGAAGAAGCATCCTGCTGTGCGAGAAAGGCCGTGGCATCTTCCGCCTTCACGGCATCGGCACGGTAACCGAGACCCTTGAGGATCTCTTCCATGTCCTCCAGCGTCGCGCCGAGGATCGAGAGCATCGCCGTCGTCGTGGTGAAGCGGCGGCCGTCATAAGCGCCTTCCGGACGCGACGCCTGGCCCGGCTTCCACTGCAGCAGCGGACGGATGATATCCGCCAGGCGCTCGAGGATGTCGATGCGCACCGCGCGCTTGCCGAGGAAACGGAAACCGGCCAGCTTGTAGAAGGTGCGCTCATAGGTCGGGTCGGTGACGACCGAGGTCCGGCCGGCGGCCAGGACCGGGATCAGATCGCCATAGCCCGGCTTGTCGAGGCCGTCATTCTTCAGCGCCCAGAGCAGGGTGATGAGTTCGGCCGGCGCCGGCTTCAACAGGGCCGGCACGAAAATATGGTAGGCGCCGAAACGCACGCCGTAGCGGCGCATCGAGGCGCGCCCGTCCTGATCCAGCGACTTCACCTCTTCGGTGACATCGCGGCGGAAGAGTACGCCGAGATTTTCCACGAGCTGGAAGGCCAGCCCCTTGGCGAGCCCCTGCAGGTCCTCTGCGCGCGACAGGTCGTCGAGCGGCTTCAGGACTGTGCTGATATGATGGTTCATGAAGCGCTCGATGCGCGCTACGACATGATCGCGCGCATTGCCCGCCAACTGCTCGTCGGCGAGCAGGATGACGCGCGGCCGCATGATGTGATCGCTACCCGACAGGCGCGCCACGGGATCGCCGAGCCAACGGACGAGACCGTCCGCGCTGATCGCCAGATCGCTGTTGCCGGCCGCATGGATACGGGCGGCGCGCGCCTCGAATTCCAGCGCGAGCGCCTTTAGCGAGGCTGTCTGGACAGCCTTGGCGTCCGGCCCCTCGGTTCCCGCGATAGGCGTGAACCGGAATCCGGTCAACTGTCCCACATGATGCCCCTCGACGAAGACATCCCCATTCACACTGATTTCAGCTTCCAGCATCGCATTCTCTCTCAGGCGCTTCATGAGCACAGATGTCCTGCGATCAACAAAGCGGTTCGTCAACCGTTCATGTAACGCATCGGACAATCGATCTTCGATTTCCCGCGTCTTTTCTTGCCAGTGTGTCGGATCGGCAAGCCAACCGGGCCGGTTCGACACATAGGTCCAAGTCCTTATCTGCGCGATTCGCGCCGAAAGCGTGTCGATCTCGCCATCCGTCCGATCGGCGCGGTGCACCTGCTCGGCAAGAAACTCCTCCTTTACCGTGCCATAGCGCACGAGGTCGGAAAAGAGGGTAGCGATAAGATCGGCATGCTGAGCGGGCGTAATACGCCGATAGTCGGGAAGCGCACAGGCTTCCCACAATTTCTCCACCCGCGCCGGGCTGCTGGCGAGATCGGCAATCTCCAGATCGCGCGACAGATGTTCCAACGCCTGCTGGTCGACCGCCGGCAGCGCGCGCGTCAGGCCCTGCACGCGCGGTGCGCTTTCGAGGCTCGCGCGCAGCGAAGCGATCGACGAGAAATCGAAATCCTTGGTGCGCCACTGCAGCACCTTGACCATGTCGAACTCGTGACCCTCGATGCGCCGCACCAGTTCATCGTCGAAGGGATCGACCCGCCCCGTCACGCCGAAGGTGCCGTCCTTCAGATGGCGGCCGGCGCGGCCGGCGATCTGGCCGAGTTCGCCCGGATTGAGATTGCGGAACTGATAGCCGTCGAATTTGCGATCCTGGGCGAAGGCGACATGATCGACATCGAGATTGAGGCCCATGCCGATCGCATCGGTCGCAACCAGATATTCGACGTCGCCGGCCTGATAGAGCGCCACCTGCGCATTGCGGGTGCGTGGGCTGAGCGCGCCGAGCACGACCGCGGCCCCGCCGCGCTGGCGGCGGATGAGCTCGGCGATGGCGTAGACCTCGTCCGCCGAGAAGGCGACGATCGCGGTGCGCTGCGGCAGGCGGGTAATCTTCTTCTGGCCGGCATAGAACAGATGCGAAAGACGCGGCCGCTCGACCACGGTGATCCCCGGCAGCAACTGTTCAAGGATCGGCCGCATGGTGCCGGCGCCGAGCAACAGCGTCTCGTCGCGGCCGCGCAAATGCAGGATGCGGTCGGTGAAGATATGGCCGCGCTCCAGATCGCCGGCGAGCTGCACTTCGTCGATGGCGACGAAGGAGGCGCGCGTCTCGCGCGGCATGGCCTCGACGGTACAGACCGAATAACGCGCATTGGGCGGCGAAATCTTCTCCTCCCCGGTCACCAGCGCGACGTTCTGCGCCCCGACCTTCTCGACGACACGCGTATAGACCTCGCGCGCCAGCAGCCGCAGCGGCAGGCCGATCACGCCGTTGCCATGCGCCACCATGCGCTCGATAGCGTAATGGGTTTTGCCGGTATTGGTCGGTCCGAGCACTGCGGTTACGCCGCGTCCGCTCAGGATCATTGGCTGCGAGGTCTGAATCATAGGTCCATGCATGGCGAGAAACCACTGTCTTCCGATCAGCAAGCTCTCCAGGGAAGAGAAGAAGAGATGACGACCATATGTGACAAAGGCAAGACCCGAATCAAAAAACAACCGCCGCAACATCCGATTTCATAAATAGCGACTTCAACCAAAAGCTACATTATCGCCACATCCCATGCGAGTCCCGGCGAGTCCGGAACAGCTTGTGAACGAATCGGCGACGAATCGCTGACTCAGGCGAGTTCCTTTTTTGTTCACTACTATATATGGATTTCACTTCATAGACTCCCACCAAATGCTGAATCGTCTTTCGACTCGCTTTTCCCATGAAAACAGGTCAAGCGACTCTTCGACCGGGATCGGGGCAGCCGCGGGAAGATATGGTTAACCATTTGTAAATATGGCGACTTTCCTTAGGAATCCGGCTCAGAAAAGCGCCATGTTAAGATTCGGGTCAAAGCCGGAACGAATCGGCGACGAATCATCGACTTCCACGGATTCCGGCTTTGTTCTCCACAACATCTAGCGTATTTGCAACCGAAATGCACAGGACTCTGGATAGTTGAGGCGCAGAATCGACCCGAATCGGGGATTGCAATTAACCTTTAAGCGAAACCGGATAAAATAGGACAATAAATTCTTCCGTAGGTTGAACACGTTAACACTTCGACCAAAGCCGGAACGAATCGGCGACGAATCGCTGATTCCGTCGTGTATTCCATTTGTTCACGGCTATATCTAGCGTTCGTGTAAAGACGCTGATCCAGATGGAGAATGCGGTGACGGAGCGGACCGGCCGAAAAGCTCCCGATATTAACGATTTCGATCGGTGAACCACTACCTTTCAGCGATCAGGCCGAAAACCGAATATCCGAAAAAGATAGTCGTTTCCGGCCCCGACCACCGCCCAGTGTTAACCAAAGCCCAAATGCAGAACGAATCGCTGACGAATCACGGACAGGTCGGTTTTCCCGTTTCGTTCACCGCAACATATTGTATTTAAATAAATTTTTAACCATACACCATGATCGTTGACGGGCGTTTCTGCGCGCGCGGCGGGCTGTGCCGTTAACATTTCACCCCGGCATGCCGAACCGGCTCCACACCTCCTGTTATTTCTGAGCCGGAACAATTTCCCGCGGCGCGAGTTTCCTGAAGTAGCGAACACGGCGCGCCATCCTCAAGGCAGGAAAAGGGCGCACCGGCGGGAGCAACGATCTGCTTGCATGTAATCTCATGCCGGCAGGAAAACTTCGGACGCTGAATGCGGAGGAAACAAGCCATGCTTGGTACCATTTTGCTCGTGATACTGATTCTCCTGCTGATCGGCGCATTCCCGAGCTGGGGTTACAGCCGAAGCTGGGGATATGGTCCATCGGGCGGTCTCGGCCTCGTTCTTGTCATTGTTCTCATTCTACTGCTGATGGGCCGAATCTGATCCGGCCGACAATATTGAAAACCTCGCTATACCAGGGAGCAAATACCATGAAGAAAATCATCGTCGCGATCGCCATTGTTGGCGCCCTCGCCTCGTGCACGGCAACGGAGAAGGGAACAGCCATCGGCGCCGGAACCGGCGCGCTCATCGGCGGCGTCGCTTCCAATAGCTGGGGTGGTGCAGCGGTGGGCGCCGTCGCCGGCGGTGTCGTCGGCAACCTTATCGGCCGGTCCCATGAGCGCCGCGGCTATTGCATCTACCGCGACCGTTACGGCCACCGCTACGAGGCTCGTTGCCGCTAAGGCCGATTTCCTCCGCCCGGTCGCCGGCGCTTTGTCGACGACCGGGCGTGAGGGTTAAAATCGTCGCGCCTGAACCTTCGAACCGGCATTTTCAGACGAATAGACGAATACAGGCACCCGCGCCGATCGCGCAGGGATGGGTCAACGTTTTTGAAAAGGGACGGACACCATGGTCGCAATCATCGCAGGCATTGCAGCGCTCGCTCTCGTCGGCACCACGTTCATCGCACTGATCCATGCCTCTCGGGCGCGGGACAGGGAAATGCGCCGGATGATTTTCAAGCCCGTCGTCCTGGAATTCAAGCCCAGGCAACAGCGCTCCGGAAGTTCAAGCCGGCGCTGATTGCCGGACGCTCCCGGCAATCAGCCAGCACGCCACTCCCATCGGCTCAAACGACGAACTGGCCGCCATTGGCGCTGATCGTCGAGCCCGTGATGAAGCCGGCGTCATCGGCGGCGAGAAAGACCACGATGCGCGCGATTTCCTCGGGATCGCCCAGGCGCCCGACGGGAATTTGTGGGATGATGCGCTCGTTCAGCACCTTTTCCGGAACCGCCAGCACCATTTCCGTGCCGATATAGCCGGGGCAGATGGCATTGACGGTGATGTTCTTGGCAGCCCCTTCCTGCGCCAGCGCCTTGGTGAAGCCGAGGTCGCCGGCCTTGGCGGCGGAATAGTTCGCCTGGCCCATCTGACCTTTCTGACCGTTGATCGACGAGATGTTGATGACGCGGCCGAAGCTGCGGTCGCGCATGCCCTGCCAGACATGATGCGTCATGTTGAACAGGCCGGTGAGATTGGTATTGACGACCTCGTTCCACTGTTGCGGCGTCATCTTGTGGAACATGGCGTCGCGAGTGATGCCGGCGTTGTTGACGAGAATCTCGACCGGACCAAGCTCGTCCTGCACCTTGGCGATGCCCTTGCCGCAGGCCTCATAGTCGGCGACATCCCATTTGCGGACGGAAATACCCGTCACCTCATGGAAGGCCCGCGCCTTCTCCTCATTGCCGGCATAAGTCGCCGCAACGCGGTAGCCCGCATTGCGCAGCGCCATCGAAATGGCGGCCCCGATACCGCGCGTACCGCCTGTCACCAACGCCACTCTGCTCATGTTCCACTCCCCTTTGTTATCGCCAAGGCGAGAGGACCGATTCTAGAGTCGTCCATCCCGCGCCTGCTTCTTATTGAGCTTGATCGTGTTCAAAACCGTCTCTTGCCGTCGTGGGACCGCGTGAGGCGTCTCAGAACGCCTCGAAGCACATGGCCACGCCCATGCCGCCGCCGATGCAAAGCGTGGCGAGACCCTTCCTGGCGCCCCGGCGCTTCATTTCGAACAGCAGCGTGTTGAGGACGCGGGCGCCGGAGGCACCGATCGGATGGCCGATGGCGATCGCGCCACCATTGACGTTGACGATCGACGTATCCCAGCCGAGATCCTTGTTGACGGCGCAAGCCTGGGCGGCAAAAGCCTCGTTGGCCTCGACGAGATCGAGGTCGCCAACGGACCATCCGGCCTTTTCCAGCGCCTTGCGCGAGGCAGGGATCGGGCCCGAACCCATGATCTGCGGATCGACGCCCGCCGTTGCCCAGGAAACGATGCGGGCGAGCGGCTGGATGCCGCGGCGCGAGGCTTCCGCCTCGGTCATCAGCACAGCCGCGGCCGCGCCGTCGTTGAGGCCGGAGGCATTGGCCGCCGTCACCGTGCCGTCCTTGTCGAAGGCGGGTCTAAGCTTGGCCATGCCGTCCAACGTCGCGCCATGGCGGATATATTCGTCGGCATCGACGGTGATGTCGCCCTTGCGCGTCTGGATCGTGAAGGGCACGATCTCATCCTTGAACCGCCCGGCCTTCTGCGCGGCCTCGGCCTTGTTCTGTGACGAAACGGCGAACTGATCCTGTTCGTCGCGCGAAAGCTGCCACTTGCGGGCGATGTTTTCCGCCGTGATGCCCATGTGATAGCCGTAGAAGGCGTCCGTCAGGCCGTCCTTGATCATGGTATCGACCATCTTCATGTCGCCCATCTTGGTGCCAGCGCGAAGATGGGCCGCATGCGGCGCCATCGACATGGACTCCTGGCCGCCGGCGACGATGATCCTGGCGTCGCCCGTGGCGATCTGCTGCATGCCGAGAGCGACGGCGCGCAAGCCCGAGCCGCAAAGCTGGTTGACACTCCAGGCGGTCGCCTCCTGCGGAATACCCGCCTTCATCGCGGCCTGGCGGGCCGGATTTTGCCCTTCGGCGGCCTGCAGCACCTGGCCGAGAATTACTTCGTCGACGTCCCCGGCATCGACACCGGCGCGCTCCAGCGCGCCCTTGATGGCGGCAGCGCCGAGCTCATGGGCCGGAATGGCCGCAAAAGCGCCGTTGAAGGAGCCGACGGCGGTGCGAGCCGCGCTGGCGATGACGATGGATGGATTGCTCATGGAAGCCTCCTCACAGGATGAACATATGTGAGGCGAAACTGTCAAAGCTTCGCGCCCGAGTCAAACTGCAAGACGGCGGTCTCTCATATTTCGCCAAGCCGTCGCTACCGGCAAAAAATACAACCAATAGATAGGGCTTGCCGCATCGCACAAAGCGATTGTCACCAAGCTTCTTTTGCGTCTACACTTGGTAATGGAGGAGTATTCCATACAATCAGACGGGGTCAGGAGACTGAGTAATGGCAAAGAATGAGGGCCAGATCGTAATCAAGAAATATGCTAACCGCCGCTTATACAATACCGGCACCAGCACATACGTGACATTGGACGACCTGGCGGAAATGGTGAAAAAGGGAGAGGAATTTACCGTCCAGGATGCGAAAAGCGGCGAAGACATCACGCATTCGGTCCTGACGCAGATCATTTTCGAACAGGAATCAAAGACCGGAAACACGCTGCTGCCGATTTCCTTCCTCCGGCAGCTGATCGGCTTTTACGGCGATCAGATGCAGATGGTGGTGCCGAGTTTTCTCGAACATTCCATGCGCGCCTTCACCGAGCAGCAAGTGCAGATGCGCGAACAGATCAACCGCGCCTTCGGCGAAACGCCGCTCGTCAAGAATCTGCAACTGCCGATCCAGATGGTCGAGGAACAAGTCCGCCGCAACACCGAAATGTTCCAGCAGGCCATGCAGATGTTCTCGCCCTTCATGAAGCCACCGGCGAAGGAAAGCCGCAAGGCGGAGGCAAAGGACATCGACGAGCTGAAGGAGCAGCTCCGCGCGATGCAGAGCAAGCTGGATAGCTTGTGAGAAAATCCCCTTCTCCCTCGGGGAGAAGGTGCCCGAAGGGCGCGGAGAAGCGACGAGGGTCTTGAGCGTCAAGCGAAAGACAAACTTCCCGGTAACGCCCCCTCACCCGGCGCTGACGCGCCACCCTCTCCCCGCAGGGGGCGAGGGTATAGGTAAGCCCCTGCATCCCGATTAAAACAGAAAAAGGCCGGCGAAACGCCAGCCTCTTCGATCTCACCCCTTAAGGGAGCGCTTAGATTATGCGCTTTCCTTCGGCGTCAGAACCTGACGGCCACGATACATGCCGGTCTTCAGGTCGATGTGATGCGGGCGACGCAGTTCGCCGGAGTTCTTGTCTTCAACGTAGGTCGAAGCCTTCAGCGCATCAGCCGAGCGGCGCATACCGCGCTTGGACGGGCTCGTTTTTCTCTTCGGTACAGCCATTTTCGTTACTCCACTTTGCGGACGAAACATATCAGCGGCCAGCCAGGCGGCCGAAACAGACATGGATCAATTTCGGAATTTGGCCGGGCTTATACATGGCTTACGGGGCTTTGACCAGTCCCTCGCCGCATTTTTTGCCCGCGCCACCAGATTCGGACGGATTGAAGCCGAATCAGCGATCAGGCTTCATCTTCCGCCACGATCCACGTCTCTTCAAGAGCCGCCCTTTCCCATTTCCGCCAGGCGGGCAGCGCTTTCATCGCCGCCATGTAGTCCAGCGTGTCGGCTGAGCTCACGAGGTCATAGATCTCGAAGCGGTTGACGACCGGCGCGAACATTGCATCGGCGCCGGAAAATCCGCCGAACAGGAAGGGGCCGCCGGAACGGGCTCGCGCCTCGCGCCAGATCGTCTCGATCCGCGCCACGTCGTCCATGACGCCTTCCGGCAGATCGAGCCGGCCGACCGGTCGGCGCATGTTCATCGGGCAGGCGCCGCGCAGAGCACGGAAACCGGCAAGCATCTCCATGCTGTAAGACCGCGCGACCGCGCGCGCCTGCCGATCCGTGGGCCAGAGGCCGGCATCAGGAAAAAGCTCGGCCGCATATTCGATGATGGCGAGCGATTCCCAGACCTTGAAGCCGTCATGGACCAGCATCGGCACCTTGCCGGTCGGCGAGACCGCGCGGATGCGCGGATTGCCGGCGGGGAAATCGAAGGGGATGAGCACCTCTTCGAAAGCGATCCCACATCCCTCCAACGCTATCCATGGCCGGAACGACCATGACGAATAGTTCTTGTTACCGATATAGAGGGTCAGCTTGTCCATGGTTCGTCTCTTTTTATTTTACTTCCGGAATTCGAAAACGAGAAGTTCCTCGAAATGGTTCATGTCGTCAAAGGTGCAAAAAGCCGGCGGATTGAGCTCGATCACCGGCACCTCGGCGCGGAGATCGACGGCAACCTCGTCCAGCATCGCCTGCCAGCGCGGCAGCGCTTCATCGCTCAGCCGCTCGATGACATAGGCGAAGGTGATGTGAAACAGATAGTCATCATGGTCGGGATGGCTATAGCCGAGGAGATCGGCAAAGGCGTTGCGCCAGTCCCGCATCACCTTGCGATCCGCCTCGGTCGCCCCATCCACCAGAAGACCGCTCGGCCGCGCCTGCGTCACCGCCACCTTGAACGGATCGCGAATGGAAAAAGCTTTCAGGCGCTCGCCCATGATCCCGGTCATCTCATCGATCGGCGTATCGAGCGCGATGCCCGCAGGCCAATAAGGCTGCGTGCGGCGATGTTCTATGATGCCCTGAAACAGGGTCATATGCAGGCTGGAAATCGGCGTGAAGGTGAATTGCGACGCCTCCGGCATCGCCAGATGTTTTTCCCGTGCCGCAACGACAGCACGCTGCGTTTCGGAGCCTTCCGCCACATGGCAGACGACCGTATTGCCCGGCTCGTACTGGAAGGTGCCCGAGAGATCGTAGCGCGTGCCGAGATGGGGCGGCGGTTCGGGATGACGGCTTTTGGAATATTTCAACAGCTCGGGCGAGAAGGCATCGATGCTCATAGGGACAGGTCCGGTCTTGGTTGGCAGATCACCCGCCCTTACGTCACCAACAAGAATGCCAGATGACGACCGCACGATCGAACGACAAGTTCTGATATCAGTTATAAAGGCATTTGATGTACTCGCCGGAATTCGCCGCCCGCCGCTGGATCAGCGAGGCGAGCTGGCGCAGTCCACGCCCCGGCTTGCTCGCCACCCGGTCGATCGGATTGGGCAGGGAGACGGCGAGAAGGGCAGCCTGACGCGCGTTGAGTTTCGAGGCCGGCACCTTGAAATGATAGCGCGCGGCCGCCTCGATGCCGTAGATGCCCGGCCCCCATTCGGCGATATTCAGATAGACTTCCATCATCCGCCGCTTCGACCAGACGAAGGAGGAGGACACGGCCAGCGGCAGCTCCATCGCCTTGCGCACGAAGGAGCGGCCGTTCCAGAGAAAGAGATTCTTCGAGGTCTGCATCGGGATCGTGCTGCCGCCGCGCGTGGATTGGCCCTTCAGCGTCTGCTGCGCGAGCGAGCGCATCTCACCCCAGTCGACACCGCCATGAAAACAGAATTGCCCGTCCTCGGATGCCATGACCGACCGCACCAGCACCGGAGATATCTCATCGAAGGAAACCCATCGACGGTCGTATCCCTGAAAGGTCACGGCATCGCGCAGCATCAGGGTCGAAACCGGATGAACGAAGGGCAGGAGGTAAAGGACGATGAGCAGATAGGGCAGCAGCAGCAAACCGACGATAGCGAGGACGATACGCTGCCGGAACGGACGGGCCATGAACCGCGCGAGCAGGGCCGGCCGTCGTGGCATCTCGGCTTCCTCCTCGCTGTCCGTCGATATGTCCAATTGCCGAAGGTCCACCATTGCGCCATCCCGGAGCACTCCTTGCACATTCGGGGAACGCGCTGGGAATGCTCCTTTCGTCATACCGTCTACACAAAGCGATGACCAGAGTGCGACGAGATTCCCACCCCGGCTGTTGACAATTCCCGTTGCCAGCGACCAGCACTCATGCCAAACAGCGGCCATGGACAGCACCACTTCCTCCTTCGAACATCGCCTCAGAGACAATGCCGGCAAGGTCGAGGCTGTCCTGAACCGGCTTCTCGCAGATGCCTGCCTGGACGGCGAAATCGCCCGTCCCGCCCGCCTGCTCGGCGCGATGCGCCATGGCGTGCTGAACGGCGGCAAGCGGCTTCGGCCCTTTCTCGTGCTGGAGACCGCGGCACTTCTCGGCGGCAACGCCGATGCGGCGCTGCGGATCGGTGCGGCGCTCGAATGCGTTCACTGCTATTCCCTGGTGCATGACGACCTGCCGGCCATGGACGACGACGATCTGCGCCGCGGCCAGCCGACCGTGCATATCGCCTTCGACTATGCGACCGCGATCCTGGCCGGCGACAGCCTGCTGACCTATGCCTTCGACATCGTCGCCGCACCGGAAACGGACCTGCCCGCGGACCGCAAGATGGAGCTTGTGCTGGCGCTGTCTCGCGCCGCCGGCATCGGCGGAATGGCCGGCGGCCAGGCGCTCGATCTCGCCGCCGAGAAGGTGACACCGGACGAGCAAGGCATCACCACGCTGCAGGCCATGAAGACCGGCGCGCTGATCCGCTTTGCCTGCGAAGCCGGCGCCATCATGGCCGGTGCCTCGGCCGGGGACCGTCAACGGCTGCGCAGCTTCGGCGAAAAGATCGGCCTTGCCTTCCAGCTTGCCGACGACCTCCTCGACCTGACCGCCGACGCCGCCACCATGGGCAAGGCGACCGGCAAGGATGCCGCACGCGGCAAGGGCACGCTGGTGGCACTGCACGGCCAGGCCTGGGCCGAGACGACCCTTGCAGGCCTGGTGTCTGAAGCGGCGGAGCTGCTGTCTCCCTATGGGGAAAAGGCGGTAATCCTGATCGAGACCGCGCATTTCGTGGCGAGCCGCAAGAACTGAGTCTTCGCTTCAGGTGGCCTGGATCACCGAACATGTCCCCGTGACAAGAAATCGCACGCAAGACGGGTGATCTTCCGACGATTCCATGACAGATTTCAACGTCTGAAATCCCCCTGGAGCCATCCCATGCATGAGGCGCTCGCCTATCTGCCGCAGATCCTGCCGGCTTATATCGCCTATATCATCGCCGTCGTCAGTCCCGGACCGGCGATCATGGCCATCATCGCGACGTCGATGACCCATGGCCGCAAGGCGGGCATGACGATCTCGCTCGGCATCTTCGGCGGCTCGCTGACCTGGGCGATCGCTGCCGCCGCCGGGCTTGCCACCTTGTTGCAAACCTATGCGATGGCGCTGGAGGTTTTGAAGATCTTCGGCGGGCTCTATCTGCTCTATCTCGCCTACAAGGCGTTTCGCGCCGTGCGGGCAAGCGGCGACGTGCCGACCGCCACCTCGGAAGCGAGGGCACCGACCTTCAAGTCGCTGATCCTGCGCGGCTACGGCATCCACGTCACCAATCCGAAGGCGATCTTCGCCTGGCTCGCCATCATCGCGCTCGGCATGCCGCAGGGCGCGCCGGCCTCGGTCGCGGTGCTGATCATCACCGTCTGCGGGGCGACCGGCTTCGTGGTGTTCATGGGCTATGCGCTGCTGTTCTCGACGCCGCATGCGCTGAAGATCTACAGGAATGCCCGCCGCTGGATCGAGGGCGCCATGGCCGGCTTCTATTGCTTCGCCGGCATCAAGCTGCTGACCAGCAACATCTGAGGCGTAATTTAGCGGCGGATCACTCCGCCGCGAGGCTCTTCTGGCCGAAACGCTTCTCGATATAGTCGGCGACCAGCGCTTCGAAATCCGAGGCGATATTCGGGCCGCGCAGCGTCATCGCCTTCTGGCCGTCGATGAAGACCGGGGCGGCCGGCGTTTCGCCGGTGCCGGGCAGAGAGATGCCGATATCCGCATGCTTGCTTTCGCCGGGACCGTTGACGATGCAGCCCATGACGGCGACGTTCAGCGCTTCGACGCCCGGATATTTCTCGCGCCAGACCGGCATGTTCTTGCGGATATCGCTCTGGATGTTCTGCGCCAGTTCCTGAAATACGGTCGACGTCGTGCGGCCGCAGCCGGGACAAGCGGCGACGACGGGTATGAACTGGCGGAAGCCCATCACCTGCAGCAGCTCCTGCGCCACCTGCACTTCGCGGGTGCGATCGCCGTTCGGCTCCGGCGTCAGCGAGACACGGACGGTATCGCCGATGCCGTGCTGCAGCACATAGCCCATGGCCGCCGACGAGGCGACGATGCCCTTGCTGCCCATGCCGGCCTCGGTGAGGCCGAGATGCAGCGCATGATCGGAACGCTCTGATAGCATGGAATAGACGGCGATCAGGTCCTGCACCTGGCTGACCTTGGCCGAGAGAATGATGCGGTTGCGCGGCAGGCCGATTTCCTCGGCGAGGTCCGCCGAAATCAGCGCCGACTGCACGATCGTCTCGCGCGTCACCTGGCGGGCCGACAGCGGCGAGCCGGCGGCGGAATTCTGGTCCATCAGCGCCGTCAGCAGATCCTGATCGAGCGAACCCCAGTTGACGCCGATACGCACCGGCTTGTCGTAGCGGATCGCCATCTCGATGATCTCGGCGAACTGCTTGTCCTTCTTGTCCTTGAAGCCGACATTGCCGGGATTGATGCGGTATTTCGCCAGCGCCTCGGCGCAGGCGGGATGGTCGGCCAAGAGCTTGTGGCCGATATAATGGAAATCGCCGATCAGCGGCACATCCATACCGAGCCGCAGCAGCCGTTCGCGGATCTTCGGCACGGCGGCAGCACTTTCGTCGCGGTCGACGGTGATGCGCACCAGCTCGGAACCGGCCTTGAAGAGGGCTGCGACCTGCGCCACCGTCGAATCGACATCGGCGGTATCGGTATTGGTCATGGACTGCACGACCACGGGCGCACCGCCGCCGACGATAACGCCGCCGACATCGACGGCAACGGAGGAACGGCGCGGCTTCGGATCAAAATCGGTGGCGGACGACATGGAGAACTCTCGTTAGCCCTAGGGAATTGGTGCCTTTCAGGTGGATCACGAAGCGGTCGTTGTCAACCGCTTCGAATATCACTTTCTCGGGCTGGAACATGACCATAGCAGGTCAAGACGGCCGAATTAATGCGAATTCTGGCCGATGCCGTCGGCGTAACGCGCGAGCGACGACAGCGCCAGCACGACAAGCAGCAGCACCGGCAGCGCCAGCAGCACCGGCGAGAAGCCGACATGCTCGGCGGCAAAACCGATCGCCGAAGGGGCGACCAGCATGCCGGAATAGCCCAAGGTGGTGACGACGGAAATGCCGATACCCGGCTGCAGCCCCGGAATGTTGCCGGCCGCCGAAAAGGCGATCGGCACCATGTTGGAAATACCGATGCCGCAGAGCGCGAAGCCGACAATGGCCAGTTCCGCATTCGGCGCCAGCGCCGCGATCACCATGCCGACGATCGCAAAGACCGTGCAGACACGCAGTGTGGTGACGGCGCCCAGCCGGTCACGGACCAAGTCGCCGGCAAAACGCATCGACGCCATGGTGAGCGAGAAAGCGGCGAAGCCGAAGCCCGACAGCGTCACCGACGCGGCCTTTTCCTGGCTGAGATAGAGCGCGCTCCAATCGAGCACCGCGCCCTCCGGCATCATGGAGAACAATGCCATGAGGCCGAGCAGCCAGGGCAGCGGGACCATCGGCAACCGCGCCTTCGGCTTCGCCTCGTCCGGATGCGGCTGGTCGCCGAGGATCATCGGCCAGGCGGCGGCAAGAAAGAGGATAGAGAGAGCGGTGGCAACCCCGGCATGACCGAGGAAGCCCCAGTGCAAAATCAGGAAACCGCCGATCGCCGCACCGAGGAGACCACCAAGGCTCCAGAAAGCATGACAGGACGACATGATCGCCCGGCGCATGGATTTCTCCACGGACACGGCATTGGCGTTCATCGCGACATCCATGGCGCCGATGAAACCGCCAAACAGGAAGATGGCGATCGCTGCGGTCCACACACTCTCGACCAAGGTCATGGCGAGCAGCATCGGCACGAGCAGCACGGCGCTAGCCTTGACGACGATCTTCGAGCCGCGTCCGGCGATCTGTGCGCCGGCGATCGGCATCATCAACAGCGAGCCGACGCCGAAGACCAGGATCATCAGGCCGAGCTCGAACTTGCTCAGTTGCAGCCGCTCGGCGAACTCCGGAATCTTCGGCGCCCAGCAGCCGACGCTGAAGCCGTTCATCAGAAACAGCAGCGAGACGGCCGCGCGCGGTTTCGTAAAGAATCCGCTCCTGCGAGCCTGAAGGCCCTCGGTTTTCATCATATGATCCATAAGAAATCCCCCAAACCGGTGTCCTCAAGATATTTAAATCGATTGAAATCGCAACAACCGAAAAGAGATGCACCGGTCACATTTCATCACCATCTGTTAAAACGGGAGCAACGGAGCCACAACCACGAATAAATATTTCCAACCTGATCTGTCCTGCTCATATGGCCTATTGACGGCGAAAAGGTAGGCTCCTATCGGTTGAGCTCTGAAAGATTCTTCGATTGCTTCGCATCGGCCCTTCCCCTTGGTGCTTCCGTGAAAAACCCCATCAGTTACGGCATCCTGCTTACGGTGTTTGCCTACATGCTGTTCACCGCCCACGATTCGGCGGTGAAATTGCTCGTCGCCTCCATTCCGGTCTGGCAGGTCCTGTTCATCCGAAGCTGCGCCATCCTTGCCGGCTGTTTCGTCTTCGAAGGTCCATCGCTGGTCCATAAGGTAGCGCGCTCGCCGATCATCAAGCCGATGATCGTGCGCAGCATCCTGATCCTTGTTGCCTGGATCTCCTACTATTCGGCCGCCGCCTATCTGCAGCTTGCCGAGGTGACCACGCTTTACTACGCCGCGCCGATCGTCGGCACGATTCTCGCGACCATCGTCCTTCGCGAAAAGGTCACCCTCGCCCGCTGGATGGCGGTCGGGGTCGGCTTCTGCGGCGTGGTCATCGCCTCCAATCCCGTCGGCCTGTCGATTTCCTGGCCGGTCTATCTGGCTCTACAGGCCGCCGTCCTCTGGGCGACCGGCATGGTGCTGCTGCGCAAGACCGCGCTGCATGAAAAGAGCCATATCCAGATGGCCGTCTCCAACATCATGTTCATCATTCTGACCGCCGGAATGGCGATCGCGCACTGGAAAACGCCGACGCCCTTCGAGATGGTCCTGCTCGGCGCGACCGGTGTCATTGCCGGCGCCGGCCAACTGGCGCTGTTCGAAGGCATGCGGCAGGCCCCGGTCTCGGTGCTGGCGCCGTTCGAATATACTTCGCTCATCTGGGCCTTCCTGCTCGGCTATCTCATCTGGGGCGACGTTCCGAAGATCAACACCGTCCTCGGCGCCGCCCTGATCCTCAGCGCCGGACTGATCATCATCGTCAGCGAACGAATGCGGCGGCGGGTGTCGGTGGTTTGAACGAAGCGGGACGATGGTCGGGCAGGCTATCTATGGCACGCGCGGTATGATTGGCGGCTCCAAGAATCCCCATCGATAAGCGGCGGCCGTTAAAATGCCAGTCCCGAGCCCAGCAATGATTTGAGCGAGCCATAAATCGGGCAGGGAAAAAGAGGCGGCCCAAAAGAAGAATGCAAATCCAATGGAGCAGGTCGCGAGAACGCCAAGTCGACGATCAGTGAGAGGCGGGCTGAGAGCGACGAAGAGAAAGCCCGCGACCACCCCGATAAGGCCCGTGGCCAGATGTCCCCAAAGCTCTGCTGACTTTCCGAAATAGCCGCTTAAAAACTCGAAAACAATCGTCATCGATATAACGCCAGCCGTTTGCAGGCCCACGGCCCCCGCGAAAACGATCCTGCGTGGATATCTGTTTTTCGAATACCTGAAAAATGCAACCACGGAACACCCCACGGCAAGGATACGTTTGCAGCTGAATTGGAACGACTATGCCTCTGGCGCTAATCCTCGCGTTGCCATCACGATTTTCCTACAACCTCAAGCAAAGTTGAGGTCAAGGGGATTTTTCATTGGTGCGAGAGCGAACTGTCGGGCAAGCCGCCGTGCCGAGGACGGCCGGCATGGTGCTGGCGCCGTTCGAATATACTTCGCTCGTCTGCGGCGACGTTCCGAAGATCAACACCGTCCTCGGCGCCGCCCTGATCCTCAGCGCCGGACGGATCATCAGCGTCAGCGAATGAATGCGGCGGCGGGTGTCGGTGGTTTGAGGTGAGATGGTGCAGGGTACGCCCTGTTCGGTAGCAAATACCATCGCCATGAATGGCAACTATCCGCCAACAGCGGTCAGAGCAACAAGTCGAGACGGGATAGCGTAAGCCGCGATTGCCGGCACAGTGCCTCATTGCGTCCGCCGCGATAGTAGCTCAGCGCGATGACCGCGCCATAGAGTGCCCAGCCTTTGGCTCTCAACCAATCATCGTCCTCAAGATCGCAAGCCGCGCGAAACGCATCGCGGGCCAAGGGATCGACCCAGAACCATGCAGTGGCGTAATCCGCCGCTGGATCACCCACCGCAGACAGACCCCAATCGATAACTCCCCTTAACTGCCCATCCTTGGCGATCAGGTTATCCGCCTTGAGGTCTCCGTGCAGCCATACCGGTGGTTCCTTATAAACCACGGCACATGCCGATTGCCAAAGGGTGTGGGCGCGTCTCGCATCTATCTCGTCCGCCAGAACATCGATGGCTGGCAACGTGAGCGGTGACAACTGGTCGAGCGGGACGCCACGACGATTGTTCCGCTCCCCGGCCAGCGGCGCGCCATCTATGCCTTTCCGGTGCAGGACCTTGAGAAAGCCCGCCAGCGCCAGCGCCGCGACAACCGGATCGGAGATATTTTCGGAGGTTGCGATATGGCCGTCCATCCAGTCGAAGATCCCGAATTCGCAGTCCAGCCCAAGGTCCGCATATCCTCGGAACCGCAATATCGGCACTTCGAGGGGAAGGCCGTTTATATGGGGCAGCCAGTCGAGTTCCTTTTTGAGGAGCGCAGCCGCCGACTCTCTGCGTGGAAGCCTGAGCACAAGCTCGTCTCCGAGGCGAAAGAGCGCATTATCCGTCCCCGAAGAAGCGATGCGGCGCAAGGGCAGGTCCGCCCACTGGTGAGCTTGTTCCGAGAGCAGGTGCCGGATCAGGGCCTCATCAATCGGAATGTCGTCATCCTGCATCATCCGGATTAATTAGCACTCCGTTTTATCAATGCAGTGACGCTCTGTTAAACGTCTCCATGAACGGCCACTTCGAGCCAAGAGCGAACTGCCTCGCCTTGCGTGGCAAAGGGGTGGTTAAACGCCGCGCGGCAATTTTGAGCGCATCATCTCCCGTCTGTCGATCCTTTGCCCGTCAATGATGAAGGTGCCATCGCCAACGGCGTGGAGCATCCTTTTCTCCTTTCGCATGCTGTCGAAATATGCCGCCACCCCTTCCAGCAGCACAATGCTGTGCTGCTCGATGATGTCGACTACCCTGCATTCGATATTGGCGAGGCATTCTCCGATCAGCGGGGCCTGGACATGCCGTGAGGGCACCGAGGTGAGGCCAAATCTCTCGAACTTGTCGGTATCCTCGCCGGAGCAGGTTCCGATGCCGACAGCCGTGTCGATCAGGTCAATCGTGGGTATGGCAAGCACGCATTCCCTGGAGTCGCGAAGCGCGCGATAGGAGTAGTTCCACGGCCCCGTCGTAATTGCGAACTCCGCCGAAAACCCACGCACCATGGTCCAGGTGATGGTCATGATATTCGCCTTGCTGCCATCATGGGTCGTGACCAGAACGACAGGCCCCGGTTCGAGCAGCGTGAAGGCTTTGCCAAGCGGTAGAGGTTCCATACGTGTCTTCATCCTTCCGGGAAACAACATATCACGCAGCCCGCACGCGGGCGACCTTTCCTGCGCTGCCAGTGGTGTGGGACTTCGATGCCTCTGAAATCCCAACGACATCCCCTGGTTTCACCGATTCCTCGTCGTGCTGATGCCACGCAGTCGCTTTCGCGCCGATATTGTTGAAAAAGTCCGCGAAAAGCTGGTCTGAGCCGATTTCCCACGACGGAGATGAAACAGGATTGCGTCAGCTTTGGCCTTGAGCATCAAGTTGGCAAAATCATTTCAGCGGTGCACGGCATGAAAGGCATCAAAGAGCTTTTCAACAATATCGGCCGCAAGCAGACGTGTCGGCAGTCCACGAACATCGCAGAGCGCCGCATTCGCGCGGGCCCGATACCGCAACGATCGGGATGACGAGGTGGCGCCCAACTACCGGGAGCGCTGCTCATCGCTCATATCGTCGTCAACAAGCCCGCTTTCCGCGACCGGATCCGGCAGAACGATCTATATCCATAGATCGTTCTGCGCAGTCCTCGCGCCGCCTTCATGGCCGGTATTCAAAGTGCCGC
The DNA here is from genome assembly GCA_036398815.1 of Rhizobium sp. Taxonomy (GTDB): domain Bacteria; phylum Pseudomonadota; class Alphaproteobacteria; order Rhizobiales; family Rhizobiaceae; genus Rhizobium. The sequence goes on along the minus strand of DASWOH010000252.1, from coordinate 4,094 downwards.
GCGGTTCGATCAGCATCATCCGAACTTCCTTCTCCGCGAAAGGCTTGTGTTCCACTCCTCTCGGAACGACGAACATCTCGCCGGGTCCGATATGGACGGCACCATCGCGAAAATCGATCCGCAATTGCCCCTCCAACACGATGAAGGTCTCATCCGTTTCCGGATGATCGTGCCAGATGAAATCTCCCTCGATGCGGACGAGCTTGAACTGATAGTCGTTCATCTCGGCAACGACACGGGGCTGCCAGAACCCCTGAAGCTTTCCAAGCTTTTCCTGGAAATTGATGGATTGTCTGGTCGATGCCGCACTTGCTTCACGCATGGTCTTCCCTTTCGGATATAGGAAGGGCGACTATGGGCCGCAGCCTTGGATCGATCTTGAACGATTGTGCAAAAGGGTAGCCCGCTTGGCAAAGCCATCGAAACCGCCGGCTCTTGAGAAAAATATTCGCAATTGCCCATTCCTTTCGCAGTTTTCTACGCTTTCCCGGTCCATTTTTTCTGCGATGTATGCGACATTGATTGCAACACGTTCCAGAAACGGAAGAAAACGATGAACTGGTTGAAGACCGTTGCCGCCGCTGCCCTCGTGCAGGCCGCATTCCTATTGCCTGCCCATGCCGGCGATAATCTCAAGGCGATTCAGGACGCCGGCGTGTTGAAGGTCGGCACGGAAGGCACCTATGCGCCCTTCACCTTTCATGATGCAAGCGGCAAGCTCGTCGGTTTCGATGTCGAGATCGCCGAAGCCATCGCTTCCAAGCTCGGCGTCAAGGCCGAGTTCCTGGAAGGCAAGTGGGACGGCCTGATCGCCGGCCTCGACGCAAAACGCTACGACACCGTCATCAACGAAGTCGGCATTACCGACGCCCGCAAGCAGAAGTATGACTTCTCCGATCCCTACATCGCCTCCAAGGCCGTGCTGATCGTCAAGGACAGCAACACCGACATCAAGGATTTCGCCGATCTCAAGGGCAAGAAGTCCGCACAGTCGCTGACCAGCAATTTCGGCAAGCTCGCTCAGGAGGCCGGCGCCGAACTCGTCGGCACCGACGGTTTCGACCAGTCGATCCAGCTCGTTCTCACCGGCCGCGCCGACGCCACCATCAACGACAGCCTGTCCTTCCTCGACTTCAAGAAGCACAAGCCCGATGCGCCGGTGAAGATCGTCGCCCAGCAGGCCAATGCCGACTATTCCGCCGCCATCATCCGCAAGGGCGAACCGGAACTGCAGGCCGCCATCAACAAGGCGCTGGCCGACATCAAGGCCGACGGCACCTATGCCAAGATTTCCGACAAATACTTCGGCCAGGATGTTTCGAAGTAAGTGGGAATAGGCAGAAACGCCAAATTGTGAAAAAGATGCGTCCGGGGCCATCCCGGACGCATTCTGTTATGGAAAGGTCGCTTCTTCGTGCAGCACTGGTTGCAATTGATGTGGGAGTCGCTGGGCACGCTGCTTTGGGCGGGGCTCGTCTTCACCATCCCGCTCACCCTGATCACCTTCGTTCTCGGCCTGCTGCTCGGCCTTGCCACCGCCGTCACGCGGCTGTTCGGCCCCAAGCCGCTCGTCGCCGTCGCGCGCTTCTATGTCTGGGTGATCCGGGGCACGCCGCTTTTGGTGCAGCTTTTCGTCATCTTCTACGGCCTGCCGAGCATGGGCATCCTGCTCGACGCCTTTCCGGCCGCCGTCATCGGCTTCACGCTGAATGTCGGCGCCTACTCATCCGAGATCATCCGCGCCGTCATCTCCTCCGTGCCGAAGGGCCAGTGGGAAGCGGCCTATTCCATCGGCATGAACTGGCGCCAGGCCATGAGCCGCACCATCCTGCCGCAGGCCGCGCGCGTCGCCGTGCCGCCGCTGTCGAACACCTTTATCTCGCTGGTCAAGGATACCTCGCTTGCCGCCGCGATCACCGTGCCGGAGCTGTTCCAGGCAGCACAGCGCATTGTGGCGACGACCTACGAACCACTGATCCTCTATATCGAGGCCGCCATCATCTATCTCGTGCTCAGCACCTTCCTCTCGACGCTGCAGGGCTATCTCGAACGCCGTTTCGCCCGCTCCGGCGGCATGCTGGAGGCGCGGACATGATCGAGCTGTCGCACATCGAAAAGCGCTTCGGCGACAATATCATCCTGAAGGATATCAGCCTGGTCATCCCGGAGGGCACGGTGACGGCGCTGGTCGGCCCTTCCGGCGGCGGCAAGAGCACGCTTTTGCGCTGCATCAACCTCCTGGAAATCCCGACCGCCGGCACGATCCGCATCGGCGAGGAAAGCACAACCTTTCAGCCCGGCAAGAAGACGGCCTGGCAGGACATCCAGAAGATCCGCCGCCAGACCGGCATGGTCTTCCAGAATTTCCAGCTTTTTCCGCACAGGACCGCCATCGAAAACGTCATGGAGGGCCTGACGACCGTGTTGCGCTGGCCAGCCGACAAGGCCCGCGCCCGCGCCGTCGAGCTTTTGACCAAGGTCGGCATGGCGCACAAGATGGACGCCTGGCCCTCGACGCTGTCCGGCGGGCAGCAGCAGCGCGTGGCGATCGCCCGGGCGCTTGCCCCCTCGCCCCGCGTTCTCCTCTGCGACGAGCCGACCTCGGCGCTCGATCCGGAACTCGCCGCTGAAGTCGTCGACGTTCTCGGCCGGCTCGCCAATGAGGGTACGACCATGGTGATGGCAACGCATGACCTGCGCCTCGCCTCGAAGATCGCCAACAACGTCGTCTTCCTCGAAGCCGGCAGCATCGTCGAAACCGGCCCCTCCCGCACCATCTTCGGCACGCCCAAACAGGAGCGGACGAAACAGTTCATCTCGACGCTGAATGCGGGACACACCTACGATATATGAGAGCAGATGCGTGGCTGGCGCCAAGGGAGAGCGAGGACAAGTGAACCGACACCCCCGCTGCGGCCTGCCGCCGCTGAAGACGCCGAGGCGATCCCGGATCGGCTTCATCGTCCATATGCGCAAATCGATCGGATAGCTCGCTATACGCCAGACGGCGGGGGGGGGGGTAAGAGCAAATAGCCGGGTGTTCACACCGGCAAGATTTGGTAGCCCTCGGACTCCCGCCGCACGCGGCCGAAGCCGCTGATATGGCCGCCGGCGACGATCCAGCCTTCCCGGGCAGCGTCTTCCAATGCGGCTTGGCGGGTTCGCACCGCCGTCTCGGGGTCGAGATCGAAGATCAGGCCGATCTTCGGATCACCGGGTTGAAGGTCTCCCAGATGCAAGGTATCGCCCCAGATCAGGAGATCGTTGTCCTCGCCGCGCACCAGATAGCCGGTGTGGCCGGGGGTGTGACCCGGCAGAGGGCGGGCCTCTATGCCGGCGAACACAGGGCCGTCCGGAATCTGTCGGACTTGGGCCCCATAGATGCGGACGAGCTGCTCAGCCACGTTGAAGCCGCCGCGGCGCGCCTCCGGTGTCGCCTGCCGGGCGGCCGGATCGGTGAAAAAGGCAAAATCCCTGTCCGGCACGAACACGTCGGCATTGGGGAAATACGGGGCGTCTCCATCGAACAGGCCGAGCGCATGATCGCCGTGGATATGGGTGAGCAATATGCGCTGGATCTGGTCCGGCGTGATGCCGGCTTCCTGCAACGCCGATCGCGCATGACCATATTTCGGTCCCCACGCGGTACCGGTACCGGCATCCACGAGAATAATGCCGTCGTCGCCACGCAGAGCGAAACAGTTTACATCCACCTGAAGCGTCGGCTTGCCCAACGCTTCGATCGCGCGCTGCCGGGCAACGCTGCCATCGGCATGGATCAGCACCTCCGCTGGCGCCTCGAAGACGCCGTCGCGCAAAAGGACAACGTCATATTGCCCGAAACGGTGGAAATTGCCGGTCATTGATACGATCTCGCCTTTAGGACCACATTCAGAAAGGGGCTGGACCCGAAAGCCGCCCCTTCCTTGTTTCGTTACGGACGTTCAAGCCCCGTAAACGACCAGCAGGTCCTTCGCATCGATCTGGTCGCCGGCGAGGACCAGGACTTCGGTGATCGTGCCGTCCTTCTCCGCATGCAATGCCGTTTCCATCTTCATCGCTTCGATGGATACTAAGACGTCACCGGCCTTGAT
>DASWOH010000251.1:0-2165 GCA_036398815.1 Rhizobium sp. | reverse complement strand
TATCCGAAAGCCGATCAGTGACCCCGCAGACCAGGCAAGGCCGCACAGCGCCGAGGACAGGGTAAAGCTCGCAAGGCAAGAGATATAGAGCGCCTTGGCGCCGATGCGATCGACCAGCCATCCGTTCAGTGGAAGCATTAGCGCCAATGCGAGGAGGTAACTGCTTGTCACCCATTGGATCGTCGAAAGGCTAGTGTGCAATTCGGTGGCCAGGGTCGACAATGAGACATTCACGACCGTGGCGTCGAGCTGCGCCACAAAAGCGCCCATCAACGCCACCACTGCAATCTTCCAGATCGCCGGATCGATGCGATCTGAATCGTCAGCGACTGTCACCGGCGCGCTCACGCGACCTGCCGTTTGACACTCTCGGAGGGTGAATTTCCGCCATGGAATTTGCCGAACGTGCGCGCTGCCATCATACCCATGAGAAGCAGGCCCAAACCGAAAGCCGCAGCCTGATCCGCAGCGCGCAGATCAAACTCACCAACGTACATAATAAGACCATACGCGAATATGAGGTTCGCAAATCCCCACAGCACATTCACCGTCGATGACGATAGCCCCTTCCCGGGCGGCTTGGCAAAGGGACTTTGGAACGGCTGCCCCATTACGCCTCTGACATAATGCGGCACGGCGTTGGAGAGAAAAACGCCGCCGAAGAAGTATGCGAGGTCATGCAGCCATATCATGATGAAACTCTATCTTTCAGAGTGAGCCATTCCGCCGGAGAATCCGTTCGGAAAATCAGGGTTCGCCGAGGGTATTAATAAGTTCTGCTGCGGCAAGAAGTGTCCGCTGGTCGGCCGAGCTGAGCTTCGATACTTTCGCGAGCAACCATTTTTGCTTAGCCGCCGTTCGCTTGCGGCGCGCCTCGATCCCTTCGCGAGTAAGAGAGAATAGGATTTGCCGGCCGTCTGTAGGATGACGGCTGCGTTTGACCAAAGCTTCTTCCTCCAGTCCGCTGAGAATGGTCGCCATTGACTGAGGCTTCATCGATTCGGAGCGCGCGAGATCGGCCGTGGTCATTGCACCTTCGTCGTCCAGCCGTGCGAGCGTTGCTGTCTGTGAGAAATTGAGGCCGCCGGGGTTTGCGTCTGCTCGTAAACGACGGATGAGGTGGCCGATTGCCTTTGTCAGCGAAGCAACGACGGTTTCTGCAGTTTTCAATTGGTCGCTGGAAGACGCCATACAGTTCCATATATAATAATAACAGATAAACTGGCAAGTCTAACTGTCATCAGTCAAGTCTTCTTGACCCAAAGCTTATTAATTCGATCAAAATCAAACTTTGATAGAAAGACATCCCTGACAGGACGCTTGCGCCAGCCGCCTCCATCCTCTCTGTAATGGGCGTACGATCCGCATCGGGTTCAACTCAGACAGCCAGCGACCAGGTTATCTGTGCCGACACCAATTCGGCAGTTGCCGCCGACAGAGTCCAGCCCAGATGCCCATGGCCGGTGTTGTAGAATACATTGCGGCTATTGCCCGGACCGACACGTGGCATCATGTCCGGCATCATCGAACGCAGCCCGGTCCAGGGCACGATACGGCCGGTGCTCACATCGGGAAAATGGAGCCGCACCCAGTCGATGAGCGGCTTGATGCGGTCGGCCCTGATATCGCGATTAAAACCGTTGAGTTCAGCTGTACCGGCAATGCGAAAGCGCTGCGCGCCGAGCCGGCTGGTGACGATCTTGGCGCGATCGTCGAGCAGACTAACCCATGGCGCTGCTCGCTCATCGCGCTCGTCCTGCAACTCGATCGTGATCGAGTAGCCCTTGACCGGATAAATGTTAACGCGATCGCCGAGCATCCTGGCGAAGTCGCGGCTTGCCGTCCCCGCACAGATGACGACGGCGTCGAACCGCGCGGACTCGGTCGCCGAGCTCTCTCCAGTAAATTCACGCGACCATCCAATCTTGAGGCCGCAGTTAAGTTTCGCAACCTCAAGGACATTGGCGTCGTGGACGAAACGGACCCATTTCCTTTCTAGATAGCGCAGCAATCCACGGGTGAACTTGTGGATGTCGCCGGTGAAGTCCGACGGCGTGAAGAAGCCGCCGGCAAAGCTGCCTTGCAGTGTTGGCTCGATCGTACGTATTTCCGCTGCAGTGACCTGTTTGCGTTCCAATCCTCCCTGCTCAAGCAACCCGTTCGAA
>DASWOH010000250.1:0-9016 GCA_036398815.1 Rhizobium sp. | reverse complement strand
GGATTACCAGGTGCCGTCTTTGGTAACGCGGCACCCACCGTAACCAAAAGCAATGCGTTGGACCAGAAGAGCATTGAGGTTGTCGCGCTAGGCTATATCGAGCCGGAAGGAAAAACTACGGCTCTGGCACCTCCCTATGGTGCTGACACTGCGCGAGTGGCGCGTCTGCTTGTCGCAGAAGGAGAGCAAATCCAAAAGGGGCAAGTTGTAGCGGAACTAGACAATAAGCCGCCGCTTCTCGCTGCAATAGCAAGCGCAGAGTCAAACGTGGTCGCCCAAATAGCGGCGTTGGAGCAAGTCCGTGGCTTGATAAACGCGAACCTTTCAGAGGCGCGGGCCAATCGTGCCATTGCAGAGGCAGAACTAATTTTAGCGAGCAAAGAGCTTGCACGCCAGACCAGGCTTGATGCTGTCAACTCCACGACCCAAGTGCTGTTACAACAGGCTCATTCAAGTGCAACCAAGGCGCAAGCCGAAATGGAAAAGACCTCGGCTTTAATCAAGAGATTTGACGGCGCAGAAAACGATAGTCAGGCACACATAGTTCTCGCAGTTCGCAATCTTGATGTCGCACGAGTTAATCTTGAACGCACCCGTAACGACCTTTCCGCCTCGCAGATTGTAGCTCCGCATGATGGCACTGTCTTGAAGATACACGCCCGTGTGGGAGAAAAACCCTCAGAAACAGGTGTCATGACGATCGCTCAAACCGAGCAGATGGCGGCCGAGTTAGAAGCCTATCAGACGGATATCCGAAAAATTGCGATAGGCCAACTCGTCCGGCTCCAGTCGCCAGCGTTCACCACGCAACTATCGGGCGTCGTCAGTAGAATAGGACAGGTTGTTGAGCGCCAGTCGGTCATGGCGTCCGAGCCGGCCGCGAATGCAGATGCGCGTGTCGTCAAAATTCACGTTCTGCTGGACCCAACCTCCTCCGCTAAAGCACGATCGTTCATAGATCTGGAGGTTTTGGGGAAGATAGCGGTGGGTGCAAATTGACAAGATTGCTCTCAATCTTCCTTCGGCGAATGCCCGTAGGCTGGCTTCAGCTCACACAAAACCGCACCCGGTTAATGGCTGCAGTTGCAGGAATAGCATTTGCAAACCTGCTTGTATTCGTACAACTAGGTGTCGTCGCTTCCCTTACAGGCTCGGTACAGCTTACCTACTCGCCCTTTAAGGCAGACATAATGATCTCGCCACCGAGCGCGACACTCTTTACGGGCGCGCAAATAGCGCGAAGGATAGTATACCTCGCCCTCTCGGATCCAAACGTATCCGATGCGACCCCTCTATACTTGGGAAACTTGGAATGGAAGCGGCCAAACGGCATCTCCAAAACGCTCATTGTTTATGGAATGGCCCCTGAAGCAACACATTTTACGAGTCCCGCTATCGCCTCGCAGCTGGAGGGATTAAAGCTCGCTGACCATGTTTTACTCGATAGCCAAATCCGCGATCTAAGCGACGATGAAAACTCCTCCTCGCTTGCACACCTTTCTACTGAAAATCCTGCGACGTTTGAGATCAACGGGAAAACTATTTCGGCGATTGGCACCTTTAAACTGGGAAGCGGGTTTGGATCCGATGGCGCACTCTTTGTATCGGACCAAACATTTCAGAGGCTGCTCCATGAAAGCAGCCCCGGAACGCCCAGCCATGTTCTGATCAATGTCCAATCTGGTGTCGATCCACAAACGGTTGTCCTCGAACTCAAGAAACGCCTCTCGTCAGAACTTGTACAGGTTCGCACCACCGCTCAGGCACTCGCAGACGACGTTGCCTACATGAACACACAGGTTCCGATGGGAATTATATTTGGTTTCGGCGTATTTATCGGTGTATTGGTCGGCATAGTGATCGTTTACCAGGTGCTCTCTGCCGATGTCGCTGCGCACATCAGAGAATATGCGACGTTCAAGGCCATGGGATACACACATCGTTTTCTTCTTACCATTGTGATGGAAGAAGCTGTGATCGTGGCCATAATCGGATTTTTTCCAGGTATATTCCTTGGCGCTCTCATATACAAAATTATGGGATCGGCAACAGATCTGCCGCTCGCAATGACAACGACCCGCGCGTTAACAGTGCTATTGGGCACTATCTCCGCCTGTGCGATTTCCGGAGCGTTAGCCACAGTTCGACTGCGTAACACGGACCCTGCAGAGCTATTTTGATGATCGATGAGAATGTAGCTGCGATAAGGATGACGGGAGTCAACCATTGGTTCGGTTCAGGCGAGGTCAAGTTTCAAGCGATCTTCAACGCCACACTAACGATTGAGCGCGGTAGCTTCACAATTCTCAAGGGACCGTCAGGCTCAGGGAAAACGACTATTTTGACGTTGATGGGAGGCTTGCGCCGGGTCCAAGATGGTTCTCTCAACGTCTTGGGGCAGGAATTGTGTGGCGCAGACAACCGCAAGAAAGAAGCGTTGCGGCGTAGATTTGGTTTCATTTTTCAAGCTCATAACCTGCACGAAAGTCTGACGGCTCGGCAAAACACCCTGATGGGATTGCAGGTACATGGATCAAACGGCGATGTTGTAAAACAGGAAGCCGCCGCAGCACATATTCTCGAGTCCCTAGGACTTGGCAAGCGATTGGACTTTCTACCGAGTGAGCTTTCAGGTGGCCAGAAGCAGCGTGTTGCGGTCGCGCGAGCGCTCGTCTCGAATCCTGAAATTGTGTTTGCCGACGAGCCAACTGCTGCGCTTGATGTGGAGGCAACGGCTAATGTCGTTTGGATGTTGAAAGCTTTGGGGCAATCGCGCGGGGTCACGACGGTTATGGTCACCCATGATGCTCGAATTCTCGATATTGCTGACCGTGTGGTGGATGTCGTGGATGGTCGACTTGTCTCCAAATAGCGAAGACGAGAGAGCGATTAACACGCATCTTTATCCCCATGCTACTCCATCAGGAGATGGAAAAATCCGCCTGATTTTCCAGCAAGTCTTTGTCAGACTTGGATAATGAGCGAGTTATGCCGGAACTGGTTGCGGGGGCACGCAACTACCGATACCGACATTCGCTCCAAGTTGCTGTTTAGTCTTGGTGGGGTGGCAATGGCGGGGGTGCATCGCGCGAGCGATGCAGCACCCAAAAGAGCCGCAAGGATGCCGGAACTTCATCGACCCGAAAGGAAAAGCCGCCACGCTTCGCAGCGTGACGGCTTCCTGAACCTGACCAGCCGATGCCTGATCGTGAGGCTTTTTCCCCTTACAGGATGGCCACCTCGGGCGCCGCTCGGACCTGCACGTCGCCGTGCTTGATGTTTTGAGACCGTGAGGCATAGGCACGGTCTGTCTTGATAGGTGGATAAATAGCGTAGCAAGCCTCAAATGTCAATCATCATGACGCTCGAACCGCGTTCAGGTCGCTCAACAGGCATACCCCTCGCTCGACGATCACGCCCTGCGCTCGCAGACATTCCGCCACAGAGATAATCGATGTTCCCGACGACACAAGGTCGTCGATCAGCGCAATCCTCTGCCCTTCCAAGGCTGGCACTTCTCCGCTCACGGTAAACGGTTGAAAGAAGCGCCGCATCGGTTTTGCGACTTCCTTCATCTGGAAATCCGTGTCGCGCTTTGCCCTTCTCAGTTGGCCGAGCTCGGCCTTGAAAGCTCTTGCATCACGACCTTTCGTGAACTGCCGTGTGCTTTTTTGCGGCCATACCGAAGACTGTGACCAACGCCACCGCTCAAGGGCTTTCTGCGATAGCCAGCGCTAATGCCGAAATGAGGGCGAAGCCCAGCATTGTAACAGGGATTGCCCAACTGGCCTGCAAAGGAATGGCGGCCACCAACGCAGCGCCACTGGCGCCGATTAACATGTGAATGGCGCCAAGTACGGCACTGGCGGTCCCGGAAGCATGTTCCACGGCCATGAGTGAATGGCTAATGGCAGCCGCCATCATAAAGCCCAGCCCGATCTGCGACAGCACGATCAGACAGAGCATCGCCCAGGGCGAAGTGACGCCAACGGCCAGCAAACCAATCAGGAGTGCTGGCGCGAGGATCATCAGAATTATGCCGATACGCATCCGGATGTTGCTTTTCAGGTGACCGGAAAGCAGGTTCCCGATAACGAAGGCGGCTGCATAGCAGGCGGTAGCGAGGCTGAGCCGTAAGGAAGACCATGCAAATTCGCCGGTATAAAAACGCTCCGCTACCGCGACCTCGGCATATGCCCCGCCAATTCCGGCGCCAGCTACAATCGCATAGGCAAGAAAGATTCGATTGCCGAGTACTTTTTTATAAGAGCCAAGCACCGCGAGGAAACCGCCGCTGTGGCGGTTGTGATGAGTTTCGTCCAGGCCGATCAATGTTGCGATGATAGTCGCAAGACCCGCTGCGAGGCTGACTGCGAGGGACGCCCGCCAGCCAAAGTGACCGGAGACAAAACTTCCCACTATAGGCGCAAGTCCTGGGGTCACCGACATGGACATGGTGAGAAGGGCCGTCGCGTGCAGGAAGTGCTGACCTTTGTAGCGATCACGAAGAATGGCGCGAGGCAGCGCTAATCCCGCACTCGCTCCCATCCCCTGCATAAGGCGCCCAAACAGCAGGACAAACCCGTTCGGCGCAAAGGTTGCGGCGAGACTCCCCACGAAATAGACCGCCAATCCGGCAAGAAGAACAGGCCGTCGGCCGTGTCTGTCGGACAGCGGACCAACGATCAGTTGCCCGACTGCCAAACCGAGCAGGACCATCGAGAGGATCAGCCCGGAGGATTCCGGCTGCAACCTGATTGCAGCGGCTATATCCCGAAGCGATGGCACTACGATATTGGTTGCCAATTGCCCAAGCGCCGTCAGAGCCATCAATAACGAGATGGCTCCGAGGGTCGCGCCCTGCCCCATATCGGAGGCTTGTTCCCTGCTTTTTTCCGTTGATTGGCCGGATGTCATTTGGCGGCATTCCTGTTGTAATACAGCATGCCCGTCAATGGGCAGCTCGCATTCCGTTCACCGATGATCGATCCGTCACCGATATTTCAGACGATACGGCGCTTGCATAAGGCGCTTCAGCAGGGGAGCGATCGTGCCCTGTCGAGGCCCTTGCATGCTGCCGTACAGTTTTATGACGAACGACTGATCGCCATCATTTGATCGAATGTTTCCCTGCAATGCGGGAAAACTAGAGCAATTCCAGTAAAAGTGGAAACCGGTTTTGCGTCCGGAATTGCGTAAAAACAAAGAGATAGAGCGTTTTCGGGATTCGGAGAAAAGCGGAAACGCTCTAAATCTGTATCAGGGTGTTTGATCCGACTTTGCAAATGGCGATTGCCTCATTTTTTGAATGAGGTTGAGAAGCGTTTCATGCTCCTCTTCGCTCAAAGACGTCAGAAATTCTCCCGAGACCGCATTTGCCGTGGCGCGAGCCTGAATCAATTTTTCCAGACCGGCAGGTGTCAGGCGAACATGTTTTTGTCTCGCATCCGATTTGCATGCTTGTCGTTCTATCAGGCCGCGTTGTTCCATTCGCCTCAACATCTCCGTGAGCGTCGCCTTCGTGGTGGCACTGGCGCGGCCAAGCGAAACCTGATCCATCTCCCGCTTCTGGGCGAGAGCTTCGAGCACCGCATATTGAGGCTTTGTCAAATCTGGCTCCAGCGAAACCCAAAGCGCCGTGTGCTCCTGGAGTAGCGCTCGCATCGCGTGGAAAAGCGTTCGTTCAAACATCTCGTTATTCCGTTCGTATAAGAACTGTCTTGCACGTTTCATTAAATGACGCTAGTGATTTTTAGTTCGCATACGAATGACAGGTCATTGATCGGGTCGTCACGAGATGTTCTGTCGGCCAAGCGTCCGGCAGGCGACACGCCGACAGGCTGGCCTCGCACTCGTCCAGCTTTTTCACGCTACGCCACACGCCAAAGTGAAGCGTCTCGTCAGTTTACATGCAGGGATCTCATAATGACCGACCGCCCCCACAATCCCGAAAGCGCATCGAAGACCGAAGATAAAAGTCAGGAAAATACATTGAAATCACATTCCTATGAGAATCCCGCCGGTGATGTGGTCGCGCCGCTCGTGATCGGCGGAGAAGAAATCGAAACGGGAGAGCGTTTCCCTGTCCAGGACCCTGGAAGGCCAACCGAAACGGTTGGTTACGCCGTGGCGGCGACACTGGATCAGACCCAGTCCGCTATCGATGCAGCGTCCCGGGCCTGGCGTGGCTGGAGCGGGTTGAAGGCAGAAAAGCGGGCAGAGTTTCTGGTCGATGCCGTGAACAAAATTGCTGTGGGCGATGGTGCGCTTGCAAATATTCTCACCCGTGAGAATGGCAAGGTTCTCCGGGAATCGGCCATAGAATTACAGGTTTTCGCGGAACGTTGCCGGTTGGCGGCGGAATATGCCCTTTTTTTGAGCCATGTTGAACGGCTGGCACCGGAAACCGACCAATTTACGTCCGCCACGCAACGTCACCCCATTCCATTTCGCTCGGAGATTTCCCGCCTGCCTCTCGGCGTCGTCACAGTCATTGTGCCCTTCAACTGGCCTCTGGCAATCCTGGCCGCCAGCCTGCCTTATGCGCTGATTGCCGGAAACACGGTGATTGTCAAAGTGCCGCCAACCGTGCCGCTCGCGACCACACTCAAAGTGCGGGATCTCGCACGCCACCTCCCGGCCGGTGTTTTGAACGTCATCAGCGGAAGCAACGAAAATGTCGCGCCGCTTATTGTCGACCCGAGAATCCGGCGGCTGGTCTTTACCGGGAGCACGGCCGCGGGCAAGAAAATGATGGAGCTATGCTCCGGCAATCTTGCTCATGTAACACTGGAGCTCGGCGGTAACGATCCGGCAATCGTCCTTGATGACGCGGTGCTCGATGCCGCCGCCATCGACCGGCTGACATATGGTGCCTTTTTCACCAGCGGTCAGGTCTGCATGGCGATCAAGCGTCTTTATGTGCATAGTTCACGCTATGAGGAACTGGTTGAAGGCATCTCGGCAAGGCTTTCCAGATTTCGTGTCGGACACGGTCTGGATGCGGCGACCGATATGGGGCCCTTGAACAATGCGCGACAACGCGACGTGGTCTCGCGAATGGTTGATGAGGCCAGATCGGCAGGCCACGAGGTTCGTGAACTCGGCGAGTTCGCCGACGATGTCGCCGCGAGTGGTGGCTGGTATCTCAAGCCTACTCTCGTTCTCAATCCTGATCCGCGGCTCGAGATCGTCGATCAGGAGCAGTTCGGGCCTTCACTTCCCATCCTTCCGTTTGATGAACTCGACCCTCTGATCGACGCCATCAATAACCATTGGTCAGGCCTTACATCATCCGTTTGGAGTGCCGATCCCGATCGTGCCGCCGGGCTTGCCCGGTCTCTGCGCACCGGGACGACATGGATCAATAACGCGAATGCCGTTGCGCAGGATGATCGGGCACCATTCGGAGGGTTCAGGGCAAGTGGTGTCGGGCGTGAACTGGGACGTGATGGCTTTCTTGAATTTACCGAACCTCACACGGTTACCTGGCCGCCTGCCTGACCTGGCTTACAGGGAGCCGGATCGACGCGGGTCGGTAATCGGATTTCCCTGGGTGTGACGATGCTGAAATGGGTCCGAATGGGTCGGCCCAGCTATCCCTGCTAAAGGAGCCCAACCGTGAAAATAACTGCTGCTGTCGCACGCGCGCACGATGCGCCTCTTACGATCGAGGAAATCGATCTCGCCGAGCCAAGGGATGACGAAGTCCTCGTCCGTGTCGTGGCCACCGGCGTATGCCACACCGATATGGTCGTCATGGATGGCACGCTGCCCACCCCACTGCCTGTTGTCCTGGGTCATGAAGGCGCGGGCATCGTGGAGAAGGTCGGCAGGTCCATAACCAAGGTCAAACCGGGCGACCACGTGGTCATGACCGTCGATAGCTGCGGCATCTGCCCGGCCTGCCTGCATCATGACCTGACCTATTGCCACAATCAGTTCACGCTGAATTTCGGTGGCTCACGCATGGACGGAACGACGACGCTGGTCTGCGCTGGCGAAGAAGTGCACTCCAACTTCTTCGGTCAATCCTCCTTCGCCACCTATTCGGTTTGCCACGAGCGCAACGTGGTGAAGGTGCCGGATGACGCGCCGCTGGAAAAGCTTGGACCTCTTGGTTGCGGCATCCAGACTGGGGCAGGAACGGTGATGAACGCGCTGGCGGTCGAGCCCGGACGGTCGATTGCGATTTTCGGCTCGGGTGCCGTTGGACTGTCCGCCATCATGGGTGCGGTGGTGCAGGGCGCGACGACGATTATCGCCATAGACATGGTGGAATCGCGCCTGAAACTGGCAAGGGAACTGGGTGCGACCCATACGATCAATGCCAAGACCGACGACTCGGCGAAAAAGATCATGGAAATTACCGGTTACGGTCTGGATTATGCGGTCGATACCATCGGCAACGCCAAGGTAATCCGGCAAGCTGTCGAATGCCTGGCACCGAAAGGGACCTGCGCAATCACGGGCGCATCGGGACCCGAGGCCGAGATCATCTTGAACGAGACCCACTTCATGTCCGGCGGGCGCAGGCTTATGGGTGTGGTCGAGGGCGAATCGAATCCGGACATCTTCATTCCGACGCTCATCGCGCTATGGCGGCAGGGTCGGTTTCCATTCGATCGTCTCATCAGTTTCTTCCCATTCGACCAGATCAACGAGGCCATAAAGGCATCCGAATCCGGCGTAGCAATCAAGCCGATCCTGCGCATCTCCTGATGCTGGTCTGCTTACGCCTGGACAATCGCGGCAAGCGGGCTGGAGTGTCAACGGCGGAGTAATTTCCGGCCATGCGGCGGAGGAAAACCAGGCCACTTGTGGCGCCCGCATGAGACCTCCGGGCGGGCGTAGCCTGAGCGGGGGTGTCATGCGGGCGCGTCGATTTTCGGAGGGGAGTTTCAGCCGGCCTTTCGGGCGCGGCTTTGAGCGAGACGATAGCTGTCGCCATTCATCTCGAGGATGTTGACGTGGTGGGTGATGCGATCGAGCAGAGCGCCGGTGAGACGTTCGGAAC
>DASWOH010000249.1:0-19666 GCA_036398815.1 Rhizobium sp. | reverse complement strand
TGCCCGCCAGAGCCAGAATTTCTGTCCGCCAATCGTGATGACGACCTCATCCATATGCCACTTGTCATTCGGCCTTGGCCGGTCCCGGCGGATGCAGGTGGCAAAATGGCGGCCAAAGCGATTGATCCACAGCCGGACCGTCACGGCTGACGATCACGCCGCGCTCGGCAAGCAGGTCTTCCACATCGGCCGTGCTCAAGGCAAATCGGTAATAGGCCCAAACCGTATAAGCGACGATCTCACGTGGAAAACGAAACCCCTTCAAACGGGGAAAAGCACTCGGCAATTTCATCGCCCAGCAATACCTGAGAAATGCTCAAACAACTTGGCAATGCCTTGAAGACTCGTTCCGCGACGCTCCATCATGCGAATGACGTCCACCGCGAAGACAACCAAACAACCTGCCAGCGCTGCTTCGAGATTGACGCCCCCGTTACGATTAGACACTCCAATCAGTTCTCGCCGGCAATCAACGCCACGATGTAAAAGCGCATAGGGCGCGCAGATATTTTGGATTACGGGATGGTCCCGTTGATCTAAGATTTGTTGTTTACGGCCGAACAGTTGAGGCATGGGTGATATAACGAAATCGTATATCACCCTTTCAACATTAATAATTGTGGCAGTCGCTTCCGCCGCCTAGTCTCCCCGTATTGGGAGGACTAAAAATGACTATCAGGAAGAATCTGTCTCTAATTTGCGCTGCAATGTTCGCATTGTTCGCTGGGAATACGCCAGCCATGAGCGCCGACATCACATTGGATCAGTTACGCGCTGCCGCCAAGGTAGAAGGACGCCTACTCATCTATTCGGCGAACCAGGACGCTGAAATGGAGGCGAAACTTGCGCTTTTCAAAAAAAACTATCCTGAAATCGCCGCCGAATATATTCGGCTGCCGTCGAGCCAGGTCTTCACCCGGTTCATTTCCGAAGACAAGGCAGGGGCCACCCAAGCCGACCTCTTAACCACTGCATCCACCGCGTTGTTTCAAACAAATCCAGAGTTGTTCAAAGAGATCTCGCCGAGCAATCTTCCTGGCTTGAAGACGAATGAGCCACTCATCAAGCCGGTCAACGATCGTTATGTCGTTTACCAGAGCGACATACAGCTGGTCACATATAACACGGGCGTAGTATCGGACCGAGATCTTGCTGCTCACTTGCCGACATGGGAAGGGCTGGCTGACCCATTTTGGAAAGGGCGCATCGCTCTCGTCGATCCGCGCAACTCCACCAATCAATTGTCGTTTCTGCTCGGGTTGCAGAAGCGTTACGGCGATGACTGGCTAAAGAGGTTTGCCGCAAACGAACCAAAGCTCGTTGGAACCGCGTCCGCGGCATCACAGCAAGTCGCAGCCGGGGCTTACGACATTCTCGTTCCGACTGTTCCGGCACAATCGGATGCGGTTCGGAAGCAAGGCGCACCGCTTGGCCTCTACTTGCCAAAAGGATTCGTCCATGTGCCGGCCCAGGGCGCTGCGGTTGCGGCCAAGGCAAAAAATCCAAATGCAGCTCTGCTGTTTATCAACTGGCTGATTTCGGAGGAGGCGCAGGTTCTGCAATGCACATTGGGTGGTGTTCCGAACATTGCCATTCAGAACCCGGCCTGCAAGACCGTGTTGCCCGCGACCTACGATGTCGGCCTTGATGTCATTCCAAGCGCCCAAGGTGCCGCTGTCTACAAACTCGTTGGCATCCAGCCGTAATGTCGAAAATATCTCCCGCAATCCGTGGCTGATCCATCGATTGCGGGACGCGATGAACCGGCAGTGAGGCTGAAAGCGTCGCCGGCAAGTTCCCTTCCCACCAAGATGGGAGCGACTAATCATCTTATTTTTGGCACTGTCCGAGGCTTGGCCGCATATTGCGGTACCAAGATCGCGGGAGGCTGAAATAAAATGGCTAACATGAATTACAGAATGCAAACTGTTGGCTCATTGCTGGATATTCGCCGTCTTCGCTATTTCTTGACGATCATCCGTTGCGGCTCGATGGCATCGGCCTCAAGGGAACTGAACGTCGCCCAGCCAGCACTCAGCCATCACATGTCTGAACTGGAGCGGATCGTAGGGTTTAGTCTTCTCGAGCGGTTACCGCGAGGAGTGAGACCGACGCCCGGGGGGCAGATCCTTCTCGACCACGCGAAGGTGATCCTTGAAAACGTGGCACGGGCGGAGCGCGACATGCGGGCGTTTGCGGCAAGCGATAGCCGCGACATGTCGATCCGCATAGGGCTTCTCCCCTCCTGGGTACTGAGCTTTGGCGATTTCGTGCTGCGAATGACGAAGAGCAGGTTTCCAGACCACACCGTATTGATGCTGGAGGTTCGCAATGATGAAGCAGAACGCATGATCAATCGGAACGAGATCGACGTCGCCACCATGCTCGACAGCGCTCCGCAGTTTCCACGGGCGATCCATGAGGAACCACTATTTCTCGCGTCCAGCAAGCCTCTGCCCCCCTCGGTTCGCTTCGACGAGCTCACGGGCATGGATCTGGTGTTGGCATCGTCCTCGCACCAATTCCGCCAGGACATCGAGCGGACCGCAAACGAGTACGGCGTCACCCTGAAGGTGGTGCTGGAGGTAGACGGTTACGTCACCTTGAAGAAGGCGGTCGAGCAAGGGATCGGCAACACGGTCATATCCTGGAACTCGATCAGGAACGAGTGCGCCAGCGGTCTAATGTATGCGGCGCCAATCGTTAGTCCGCCTCTG
The DNA here is from genome assembly GCA_036398815.1 of Rhizobium sp. Classification (GTDB taxonomy): domain Bacteria; phylum Pseudomonadota; class Alphaproteobacteria; order Rhizobiales; family Rhizobiaceae; genus Rhizobium. The sequence continues at coordinate 16,949 of DASWOH010000249.1, read as the reverse complement.
AAACGGCCAGTCTACCTGCGACGCGCTCCAGGCTTCGATCTCGAGATTGCCGCAAGCATCTACGACATCTTGAAACAGGCGGCGACCCTGCCGGCTGAATCCCTTAATGGCAACGCATTCAACGAACGTCACGTCACCTGACGGCAACCGAACGGCTTTAGCAATGTATCCAAATCCTTCGAAACTGAGACAGAAACTACAGTCTGGTGACTGTGTTTTCGGCACGGCGATCTACTCCTACTCACCCAACATGGTCGAGGCTGCGGCCTTGAGCGGTATCGATTTTGTCCGGATCGATTCCGAACATGCCTGGCGGCGGGATGACTCCATGGATCACATGGTGCGCGCTGCACTTCTGGCCGGCGTCACGCCACTTATCCGGATCGACCGCGACGACCACTATCTGGCACGTAAGGCCTTCGAGATCGGTGCAGGCGGCATTATCGTCTCCAACGTCACTTCGGTGGAGGAAGCAAAATCCATCGTTTCCGATGCGCGCTTTCCGCCGATCGGACGGCGCGGCGTCGGGACGCTCTGCCTCGCAGGCCGTTGGGGCCAGGTGGACGAACAAGCGTGGGTCGACTGGAACAACAGAGAGCCGCTTGTCGGCATCATGATCGAAAGCGCCGACGCGGTTGAGGACATCGATGCCATCATGGCGGTCGAAGGCATCGATTTTGCATTGTTCGGCCCGGCGGATTTCGGCATGTCGCTGAGCAACCGCGATCCAGCCCATCTCGCTGAGCAGAAGCAGCTTGCACTTGCAAAGACAGCGAGGGCGGCACGGCGCGCAGGCAAGCATCTGATGTATGGTGTCCCGCTTCTGGAAGGCGCCGTTGAAAAGGCCGTCAGTCTCGGCGTCGATATGGTGGAACTCTCCCACGATGTGATCATGGTCCGCACGATGCTCGGCAGCCAGGTCGCGAAGCATGGCCACACCAAGAGCCTAGCCCCATGAATTGCCTAGACCAGATTGCAACCAGCCATCATTGGCGGGCTTCAACTTTTTCAAAGCTTATAGAAAAGCTTATAGATAGGACATTCTGATGGATATGCCCGCAAGCCGCGGTACGCCCCGGATCGAGGTTATCGACCTCGTCAAATCCTACAGGCGGGAAGGTGGCGCCCGCATTACCCCCGTGGATCATGTCAACCTGACAGTGGCCGAAAAGGAACTCGTGGTCCTGCTCGGCCCGTCCGGATGCGGAAAGACCACGCTGCTGCGCTGTGTCGCCGGCCTTGAGCGCCCCGACGAAGGGGAGATCATCATCGAGGGCGAGACCGTATTTTCCTCCAAGAAGGGGATTTACGAACCACCGGACCGTCGCAAACTGTCGATGGTGTTCCAGTCCTATGCCCTGTGGCCGCATCTGTCGGTTGCCGACAATGTCGCCTATCCGCTGCACTCACGCAAAACACCCAAGGAGACGATCTCCAAGCGGGTGTCGGACGTTTTGTCGATGGTCGGAGTCGGCGGCCTTGAGCACCAGTATCCGGACCGAATTAGTGGCGGACAACAGCAGCGCGTTGCCCTTGCCAGAGCGCTTGTCGCCAACTCGTCTGTCGTGTTGTTCGACGAACCGCTCTCCAACGTCGATGCTCAGGTGCGTGCTCAGCTTCGATTCGAATTGCAATCCATGCAAAGCAGGGTTGGGCTCTCGGGCCTCTACGTCACTCACGACCAGGTCGAGGCGATGGAACTCGGGCATCGGGTCGCAGTCCTGGACTCGGGCCGCATATCCGCGCTCGGAGCACCTTTCGATATCTATTCCAATCCTCCCAACGAATATGTCGCCAAATTCGTGGGCGTCGCAAATATGCTTCCCGGAACCCTTTCTGCGCGAAGCGACAAACGCATCGTTATCGATGCGCCGATCGGCGCGCTGACTGCTCCGGAATCAGGGTTGATGGATGCAAGTCTGCGGGTCGGCGACAGCGTGTCTGTCGTCACGAGGCCCGAACATCTAAGCCTCTCCTCTGCAAAACCGGCCAGCGATGACAATACGTTCATGGTCAAAATTGAAGCGAAGCTGTTCTCAGGCGCTCACACCGATCTGCTGGTGCGGGCGGGAGATACCAAGCTGTCGGTCTGGATGCACGACTACCACGCCGCGACGGCGCTCGGCGCTGAAAGCTGGCTTACGGTTTCGGCGAGTGCGCTGCGGGTCGTTGCCCGAAAGGGAGGTCAAAATGGCTGACGTCCATTCTCCGCCCGTGAGCAGTCGGCCGAGCCTCTACACGATCGTGACGCTTCTGTGCATCGCCGTGATCGTCTTCCTGCTCGTTTATCCGCTCGGTCGCATGATCCTCGATGTCGTGGTCGGCGGCCAGGTTGGGGACGCCTTTTCGGTGTTTGCCGAACCCTGGTTTTTGCCGGTCGTTTTCAACACCGCCATCGTCGTCGGTCTAAGCACGCTGTTTGCCGTCGTCATCGGCGCCGTGCTCGCGTGGATCAACGAACGCACGGATGCGCAACTCGGTCCGGTCGGAACGCTGTTGCCAATCATCCCGCTGTTCATTCCGAACGTCGCGATGTCGATAGGCTGGGTGTTCATCGCCGCGCCCCGGGTCGGTTTCGTCAATGGCTGGCTCAGGCAGCTTCCGGAATGGATAGCCTTCCAGATCAATATCTATTCCTGGGCCGGCATGATCTTCATCTACACGATCAATTCGGTCCCCTATGTCTATCTTATCCTCGCAGCTGCCCTGCGCAATCTGGATCCAGCCCTCGAAGAAGCGTCCCGGATCAATGGAGCCAGCCTCTTCAGAACGTTCGCAAAAATCTCGACGCCGTCGGTGCGCCCGGCACTTCTGTCGGCCACGCTTTTGTGCCTCATCACCAATATCGGCATCTATTCCATTCCGGCGGTGATCGGCACGACGGCCAAGATCGACGTGCTGACCACCCGCATCGTGTTTCTGCTGAACCGCGACTTCCCGCCAAGGATGCCCGAGGCGCAGATGCTCGGCGTGGTAATGCTGCTCGCCATTGCGGTGCTGTGGTATTTCCAGGCGCGCTCGAATGCCAGTGGTCAGTTTGCCACGGTCGGCGGTCGCGCGACGGGCGGCGGCGCGCTCGAAATGGGGCGCTGGAAATGGCCCGCGCGCCTTCTGACGCTGAGCTACCTTGTCGCGACGTCGGTGCTGCCGATGGTTGCGCTTGCGATCGTGTCGCTGCAGCCATTCTGGACGCCAGTCATTAATTGGAGCGTTCTTGGCATCGGCAACTATTATCAGACCCTTTTCGTGAACGGTCTGGCCTCTGCCTCGCTGCGCAACAGCCTGATGTTCGCAAGTATCGGTTCGGTGATTGCGATGTTCATTGCGGTCGTCGTCGCGATCTATACGGTCGACAAGACATCGAGAATTGGGACCATCGTGGACGCGGTCATCAAGACCTCCGCAGCCATCCCCCATCTCATCCTTGGTGTCGCCTTCCTGATCGCCTTCAGCGGTGCCCCCTTCATGCTATCGGGTACTGCAGCCATTCTCATCATGGCGTTCATCGTCATGTATATCGCACCAGGGTCGATCGCCGCCGTATCGGCGCTCACGCAGATCGGCCGCGACCTGCGTGAGGCATCCTATGTCAATGGTGCCGACGAAGGGCGAACGGTCCGCAAGATCATGATCCCGCTTGCCATGCCTGGCTTCATCGCCGGTGCTGCAATCGTCTTCGTGCACATGATGGGCGATCTTTCCGCCGCCGCTCTTCTGGCCGGTATCCGAAACCCCGTCGTCGGCTTTGCCATACTCTCGATCTGGGAAGCCGGCACATTCGGCGTGCTTGCGGCCTTCTCGATGATGCTCTGCATCGTCAACATCGTAGTGATCATCACGATGTTTGGTGTCGGGCGGCTAATCCGCAAACGCTAACGGGTCCGAAATCAAAACCTCACCCACGAAAGGAACTCTGACATGTACCACATCAAACGCGACTTCACCCGCCCATCGGCCGAAGCGCTTGCCGCGATCAAGCCCTTCTCTCCGGCTACGATTCACGAAGCGCAGGGTAAGCTCGGCGCACTGGATAGCCGTATTAAGCCGATCAAGCCCGGCCTGCAGATCTGCGGTCCGGCCATTACCGGTCAGTGCCATATCGGCGACAATCTGATGATCTTCCAGGCAATCGAGCTGGCAAAGCCAGGCGACGTCCTTGTGCTGAGTGCCGGCAACAATCCTGAACAGGGAGGCTTTGGCGACGTTCTAGCAGCCGCGTGCCGCGGTAAAGGCATTATAGGTCTGGTCACCGACGCCGGTGTCCGCGACGGACGCGGCCTTCGCGAATCCGGTTTTTCGGTCTTTTCGCTGGGACTTTGCATCAAGGGTACATCCAAGAGCACGCTTGGCACGGTCAACAAGCCCATCACCATCGGCAATGAGCTGATCACGCCCGGCGATATTATCGTCGGCGACGATGACGGCGTGGTGGTGGTGCGTCAGGACCCCTTCACGCTGGCCAAGGCCTGCGCCGCCCGTGAAGCGGAAGAGGCGGCACTGATCGAAAATCATCTGAAGGGACATACCAAGTTCGACAACTTCTTCGAGACGATCCGCGCCAAGGGCGGTGTCTGGGAGGATTAAGCGTCAAACGAAGGCTTTGCTCTTGGCCGGTCGCGCTCTGCGACCGGCGGGCGACATAAGAACCCTGACATGAAGTTTCTTTATATCAGGGTTCTATAGTCCTTATTTGTAGGGCCTCGGGAAGACGCGTAAGCGTTCTCAAGAGGAGTTTTCATACCGTTCAACACTGTTTTTCCCGGGCCTATTTTCCCGGACGGCGAAGCTGTGCTCGATCGGTCGCATTCGAAAAGGTTTTGAGAGTCGATGGACGATTTTCTTCTTCGCGAGCAAGTGCTCGAGGCCAATCTGGCAACCGTTCGCCACGGTCTCGTCCTGTCGACGTTCGGAAATGCCAGCGCCGTCAATCGTCAGAATGAGCGGATCTACATCAAGCCGAGCGGCGTTCCCTACGATGAGATGAAGACAGATGACATCGTCGTCTGCGACCTCGAGGGGCGGTCGCTCACCAACAGCCTGCGTCCATCCTCCGACATAGCGACCCACGCGGTGCTCTACGCCGCCTTCGGCGAGATCGGCTCCGTAATTCACACGCATTCGAGCTTCGCGACGATCTGGGCGCAGGCAGGGCAAGCCATTCCCGCGCTGGGCACGACCCATGCGGACTATTTTTACGGAAGCATACCTGTGACCCGACCTCTTACCGATGAGGAGATTGGCGACGATTACGTGGCGAATACCGGAAAGGTGATCGTCGAGGCGTTCCAAGACAAAGACCCGATGGCCATCCCCGCGGTTCTCGTCGCAGGGCACGGGCCGTTCGTCTGGGGCCGCAATCCGCAGGATGCTGTTCACAACGCAGTCATCCTCGAGGAAGTCGCACGGCTTGGCTGGCATGCCCTGATGCTGGCCCCCGGTTCACGGCCGATCTCCCAAGCGCTTCTGGACCGGCACTATCTGCGCAAGCACGGTGCGGCCGCCACCTATGGACAATAAGTTGAATGAAGGCGCTCCCGATACGAGCGGCAGGTTGAAATGATCGTAGCAGGCGTTGATTTTGGCACGCTCAGCGTGCGCGTAACGTGCATGGAAACGGACACCGGCAAGGTGCTGTCGCATGCCACCGCATTCTATCCGCTGGAGCGCAGCGCGAATGATCCGCTTCTGGGCGGCCAGGCGCATGCCGAACACATGAACGCTCTCGTGCGGGCGATGCGTGAAGCGTGCAGCACCGGGAGCATCGACGGCCGCGACATTGCGGCGATCGCCTGCGACACCACTGGCTCGAGCGTCGTCATGGTGGACAGCCAACTCCAGCCGCTGGCGAGCTATTATCTCTGGTGCGACCACCGCGCTCATGAGGAAGCTCGCGAGATTACCACATTGGGCCAGGCCTACGATCTGGAAGCGCTCAAATGGTGCGGCGGGATCTATTCGCACGAATGGGGCTATGCTAAGGTTCTGCATTTCCTGCGAAACAACCCTGATCTGCGCGCTTCTTTTGCAACCGCGCTCGAACATTGCGACATGGTCGCCGCTACGCTCTGCGGTATCACCGATCTCGATCAACTGCCGCGAAGCCTTTGCGCGGCAGGACATAAGTGGATGTACGGCGCGGCTTGGGGCGGACTTCCGCCTCAGGATTTTCTGTCGAGGGTCGATCCGCTTTTTGACGGCATCAACGAGAAACTGCGGGGCTGCTTTCTCGCATCGGACCAGCGGGCCGGCAGCCTTTCTGCCGAGTGGGCGGAAAGGCTTGGGCTTCAACCCGGTATCCCGATTCCCGTCGGCGCGTTCGATGCGCACTGGGATGCGATAGGAGCAGGGGCAGGCCTCGGCGATGTCGTCAATGTCGTGGGCACGTCGACCTGCATCATCGCCATGGCCGATGCCGGATACCAGCCGATTCCCGGACTCTGCGGCGTGGTCCCCGACAGCGTCGTTCCGGGGTTCGCTGGGATCGAAGCAGGTCAATCGGCGACCGGTGACGTTTTCGAATCGATCGCTAGGCGGGGTAAATTGGATCTGGCCACTGCGATGTCGGGATATGAAGCCCTGCCACCTGGCGGCACCGGACTGCTGCGCGTGAACTGGGACAACGGTGACCGTACGGTACTGGTGCGCTCGGATGTCGGCGCGATGACGCTTGGATGGGATTTGAATCACACCGCCGGCGACGAGATCCACGCCGCCATCGAGGGCATGGCAATGCATGTCAGGATCATCATTGATCGCATCGCATCTGGAGGGGCTGAGATGACGCGGGTGATCAATGCCGGTGGAATTCCCCAGCGGAGCAGCCTTATGAACCAGATCTATGCCGACGTTTTGGACTGTGACGTGCACGTCCCGTCGAAACTTCCGGTCGGGGTCGGATCGTGTGTCTTCGCAGCTCTTGCGGCAGGTGCCTTTTCCACCATCGCCGAAGCCCAGCGTCAACTCTGCCCGCCGTTGCGGATCTACCGTCCGCGAGCCGAGAACCGTGAGGGTTATGCCGAACTCTTCGAGTTGTTCAGCGATGTGTATTTCGGCTTCGGCGAAGGCCGCGCCTTCGATGCTGCGCGTGTTCTACCGCGTCTGCGCGAGATGCGCTTGAGGGCGTCACGGTCAAAAGTCACAGCGCTCGCTTAACGGACTCAAAATCTGCCCGCTACTTCAACCACAGGATCAGAAACGGTGTGCACCTCATGACCAAATCCATTTCCATCGGCTGCCATGGCTCGACCTGGGATCTCGACTACGATCACGAGTCCGACCGGCTGGACAACGTTCTCGATACCATCGCTGCCTGCGGCTTCGAGGGCATAGATGCCCAGATCGCGCTTCTTGGCCGCTATCGCTTGCAGCCGGAGCGGCTGAAGGAAGAACTCGATCGCCGGGGACTGCGCCTTGCCGCGCTCACCGTTCCCTTCACCTGGCCACGGACAGTCGAAATCGAGGACGAGCGGGCGCTCGCGGATTATTTTATCGGATTTCTGAAGCACTTTCCTGAAGCACTGCTCAACATTCCGGCTCGTAATGGCCCAGACCGAAGCAACCTGCTCCCCCGCCAGCGCGCGATCATCAACTGCGCCAATGCAATCGCCCGGCGCTCAGCGGATCATGGTGTCGTGGCTTCCTTCCACCCGGCTTCTCCCCCGACCTCATATTTCCGAACGGAGGACGATTATCGGATCATGTTCGACCTGATCGACCCTGTGTATCTGGGCTGGACGCCGGATCTTGGGCATATTGCGCGTGGCGGTATGGATGCTGTTGCGATGGTCAAGGCGTACCGGTCTTTCGTGAAACATGTCCACATCAAGGACTATGGCGGACGGCCGGAGGCAGGCTGGCGCAAGATGGGAACCGGCGATGTCGATTTCGTCGAAATGACCGGGTTTCTTCAAAGCAGCGGCTACGATGGTTGGATCATGGTCGAGGAAGAGACGGAGCAATCTGCGGCCGATCCGGATGCAGCCGTCAAGGATATAGGTGAATATGTGTCGCGCCGCCTGCGGCCGGCAGCAATCGGGAGGGCGTAATGTCTATGCTACCAAATTTTGTTCCGTCATGCCTGTTTCCCGAGATCTATGGTCCCTGGGCGACCAGGCCGGGTTTTGTTGCCCAGCAACTGGAAACGATCGTTGCCGAAGGGTTTTACCGTTCGGTTGAAATCAGCCAGATCCACGACGCTACGGACAGGTCCGACGTTCGTTCGATCTGCGCCGATCATGGATTTTACGTCACCGCGTGGCTGACGCCGGTCGTCGACGAGCACAAGCTCGACCTGACATCGGTTGACGAGACGCTGAGACAGCGCTCGGTCCAGGTGATCATACAGCACATGCCGCAGGCCATCGAGTTCGGTGCCAAGACGATTGCGTTCGTCGGCGGAACCGATCCCGGGCCTGCCTTGCGGGATAAGGGCTATGACAGCTGCTATAAGAGCATGTCCGAAATCTCCGCTGCCGCTGCCGATCTCGGTGCTACCGTCATGCTTGAGCCCCTCGATCGGTTCGCGCACAAGAAAAGGCTGGTCGGACCCACGTCAGAAGCGGTTGCCGTTTTTGCGCGAGTGCGCGCCGAGCATCCGAATTTCGGCTTTGCCTTCGATACTGCCCATTCGGCACTCAACGACGAGGATATCGGTGCTTCGCTCGCTCTGGCGAAGGATCAGATCGCACATCTTCATCTGTCCAATGCCGTCCTGAATCCTTCGGACCCGCTTTACGGCGACCACCATATGTCGCCAGGCGCGCCGGGCTTCCTGACAGTGGAGCGTACTGCTTCGCTGCTCGCTGCCGCTGCGAAACTCGGGATCGGCAAGGATCGGCCGCTCCGCGTCGCCGTCGAGGCACGTGCCAAGCCTGTCCACGCAGAGCAGGAGGTGGCTGCAATCGCCAAGGTATTCTTGACGGAAGCTCTTGAGGAAGCATATCTGATGAAGCGCCTGAAGGACGCCTTCGAGCAGAATCCCATCGTCGGCGAAGTCCGCGGCGTCGGGATGCTGGCGGCGGTGGAGTTTGTTGCGGATCGTGGCAGCAAGGCAGCATTCGACCCGGCTCTCAAAGTCGGTGCGCGGATCTCACAAGCGGCGCGCAATCGCAATCTGATCGCCCGCGCAATGCCGCATGGCGATATTCTGGGCTTCGCGCCGCCGCTCGTCATGACCGAGGCGGAAATCGATGAGATGGTCTCCATTGCCAAGTCCGCCGTCGACGAGGTCCTAAAGGAGCTCGACAGCCAGGGCGCTGTGAAGAGCTGATGGATGGTCGTCCGATTGGAGAGCCTGCGCGCATGAAGGAAGTTCTGAAAGTCCACGATCTCGTCAAGTCGTTCGGCGCGACGCGGGTGCTGGATGGTGTGAGCTTCCGCATGCGCCAGGGAGAGGTCATCTCCCTGATCGGCTCCTCTGGCTGCGGCAAAAGCACGGCACTGCGCTGTGTTAATTTTCTTGAGACGCCGACATCGGGTCAAATCGAAGTCTTGGGGGAAGCGGTATCGGTCAGTCTTAGTGAGCGTGGAGAGAGCGTCGTCGTCAATGCGTCGAACATTATGCGCTTTCGCCGGCAGATCGGCATGGTGTTCCAGAACTTCAATCTCTGGCCGCACCGCACCGTGCTCGGCAATGTGACTGAGGCGCTGGTCTACGTGCTGAAGCTTGCGAAAAAGGAAGCAGCTGAGGTCGCAGCGTCGGCCCTTGCCAAGGTGGGCATGGCCGATTTCCGGGATCGCTATCCGCACCAGCTGTCGGGAGGACAGCAGCAGCGAGTCGCTATCGCCCGCGTCCTGGCGATGCGGCCGAAGCTGATGCTGTTCGACGAGCCCACGTCGGCGCTTGACCCTGAACTGGTGGGCGAAGTGCTGAAAGTCATACGGACGCTGGCCGAGGAGGGGGCAACCATCCTTCTCGTCACCCATGAAATGCGGTTCGCGCGCGACGTGTCGAACCGGATGATATTCCTGCAAAAGGGGCGCCTTGAGCAGGACGATACGCCGGAGGAACTGTTTCGCAATCCCGCTTCGCAGGCGGTCAGACAGTTTCTCTCCAGCGTCATGCCGGCTCATGCCTGACGGCACGCCACCACAAAAACCAAAAAGGGGTAACAGAATGATCAGCACCAAATTTATTAACGCAGCATTCGCGTCGGGCCTCCTCCTGGCGGCAGCATCCACCATGGCATCCGCCGAAGACGGTGTGCTTCGCATCGGTACTGAGGGCGATGCGCCAAAATTCAGCATGGCCGACGCCGGCGGCAACGTGACCGGCTTTGATGCCGACATCGCAAACGGCCTTTGCGCCGAACTCAAGGTCAAGTGCAAATTCGTCGTCCAGACTTTCAGTTCGCTCGTTCCGTCCATGGACAGCGACCGCTTCGACGTCATCATCTCCGGTCTCAGCATCACGGCGGAGCGCGCCAAGAAGATCGATTATTCCATCCCCTACGCAACGACACCGCAATATTTCGTTGTGGCAAAGGATTCGCCGTTGGCCAAGCTGAAGACGCTGGCGGAAGTCGAAAAAGCACTCGACGGCAAGAGCGTTGGTGTCGTCACGGGCACGACCTATGCGAAATTCGTGCAGAAGAATGTTCCTTCCGCCGATCTCAAGACTTACGATGCCACGACCCAACAGCTTGCCGATCTTGCAAGCGGCCGTATTGACGCTGCCTACGGCGACTCGCCCACCTGGCAGGATTTCCTTGCGACGGCAGATGGTGCAAACTTCACCAAGATCGACGTCAAGGTCATGGCCATGGACGACCCGGACACGCTCGGCAAAGGCATGGGTGTTGGCATGAAGAAGGGCAACACGGCACTGAAGGCCAAGGTCGACGCCGCGCTCTGCAAGATGATCAATGACGGCAAGGTCAAAGAATCGTCGATGAATTGGTTCCAGGACGATTACACCATCCCCTGCACGAAGTGATGCTTTGATAAGCCGACCTGCCTCGGCACTCTTCGGGGCAGGTCAACGGGATGGTACTTATGCTGAATGATTTCTGGGTATTGATGGTGGAGCGCGGCTGGGCGCTGGCGTTGCTGCAGGGCAGTGTCGTGACCGTTGCCATCGGTCTGCTCGGCATGTCGTTGGGTTTCGTCGTTGCGACGCCACTTGCCGTACTGCGCTGGCAAAAGATTGCCGGCGTGTCGCAGTTCGTTGACGCCTACAGCATTGCGATCCGGGGCGTCCCGGGCCTGCTGGTGATCTATCTTCTGTTTTTCGGTTCGATCGACTGGGTCCGCGCCGTGACAACAGTGTTTGGCTTCAGGGACAGTGCCGAGAATGCCTATCCATTCATCATCGGCGTTCTGGCGATCGCGGCCATTTCCTGCGCCTATTCGATCGAGGTCATCAGGGGTGCACTCGAAGCGGTGCCCCGCGGTGTCATGGAGGCTTCCAAGTCTCTGGCCCTTCCCCGAAAAGTGACGTTTTTCAACGTCGTGATGCCGCTTGCCCTGAGACTGGCGCTTGGCGGCATCAACAACGTCTGGCAGATGACGATCAAGGACACCTCGCTGATCTCGGTTGTCGGCCTGCAGGAATTAATGCGGACGGCGGCAATCGCGGCGGGCATCACGCGTTCTCCATTGCTGTTCTACTGTATTGCCGCGCTGATGTTCTTCGGTATGACGGCGGTAAGCCAGTCATTGTTCTCGACCGTCGAGCGTTCCCTCAATCGCGGCTTCGGGGGGCGCTGACCATGGATTTCAGCATCATCGGCTATGCGGTGCCATTTCTGCTGACCGGCACGAAGGTCACCCTGCTGATCGCATTGTTCGGCGTCGGGCTGGGCCTGCCATTCGGCGTCCTCGTCGGCCTCGGGCGTGGCGCGGATAACAAGCTGCTTCGCCGCATCTGCGATATCTACTGCGCGATCTTTCGCGGCACGCCCATGCTGGTCCAAGTCTTCATCATCTACTACGGGTTGGCCCAGGTGGGTTTCATACGCCATAACCCGCTCATCTGGTGGATGATCGGCAACGGTCTCAATGCGGCGATCCTGGCCGTGGTGCTCAACACTGGCGCCTACACGGCAGAGATATTCCGGACCGCCTTTCTTTCCCTGCCGAAGGGCCTTATCGAGGCGGCGGAAGCCTGCGGCATGTCTCCCTGGCATGTGTTTGCGCGGATCAAGTTCCCGCTGGCGCTTCGGCAGGCGCTTCCATCCTACAGCAGCGAAGTGGCCATCATCGTCAAGGAATCGAGCCTTGCATCCACCATCACCGTCCTCGAGATCACCGGCTATGCCAAGCGGCTGATGAGCGAGACCTTCGCCATCATGGAAATCTTCATCATCACCGCCGCGTTCTACCTTGCTCTCAACGTCGTCGCATTGACGTCCCTGAAACTTCTCGAACGACGCATGTCGTTCACACAATAGACATATCCTTAGAAAGGTTCGTCATGTCCAAGCTCACATTCATCGACCAGAACAACCTGCCCGAGCCGCGCAAGGGCCAGCCGCTGCCGGAGCGGCTTCTCGAGGGAGAACCTCGCTTCCTCTCGTGGGACATCGCGAAGACCGAAGATGGCCAGGTCTCCTGCGGCCTGTGGGAAGCGACGCCCGGTGCCTATCGTTCGATCAAGGGCAAGGTCTTCGAGTTCTGCTACATCCTGTCTGGCATTTCCGAACTGACGGAAGACGGCGGCGGGACGCGCCGCATCACCGCCGGCGATTCCTTCGTCATGCATCCGGGTTTCGAGGGCGTGTGGAAGGTTATCGAGACCACCCGCAAGATCTGGGTCGAACGCAGCTGATTTAACGCTGCTCCAGTCGCCTTTAACATCGACACGGTGCCTCCAATGCCACAATCCGCTCACATATCGGTTCAATCGACACCTTACTGGTGGGATGAATGCGACTTCCTGTCCCTGCCAGTTCGACCGGTCAGCCCCACCTGCGACGTCGTCATTGTCGGGGGCGGATATACGGGGCTTTCGGCGGCGATCGAGCTAGCCCGCGCCGGCCGGCATGTGCAGCTGTTCGACCGGCAGCCCCTTGGCAAGGCTGCCTCCAGCCGCAATGGCGGCATGGCCAGCGGCAGCATCCGGCCCAGCCGCAAGGAACTGATCAAGCGCGTCGGTGAGGAGCGTGCCAATGGCATTCTCCTGGAGGGAAAGGCTGCTCGAGAGGATCTCTGGCGCTTCATGGAAGAGGAGAAAATCGATTGCGACTTCTTCCTCTCCGGCCTCTTCGATGGGGCCATGACGCCGGAGGAGGCCGACGATCTGCGTCGCCATGCGGATCTCCTGCATAGGATGCTCGGCGTCGAGGCTTTCCCGGTTGAGAAGGCTGACGTTCGAAAGTACATCGGCACGGACCTCTATATTGGGGGCCTGGTCAGGAAGGACATCGGTGGCTTGCAGCCGGCCAAGCTGCTGGCCGGGATGATCCGGATCGCGACATCCACCGATGCCGTGATCCACGAGAACACGGCAGTGCTAGGTTCGACCGAGGAGGCTGGTGGCGTCGGGGTCCGAACCGAGCGGGGCGAAGTCTTCGCGAAGAAGCTCCTCGTCTGCACCGACGGATATACGGATGGTTTCGATCCCTGGCTGCGTCGTCGTTTGGTGCCCGTGCGCAGCCGGATCATCGCAACGGAGCCGCTCGGAAAGGACGTCATGGATCGCCTCATGCCGGCACGCATGATGCATGGCGACATGCGCAAGCTGAGCTATTATTACCGGCCGTCGCCGGATGGCTCACGCATCCTGTTCGGCGGCCGGGATGGTACGACCGAAGGTGACCCGAGCGCACCGACGGTCCATTTGCAGGCCGAACTTGTTAGGCTCTTTCCCCAGTTGGCGGGCGTGGGCCTCACCCACAGCTGGTTCGGCTATGTTGCTATGCACCGCGACATGGTCCCGCGGATTTTCTCAACAGGCAACACGGTCTACGCCACCGGCTACTGCGGTTCGGGCGTCGTCTGGGCCCGCTGGCTGGGCAAGAAGGCGGCCTTCAAGGTTCTTGGCGATAGGGAACAGGCGCGTAGCGCCTTCGACTTTGACCCTGCCCCGAAGGCGATACCCTTTTACAGCGGTCGTCCGTGGTTCATTCCAATCGTCTATTCCATGTACGAGCGCCACGACAAGAAGACGCTGCGACGCTTAAACCAGGGGTGAGGCAAAAAGGCATGGTTTTCCTGTTTCTCTGTGACGCCGAGCGCGGAGCCGTCTTCGCCAGGGCGTTTGCCGAACATCTTCCTGATATCCGGTTTTCCACGAACGCAGCATCGGTCGATCCGCTCGACGTTTGCTACATCATGACCTGGAAGCCGCCGGAGGATCTCGCGCGCTATTCCAACCTCGAAGCGGTATTCTGCATCGGTGCCGGTGTTGACCAGTTTGCGAATGTGAAGCTGGCATCCGGGGTGAAGCTCATCCGCATGGTCGATGAGAGCATTACCCGCATGGTTGTCGAATATGTGGTGATGGCGGTCCTGTCGCTACACCGCAATCTGCATGTCTACATCGACCAGCAGCGCCGGCAAGTCTGGCATGAAGTCGTACCGCAGGCGCAGTGCGCCGATCGACGCGTGTCAGTGCTGGGCTTGGGTGTTCTCGGCGAAGCGGCCTCCATCCGGAAAGCTTGAAACCGAACTGCCGAAGCTTCATGAGTACATGCGAGAGGATACCAACCGCGCCGCGTTGGCGAGCATGACCGATGCAATTCATGCCGAGCCGCTATCGGCCTGGTTCGGCGAAGACTGGCGTGCTTCCGCCGATGGGCGGGCCTATTATCTCGGTGGTCCGGGCGAAGCTGGCGGCTCAATCAATGGGCACTATGGCCGTGACCCGATCGTGAAAATCTACACCACGATCACCGATCGCTATGCGCCACTTCATCAGAAGGTCATCGCTGGCACCGCTGGTGAAGCCATCCATGCATTGGACGGCATTCTCGGCCACGAAAGCAATGTCGACATCGGGGCGCTGCATGTCGATGGTGGCGGCGTTTCCGATATCGTCTTTGCCATAGCTGCGCTGCTGGGCCGCTCCTTCGAGCCCCGAATTCCGCGCCTCTCGGACCGCAAACTCTATGCCTTCGAGCCGAAATCGAAATATGGTCGTCTGTCACCGCTGTTTGGACATCGTCTCGACGCGAACCTGATTCTGGGCCACGCCGAGGATATAAGCAAGGTGATCAGGGCACTCGCCGACAAGGTGGTCACGCCTTCCCTTATCCTGAAGAAGCTGTCCGCCTACCGGCAGCAGAACAGTCTGGCAGCGGCCTTGCGCGAAATCGGGCGCACCGAACGTACCCTCTTCACCTTACGGTGGTTTGAGGATCCCGCTCTCCGGCAACTCGTCACTGCAGAACTCAATAAGGGCGAAGCACGAAACACCCTTGCCCGCGCCGTCGCCTTCCATCGCCTGGGCCGCTTTCGCGACCGTAGTCATGAAAATCAGGCGAGCCGGGCCGCAGCCCTCAATCTTGTCACGGCCGCTATCGTTCTCTTCAATTGCCGGTATCTCGGACGGATCACGGAGGCTATGCGCCGACACGGCAGGCCATTCGATGAGAGGATGATTTCCAAACTGTCGCCGTTGGGCTGGGACCATATCAATATTACCGGCGACTACGTCTGGTCCGACGCCCTGAAGGTCGATCAGGAGGGCTTCCTCCCAATCAGGTTGGTACCATCCTGAGCCGGAAATCGCTTACCGTATATCTGTGTCCCAATAATGTACTGCGGCCTACATTGTCGATGCATCGGTCGAACGTTCTCGTCACTGGACTGAGGTAAGGGATTGGTGCGCGGCGTAAGTCGTAGCCGCACGCAGCACAAGAATGTTGCCGCACGAGTTCGCTCTGGTCAAAGACTGCAATGCAGCTATTGCAGGACGGACATCGATCGCGCAATCGACAGCCATGCTCTGTGCAAGAAACCCGTGTCGCCAGCCGGCATCACGCCGGAAATAGGGTTGCGCATCCTCGCTCAAACAGCGGCAGCAGAACTGCACCCATGTAGAACTGTCGCGATGCCTGTTGTAGCGTAGCGGCAGCAAGAGTTGTTTCGGCAGACCCTGCGATAACATCATCGCCGCGAGCTGATCATGCGCCACGCCCGTTTTGGCGTACAGCAGGTTTGCGATGTCAGCCGGAAGTCTCAGATCGAGGGCGGCCGACCACATTCCCGGATTAAGTCCGAGCACGCGCGCGAATGCTCTCGGGGATACTCCGTTGGCAAAGGCAAGCCGGTGCAGCCAGCTTGACAGCAATTCGTCTGGCTGCGGCATCACGGTGACCGGCCACCGGTCAGAAACCACGTCATCATATCGTTCGCGAATGCTGATTGCTGGCGCGTGCGCGTCGGCCGTCATCATAGAAGCCTCTCTCGCAAGGCCCTGCTGCGCCGCTGCGAGACCGGGACATGGCGCAGTTCGTCGATTCCGGCCTTGGTGATGCGTTCGCTCCCGGATCTGATCGCCGCGACAGCTGCCTTTGTGACGATGGTGACGATTTCGCCGATCAGGCCTTCTGAGAGGCCGAATATTAGCCGGGTCAATGGTTCGTTCGACAAATCCGAGACTTTTGCGAGCGGCAAAGCGGCTTCGAGACTGTCGAGCAGCATGAGGACGATCTTCGGCAATCAAGTAATGCTGAGAAAGGTATTGCGGGATGAGTCAGACAAGAGGCACCTTCCAAATTAGCTTTGTCAGGTTTGCAGGGTGCGCATTATTCTTCTTGAGCATAGTGCCGGCTTCGGCGTCATCGGTCTATTACACCTATGACGGTGCTGGTCGATTGACTTCGGCCGCATATGACAACGGCCTTTGTATCACTTATGAGACCTTCTGAACCGCACCGGGTTCGCCGGAGGCCATTTGGTTTAAGTTATGCTGCCAAGGCTGGTTCGTCCAGTATGGCGTAGTAGCGTTCCTCGGCTTCGGCTGGCGGCATGTTTCCTATGGGCTCCAGAAGCCGTCGGTGGTTGAA
>DASWOH010000248.1:0-14030 GCA_036398815.1 Rhizobium sp. | reverse complement strand
CGGCGGCCGGGAAGGTCACACCCGACGGAGCGACTGTCGTCGGCTTCGCCGGTTCCTTGGCCGGCGGCTTGGTGACATCCGGCTCACTCGCATCGACCTTGGCGGTCGTGGTCGTCTTTGCAGGCGTCGTAGCGGCCGGTGCAGTGGTGGTTGCAGAAGCATCGGCACCGCACTGAGCGGCGCGGAAATCATTCCACTTCTGGCCGTTCAGAGTACCCGCGTCCTTGGCAGCCTGGTACTTGGTGCTGCACTCTTTCATCGTTAGCGCAGAAGCCGGCGATGAGAGGGCCATCGAGCCCAAAACGGCAAAAGACGCAAAAGACATCAACAGGATGGCACGACTAGTCATTGGCAAATCCTCCGCTCTATGACGAATGTCGAAATTATTAATTATCTCGCCCTTTTGATTTGTCAATCGACGCACGATCAGGGTTCGATGAGCGATACCATATGGCGGCGAACATGAACGGTAACTGTACGAAAATGGCGATTTTTGCGAGTATGTTGGATATATGCGCAACTCAAAAGGATATTGAAGGCTCCGGCGGAGTAGAAAAACAAAAAAACCCGCCGAAGCGGGTTTCTTGTTCTGGTGCGGTCGAGAAGACTCGAACTTCCACGGGTTGCCCCACAGCGACCTCAACGCTGCGCGTCTACCAATTCCGCCACGACCGCATCGTGGTAGGCGCCGAATTGCTCCGGCGCGGCTGCATGTAGCAAAAGCATTCCGGGGGCACAAGAGATATGTGTCAGTTTTTTTGAAGAGTTTTCACAGCTGTTTGAATTACCTCGTGAAAGCCTCCATATAGGCGGTGCTTGCCGGCCAGTTTCGTTTTTGTCAGAGATGCGTGGCCGCAGGCGTGCAAAGGACTGGCAGGATGCTACGCACCGATCTCGAACACCAAATGTTTCCGCTGATTGATTCACCGCCGGTGCGTTGGCGTATCGCCGACTGTCCGGTGCCTTATGACGAGGCGGTGGCGACCATGGAGGCGGAAGTCGCCGCGATTGCCGATGGTCAGGCGCCGGAGCTCGTCTGGCTGGTCGAGCACCCTCCTTTATATACGGCAGGCACCAGCGCCGACGCGGCCGATCTCATCGAGCCCGATCGTTTTCCGGTCTTCGCCACCGGCCGCGGTGGCGAATACACCTATCACGGCCCCGGCCAGCGCGTGGCCTATGTCATGCTGGATCTGAAACGCCGGCGTCAGGATATCCGCGCTTTCGTGGCTGCGCTGGAGGAAGTCATCATCCGGACGCTCGATTCGATGAATGTCCGCGGCGAACGCCGCGAGGATCGCGTCGGCGTATGGGTGCGCCGTCCGGAAAAACCGCTGCTGCCGGATGGGAGCATGACTGAAGACAAGATCGCGGCGCTTGGCATCCGCGTGCGCAAATGGGTGACGTTTCACGGCCTGTCGTTGAACGTCGATCCCGATCTCAGCCATTTCTCCGGCATCGTCCCCTGCGGAATATCCGCCTATGGGGTCACCAGCCTTGTCGATCTCGGCCTGCCGGTGATGATGACGGATGTGGATATCCGCCTGCGCGAGGCTTTCGAGCAGGTTTTCGGCGAAACAGCCAATGATGTTTAGTGCGCGACGTCCTTGCTGACGTTGCGCAGCCGAATCTGATGATCGAGCCTCTCGATCTGGCGAGTCGTTGTCTCGATCAGCCGGCCGATTTCCTGATGGGCGGAGCGCAGCCGAGATAGTTCGCCCTTGACCGCTTCCAGCGCCCGTTCTTCACTATCCTCGCGCGGCCCATCCCCAGTGCCGGTCATCAGCCAGGCCGGCGAAACGCCGAACAGGCTTGCCATTGCGGCCAGCACAGTCGGTTTCGGTTCCGAACGGTCCGATTCCCAGGCCAGCATCGCTTCCTGGTCTACGCCCAGCTGGCCCGCCAACGATTCGAGGCTGATGCCGGCGGCATCGCGGGCCATGGAGATGCGTCCACCCAGGGTATCGTCGCTTTCATCCGAAAAAACGGTCGTCTCATGTTCCGTCTTCAACATCGGGTGCGATCCTCCGTTTTGGTCGCGCCGGTGAAATTCTAGGCGGCGCGCTTAATTTTTTAGCGGATTAACCAGGCGGACATAGGTCTAAGGGCGTCATCCGACCACCTTGATGTGTCCGAATTGGGAAAGTCCCGCATTTTACGTCAAATGGTGCGATGGGCTGAGAAGGACAGGCTGATGCCAATGCCTTGATCGAATGGCATTCCTGTGATTGATGGCCAGTCATGTCCGTTCTCGCCACCGCTCCCGCCCATCAAAACCCACTGCAAGGCATGGCCATCATGGCCAGCGCCATGATCGTGCTGCCGGTGATGGATGCGATCGCCAAGTATATGGCGACTTTCGAGGCGATGTCGCCGGGACAGGTGACCTTCTATCGCTTCTTCTTTCAGCTCGTCTGCACTCTGCCGCTGCTTTTCGCTGCGTTCGGCTGGGCGGCGCTTTCGGCAAAGCGGCCTTGGGTGAATCTGTTGCGGGGCGGGCTGCACGGCGCGGCGAGCCTGCTGTTCTTCGTGGCGGTCAAATATATGCCGCTTGCCGATGTCTTCGCGATCTATTTCGTCGAGCCCTTCATATTGACGGCGCTCTCGGCGCTGTTTCTCGGCGACAAGGTCGGCTGGCGGCGCTGGCTGGCAATCGTCGTCGGTTTCGGCGGCGCGATGATCGTCATTCAGCCGAGTTTCGAGATTTTCGGCTGGAAGGCGCTGTTGCCGGTCGCATGCGCCTTTCTCTATGCACTCTATCTTTTCATGAACCGCGCCGTCGGCGAGGCCGATTCGCCCTTGACCATGCAGACCATGGCCGGCATCGGCGGCACGATCTTCATGGCGGGTGCGCTATGGGTCGGCGCGTCGGCCGGCGTCACCGATTTTGTGCCGTCCCTGCCCGCCTCCTGGCTCGGTCTCGTGCTGCTGCTGATTCTCGGCGCGGTTTCCGGCTATGCGCATATGCTGGTCGTCCGCGCCTTCCGTCTGGCGCCGCTGTCGTTGCTGGCGCCCTTTCAATATTTCGAGATCATTTCCGCCACCATCCTCGGTTATGTGCTGTTCGGTGATTTTCCCAATTTTTCCAAATGGATCGGCATCGCCATCATTGTGGGCTCGGGCCTGTTCATCATCTGGCGGGAGCGCGTGCAGTCGCGATCGGCGCAATCGGCCTGAGCGCACAAATCTTGCGCATGGACCGGCGGCGCGATTTGTGGCTAAAACACTGACACAGCAGAAGTATTGGGCGGAGTTTGCATGTTCAAGAAAATCCTGATCGCCAACCGCGGCGAGATCGCTTGCCGTGTGATCAAGACCGCGCGCCGGATGGGGATCCTGACCGTCGCGGTTTATTCCGATGCCGATCGCGACGCCCTGCATGTCGAAATGGCCGACGAGGCCGTGCATATCGGCGCGGCGCCTGCGGCCGAAAGCTATCTCGTTGCCGAAAAGATCGTTGCCGCCTGCAGGGAAACCGGAGCGGAAGCAGTGCACCCCGGCTACGGCTTCCTCTCAGAGCGCGCTTCTTTCTGCGAGGCGCTGGAGAAGGAAGGTATCGTCTTCATCGGTCCGAAGCCGAAGGCGATCAAGGCCATGGGCGACAAGATCGAATCGAAGAAATTCGCGAATGCCGCCAAGGTTTCCACCGTACCCGGCTATCTCGGCCTCATCGACGATGCCGACCATGCCGAAAAGATCGCGGGCGAGATCGGCTATCCCGTGATGATCAAGGCATCGGCCGGTGGCGGCGGCAAGGGCATGCGCATTGCCTGGAGCGAGGATGAAGTGCGCGACGGTTTCGAGCGTGCCCGTTCCGAAGCGAGAAGCTCCTTCGGCGACGACCGCGTCTTCATCGAGAAATTCGTGGTCGATCCGCGCCATATCGAAATCCAGGTGCTGGCCGACGACCACGGCAATGTCGTCTATCTCGGCGAGCGTGAGTGCTCGATCCAGCGCCGTAACCAGAAGGTCGCCGAGGAAGCACCCTCGCCTTTCCTTGACGAGGCCACCCGCAAGGCCATGGGTGAACAGTCGGTCGCGCTTGCCAAGGCGGTCGATTACCAGAGCGCCGGCACGGTCGAGTTCATCGTCGACCGCGACCGCAACTTCTATTTCCTGGAAATGAACACCCGCCTCCAGGTCGAGCATCCCGTGACCGAGCTGGTCACCGGCATCGATCTTGTCGAGCAGATGATTCGCGTCGCCGCCGGAGAAGCGCTGCCTTTCAAGCAGGATAACATCAAGCTGAACGGCTGGGCGATCGAAAGCCGTCTCTACGCCGAGGATCCCTATCGCAACTTCCTGCCGTCGATCGGCCGTTTGACGCGCTATCGCCCGCCGCGCGAAGGCAAGAACGGCAAGACGATCGTCCGCAACGATACCGGCGTCTTCGAGGGCGCTGAAATCTCGATGTATTACGACCCGATGATCGCCAAGCTCTGCACCTGGGCACCGACGCGGCTTGAGGCGATAGACGCCATGGGCGAGGCGCTGGATGGTTTCGTCGTTGATGGTATCGAACACAATATGCCGTTCCTGTCGGCGCTGATGAAGCATCCGCGCTGGCGCGAAGGCCGCCTGTCGACCGGCTTCATCGCGGAGGAATATCCGGACGGTTTTGCCCCGATGACGCCGGATGGCGGCGAAGGCGCCCTGCTGGCCGCCATAGCCCTCTCCTGCGGCCTGATCGATGCTAACCGCCGCGAGCGCTATGCCGACAGGTTGCGGCCAGCCACAGGGCCGCTGCGCGAAGACTGGGTGGTCAAGCTTGGCATGGAGTATATTCCGATCACCCTGCTCGATGGCCTCGTCACCATTCCGCTCGAGATGGACATGCAGATCGCCGGCGACAGCCTGACGGTTGCGACCGACTGGCGTCCCGGCGATGCCGTTTGGGTGGGATCGGTCGGTGGGCGCAAAGTGACGGCACAGATCCGTCCTTTCCTCAACGGCTTGCGCATCGATTGGCAGGGGCTCTCGGTCCGCACCAGGGTCTTTACCCCACGCCAGGCCGAACTCGACAGACTGATGCCGGTGAAATTGCCGCCGGATACGTCGAAGCTGCTGCTCTGCCCCATGCCGGGCCTCGTCGTCGCCATCGCGGTTGCCGAGGGTCAGGAGGTCAAGGCCGGGGAGACGCTGGCGATCGTCGAGGCGATGAAAATGGAGAATGTCCTGCGCGCCGAACGCGACCTGACCGTCGGCAAGATCAACGCCAAACCCGGCGAAAGTCTCGCCGTCGATGCGGTGATCATGGAGTTCGCCTGATCGAAATACGGCATCAAGTGTCCGATTTTTAGCTTGAGCCGTACTGCGCGCCCATGCGAATGTCGCGCCGACCAAATCATTATTAGAAGGGAATGAAACGATGGACGTACGCGCCGCTGTCGCCGTTCAGGCCGGTAAACCGCTCGAAGTCATGACCGTGCAGCTTGAAGGCCCGAAGGCCGGTGAAGTGCTGATCGAAGTCAAGGCCACCGGCATTTGCCATACCGACGACTTCACACTGTCGGGCGCGGATCCGGAGGGTCTGTTTCCAGCAATTCTCGGCCACGAAGGCGCCGGCATCGTCGTCGACGTCGGGCCTGGCGTAACCTCCGTCAAAAAAGGCGATCACGTCATTCCGCTTTATACGCCGGAATGCCGCGAGTGCTATTCCTGCCTGTCGCGCAAGACCAATCTCTGCACCTCGATCCGCGCCACCCAGGGCCAGGGCCTGATGCCGGACGGCACCTCGCGCTTCTCGATCGGCAAGGACAAGATCCACCACTACATGGGCTGCTCGACCTTCGCCAACTACACGGTTCTGCCCGAGATCGCGCTCGCCAAGGTCAATCCCGACGCGCCCTTCGACAAGATCTGCTACATCGGCTGCGGCGTCACCACCGGCATCGGTGCCGTTATCAACACCGCCAAGGTCGAAATCGGCTCGACCGCGATCGTCTTCGGTCTCGGCGGCATCGGTCTCAACGTGCTTCAGGGCCTGAAGCTTGCCGGTGCCGACATGATCATCGGCGTCGATATCAACAATGATCGCAAGGCCTGGGGCGAAAAGTTCGGTATGACGCATTTCGTCAATCCGAAGGATGTCGGTGATGACATCGTGCCCTACCTCGTCAACCTGACGAAGCGCAACGGCGACCTGATCGGCGGCGCAGACTATACGTTCGACTGCACGGGCAACACCAAGGTCATGCGCCAGGCTTTGGAAGCCTCGCATCGCGGTTGGGGCAAGTCCGTTATCATCGGCGTCGCCGGTGCCGGTCAGGAAATTTCCACCCGTCCGTTCCAGCTGGTCACCGGTCGCAACTGGATGGGCACCGCCTTCGGCGGCGCGCGCGGCCGCACCGACGTGCCGAAGATCGTCGACTGGTATATGGAAGGCAAGATCCAGATCGATCCGATGATCACCCACACCATGCCGCTCGAAGACATCAACAAGGGCTTCGAGCTGATGCATTCCGGCGAGAGCATCCGGGGCGTGGTGGTTTACTGATCGCTGCCAATAGAGCCGCATGCGGTGCATGAGTTAAGCGCCGCATGCTGTTCTAAATATTGAAGTATCCTATGATCTACGTCGATGCAGATGCCTGCCCGGTCAAGCCGGAGATTCTGAAAGTTGCCGAGCGCCACGGCATCGAGGTGACGCTTGTCGCCAATTCCGGATTGAGGCCGTCGCGCGATCCGATGGTGAAGAACATCATCGTCTCCAGTGCTTTCGACGCTGCCGACAACTGGATAGCCGAGCATGCCGGTCCCGGCGATATCGTCGTCACTGCCGATGTGCCGCTTGCCGGGCGCTGCGTCGCCACCGGCGCGCTGGTGACCGGGCCGACCGGCCGCATCTTCGACGTCGCCAATATCGGCATGGCCACCGCCATGCGCGATCTCGGCGCGCATCTGCGCGAGACCGGCGAGAGCAAGGGCTATAACGCCGCCTTCTCGTCGCGCGACCGTTCCGCCTTTCTAGAAACATTCGACCGGCTCTGCCGGCGGGCAAAAGCCCATAATCCGTCTGGAGACCAGTCTTGAACATCATTTCCCAGAACACCGCCTTTGGCGGCATGCAGGGCGTCCTCATGCATGAATCCGAGTCCTGCCAGTGCGAGATGACCTTCGCGGTCTTCGTGCCGCCTCAGGCGATCACACAGCCCTGCCCGGTCGTCTGGTATCTCTCCGGCCTCACCTGCACCCACGCTAACGTTATGGAAAAAGGTGAATATCGCCGCATGGCGGCTGAACTCGGCCTCATTATCGTTTGCCCGGATACCAGCCCACGCGGCAACGATGTGCCCGACGAGCTGACCAACTGGCAGATGGGCAAAGGCGCCGGCTTCTATCTGGATGCTACCGAGGAGCCATGGTCCGAAAACTACAAGATGTACACATACATCACCGAGGAACTGCCCGCCTTGATCAGCGAACAGTTTCGAGCCGACATAAGCAGGCAGGGCATTTTCGGCCATTCCATGGGCGGCCACGGCGCGATGACGATCGCGCTGAAGAACCCTGATCGCTTCAAGAGCTGCTCCGCCTTCGCGCCGATCGTCCGGCCCTCGACCGCCGACTGGTCGGCGCCGGCCCTGGAGAAATATCTCGGAGCCGACAAGGCAAGCTGGAGAAAATATGACGCCACCGCCCTCGTCGAGGATGGCGCCCGCTTCCCCGAGTTCCTGATCGACCAGGGCAAGGCCGACAGTTTCCTGGAAACCGGCCTGCGCCCCTGGCTGTTCGAAGAGGCGATCAAGGACACCGGTATCGGCCTGACGCTGCGCATGCACGAGCGTTACGACCACTCCTACTACTTCATCTCCAGCTTCATGGACGATCATCTGAAGTGGCATGCCGAACGGCTGGCATAACAGCTATGCAATCGTCGCCTTGAAAAACCAAACCAGCGAGGGCATATGTCTTACCGCGCAGACGACTGCGGCGGCCGGTATTGGATTGCCGACCGTAAAATACCGCGGGGACGGCCTTGCTCTTACAAGGGAGCGTAAAATGGCTTGGTTCCTGCTTCTCCTCGCAGGCCTGTTTGAAATCGGTTGGGCCGTCGGCCTGAAATACACGGATGGCTTCACGCGACCGATCCCGACAATCCTCAGCGTCATATCGATGGTGGTGAGCATCGTACTGCTCGGTCTGGCGGTGAAGACGTTGCCGATGGGCACGGCTTATGCCGTCTGGACGGGCATCGGTACGGTCGGCACAGTCCTGCTCGGCATCTGGTTACTGGGCGATCCCGCAACCCTCGTCCGCCTGTTCTGCATCGGCCTGATCGTCGCAGGCATTGCCGGGCTCAAGCTCGCGGCATAGGGCAAGAGCGTCGTCGCTTCTTCTTGCCGCTGCCTCCGTGCGCGAACAGCAGAATTCTTCGCCGGGGTCGGATATCGATCCAAGCCCGGCGAGATGGCTGTTATTTTTTGCGGTTATCGATCGCAAGAAGGCCTGGACCGGCGAAAACCAGAAACAGGAAGATGAAGCAGTACAGGATGGCCGCATCGCCGCCATTGTTGGCGGGATAGAAGTCCTTCGGATAGTGCGCCATGAAATAGGCGACCGCCATGTTGCCGCTGAGGATGAAGGCGACGACACGGGTAAACAGGCCGAGGACAATCGCCAGGCCACCGAAGACTTCCAGAAGGCCCTGGATCAGGATCAGGGTCGGCAGAGGACCATCGAAGGAACCACCGGCCGGAAAAGCGAAAAGCTTTTGCGTGCCGTGCTCGATGAACAACAGGCCAGTGATAATGCGCAGGACAGTCAGGGCATAAGGCTGATACGGATTCAGCCGGTCGGAAAGAGCCATTTTTTACTCCAGTTCTAGCTTCCTATGGGCAGCATTAGATTGGGCGGACGCGAAGGCGAAGACACGACTTTTGACGTCCAATCAATTTACCGTGTAAAATCCGTGACTTGTTGTCACATGCCTAAAGTGGAATGTTGTCGTGCTTCTTCCATGGATTGGTCAAATCCTTGTTACGCAGCATTCGGAGCCCTTGCGCTAGCCGGCGCCGTGTCGAGTGCGGTTTGATAACCTCGTCGATGTAGCCGCGCTCCGCGGCAACGAAGGGTGACAGGAAGCGATCTTCATACATCTTCGTATGCGCCGCAATCTTCTCCGGATCGGCGATATCCTTGCGGAAGATGATCTCGACTGCGCCCTTGGCGCCCATCACGGCGATTTGCGCCGTCGGCCAGGCATAGTTGAGATCCCCGCGCAGATGTTTCGACGCCATGACGTCATAGGCGCCGCCGAAGGCTTTGCGAGTGATGACCGTGAGCTTCGGTACGGTGGCTTCGGCATAGGCGAAGAGCAGCTTGGCGCCATGCTTGATCAGTCCGCCATACTCCTGCGCGGTGCCCGGCAGGAAGCCGGGTACGTCGACGAATGTGACGATCGGAATATTGAAGCAGTCGCAGAAACGCACGAAGCGCGCCGCCTTTCGCGAGGCGTCGCTGTCGAGCACGCCGGCGAGCACCATCGGCTGATTGGCGACGAAACCGACCGTCGCCCCCTCGATCCGGCCGAATCCGCAGACGATGTTCCTGGCGAAGCTCGCCTGGATCTCGAAGAAATCCCCCTCGTCCGCAATCTTCTGGATCAGCTCCTTGATGTCATAGGGCTTGTTGGCATTGGCGGGGATCAGCGTGTCGAGCGACGTGTCCGCATCGGTGACCGATTGATAGCACTCGATTTCCGGGAGAGCGGCGGTGTTCGACTGCGGCAGGAAATCGATGAGCCGGCGCACCTGCATCAGAGTGTCGATGTCGTTGTCATAGGCGGCGTCGGCGATGGAGGATTTCGTCGTATGCACCGAGGCGCCGCCGAGTTGCTCGGACGTCACGGTTTCGTTGGTCACAGTCTTCACCACATCCGGCCCGGTCACGAACATATAGGAGGTGTCGCGCACCATGAAGATGAAGTCGGTCATGGCCGGGGAATAGACGTCGCCGCCGGCGCAAGGACCCATGATGATGGAAATCTGCGGGATGACCCCGGAGGCCAGCACGTTGCGCTGGAATACCTCGGCATAGCCGCCGAGCGCCGGCACGCCCTCCTGGATGCGCGCGCCGCCGGCATCATAGATACCGATGATCGGCGCGCGGTTTTTCAGCGCCATATCCTGGACCTTCATGATCTTCTCGGCATGCGCTTGCGAAAGCGAGCCGCCGAAGACGGTGAAATCCTTGGCGAAGAGGAAAACGGTGCGACCGTTGACCGTACCCCAGCCGGTGACGACGCCATCGCCGGCAATCTTGGTCTTGTCCATGCCGAAATCGGTCGAGCGATGCTCGACGAACATGTCGAACTCCTCGAAGGAGCCTTCATCGAGAAAAATGTCGATCCGCTCGCGCGCCGTCAGCTTGCCGCGCGCATGCTGCGCATCGATACGCTCCTGCCCGCCACCGAGCCTTGCGATTTCCCGGCGACGTTCCAGTTCCTGCAGGATCTCTTTCATGATGGCCCTCTTCCTCACTTATCCGGCTTAGCATGACGCAGGAATAGTTTGAAGCCGTTTGCTCAGTTCACCAGCGGCGGCGCGTTCAGCACGAAGATCGAACGGACGCGGGCGGCAATATCCTCGGCCATGAGATCGTTGGCCGCTGTCGGGTCCGGAGTGTAGTTCACGATATCGAAGGAGGCGATTGCGAGCACCGCGCCATTGTCGAGCGAAGCAGCGTCGACATTGATCTTTGCCGAATTGCGATCCTTGTTGAAGCTCCGCCCCTTGCGGAGATCCGTCACACGGATCGTCAGCGCTACCTTCGGCAAGGAAGTATCGCGGATCGTCGCCGCGATGGCGGCATTGACGTGATCGTTGATGGCTGACAGCAACGTCGGAGGAACGGGCGGAACGGCTTGATCGGCAACCACCGTGGCGCTGCGCACATCATAGGCCGGAGCCGGAGGCGGCTCCGTCAACGACCAGCTTGAGCATGCGGCCAGCGCCAAACATCCTACAAGCGCCGATACCGCACCCGACCTCAACTGCAGCATGATTCGTGTCCCGAATTCCCAATCCCGTAAGATGCAGAGTTCGATATAACGCGCTGGAAATCAACAATATTCAACTGCGAAGTGCAGAAAAAACATCCGTTGCCGCCTGAAACTCTTCAAACCGCTGGGCGCGGCGCTTGTCGGCCTCTTCGTCATGCCCCCACTGTTCGATCGTCCAGTCTTCGTCGAGATGAGCAAGCGACCAGACCTCGGCGAGCGACAGCCGCCCTTCGGCGAAGGCAAGCGCCAGGATCGCCGAGCCCGTCAGGGTGGTGATCGTGTGCAGGCTGGCGAGCTCCAGCGGCGTGTCGTACTTGCGCAGCGTCACGGCGAAGGCGGCGACCGCCTCGCGCGGCTGCTCCTGATGCATGACGCCTTCCGCCAGGATGAAGCGAGCGCCGAGCTCCTGCGCGGCCCAGTCGATCGGCGGGTCCCACCGCTCCGATTGCCGTTCCACCAGACGCTCCGGCTGATCGGCGCGATAGCAGAGCAGGTCGCTGGAAGAAAAACGCAGGATGTCCTCGAAGACCGCCTGGGGATCCGTGGCCACGCCGTCGAGCGCGGTATTGACCAGGCGCGTTACCGGCATGACGGCGGGGTTGATAACGTCTACCTGCCGCGCCCATTCGGCGGCGACCAGTTTCGCCAGCGCCTCGGTCGGCACGGCGAGCGATCGGCGCGCCGGCGTCTTCACCACCTTGCCGTCGAGTTCGATCACATGGCCGTCCTCGCCCTCGCGGATACCGACTTCCTTGTAGAAGCGCTTGGGCAAGGGCTTGTTCATCTGGATCTGCGCGCGGCGGATCGGGTCGGGATGGCTCAGGCCTTCGGAAAGGTCGTTCAACAGGTCGCGCATGGCGTCACCTCAGAGAATATGGCTCAACAGGTCGTTCGGATGATGGGCGATCGCATCGGCGCCGGCCGTCAGCAACTCCTCCACCGAAGCGTAGCCCCAGGCAACGCCGATCGCCGTCGCCCCGGCTGCCTTCGCCATCTGCATGTCATAGATGGCATCGCCGATGACGATGGTATCATGCGGATCCATTCCCGTCTCGCTGCAGCATTCCGTCACCATCGCCGGATGCGGCTTCGAAGGGCAATCGTCGGCGGTGCGCGAGACGACGAAGTGGGGCGTAAAGCCATTCACTTCGAGAATATGCGTCAGGCCGCGGCGCGACTTGCCGGTGACCGCTCCGATCAGCAGCTCGTCGCGGGCGGCCAGCGTCTCGATCAGCGGCTTGATGCCGTCGAATAACGGCGTCTGCATATCGGCCTCGTCGCGCACGCCGGGATAGATCTCCTTGTAGCGCGCCGTCATGGCGATCGCCTCGTCGTCGACATGCGGCTTGCCCTGCATGCGGGCAATCGCGATATCGAGCGTCAGGCCGATGATCGACTTGGTGGAGGCAACATCCGGGCGCTTATGACCGAAGTCGACGAAAGTGCGGGCCATGACCTCGTGGATCAGCCGCGCGCTGTCGACCAGCGTCCCGTCGCAATCGAAAAGAACGAGTTTCATTCGTCGTCCGGCTCCCCCGCCGATGCCATGTCGAGGCCGAGAAGATTCCACGTCTGCACCATATGCGGCGGCAATGGCGCGGTGATGCGCAGGCGACCGCCATTGGGATGCGGAATATCGATGTGGCGGGCATGCAGATGCAGCCGGTTCTGAACGCCACCCGGAAAATCCCAGTTATGATCGTCGTCGAAATATTTGGGATCGCCGATGATCGGATGCCCCATATGCAGCGCATGGACGCGCAGCTGGTGCGTGCGGCCGGTATAGGGCTCCATCTCCAACCAGGCGAGGCTCTGCGCCGCCGTTTCAAGCACGCGATAATAGGTGATGGCGTGATCGGCGCCGTCTTCTCCATGCTTGGCGACGCGCATACGGTCGCCGTCGGCGGTCGCTTCCTTCACCAGCCAGGTCGAAATCTTGTCCTCATGCTTGCGCGGCACGCCCTTTACCAGCGACCAATAGGTCTTCTTGGTATCGCGTTCGCGGAAGGCGGCGGTCAGCTTCTGCGCAGCACCTCGGGTGCGGGCGACGACGAGGACGCCGGAGGTGTCGCGGTCGAGACGATGCACCAGACGCGGCTTCTCGCCCTTCTTGCTCGTCCATGCCTCAAGCATCTTGTCGAGATGGCGAGTGAGGCCGGAGCCGCCCTGCACGGCAAGGCCGGCCGGCTTGTTCAGCACGAAGACCTTCTCGTCCTCATGCAGCAACATGCGCGCCAGAAGATCGGCATCGCTTGAATGCTTCATATCCTTGTTACCGATCGGGCCGCTCTTCGGTCCCTTGGCGTCGACATCCAGCGGCGGTATCCGAACGATCTGTCCCGGCTGCACGCGCGCATCGGTCTTGACGCGGCCGCCATCGACGCGGACCTGACCGGAACGCATAAGCTTCTGCAACTGCCCAAAGCCCAGCCCAGGGAAATGCACCTTGAACCAGCGGTCGAGGCGCATGCCGGCCTCGTCAGGCTCGACCTCTATATGCTCAATCCCGGCCATTCTTCTTCTTTCACAAGTCGCGGCTTGGTCCCGAAAGGTTTGAAACGGTTTTCGGGCAACATCATGCCAAATCAAGGGACTGGGGACGATCCTGCCCCAGGGTCGGGCAATCCCGGCCTTTTGACGTGGCTTTAGAGCATTTCAAGGAAAAGTGGAAACCGGAATTGTCCATGGGCGGGAATTTTATGACGACGTTGCACTTCGGTGGTCGCGCAAACCTCAGTTTGCGTTCGGCGCGACGACCGGCAAGGTGATATCTACCATCCCCGCCTTTTCGAACATCAGCATGACAGGCACCGTGCCACCCTGCTTGAACGGCGTCTTCACCTGTTTGAACATCATGTGCATGCTGCTCGGCGAAAGCGTCACGGTGGCGCCGGCAGGGATGGCGATGCCTTCCTTGACCTCGCGCATCTTCATGACCTCGCCCTCCATCTTCATCTGATGCAGTTCGACCTTGCCCGCTTGCGGAGATGTGACGGAGGTAAGCTTGTCGTCGCTCTTGCCGCCGTTA
>DASWOH010000247.1:0-1760 GCA_036398815.1 Rhizobium sp. | reverse complement strand
GTGAACACGGATGCGGCTTCTGTGCGGTTGGTTCTCTCGAAGCTCGCCAAGGCCGGGCTGGTTAGGACGTCACGAGGGCGTAGCGGATTCAGCGAGCTAGCGAAAGCCGCGGATAAGATCAGTATGCTTGATGTCTACCGGGCGACATCTGCGCCGGGAGTCTTTGCTGTGCACTCTCACCCCGTCCAGAAGACTTGCGTGGTCAGCACGCACCATAAAAAGACGATGGCGCGGGTTTTAGAGGACTGTCAGAGCGCCTTCGAAGCGTCGCTCGCGGGAACGATGTTGGCCGACATCGTCGGGCCCATGCGACGAAGTGCTTAACCTTTTCTTTAGCTCAAATTGTTGAAATTATTCCTACATAATACGAGGGACTGTTGGATGGGACGCATGCTTTTCGAACCGACTTCGGTTGGCCCCAATACATTGGCCCACCGTGTCGTGATGGCCCCACTTACCAGAATGCGCTCCACCGAGGGCGATCTGCCGAACGATCTTATGGTCGAATACTATACACAGCGCGCATCCGAGGGCGGCTTAATTATCGCCGAGTCAGCGACAGTCTCTTTACGCGGCCGAGCGTATCTAGGCGCACCGGGTATCTATAGCGATCAGCAAGCAACAGCCTGGAAGAAGATCACGGGGGCTGTGCATGCCAGAGGCGGCAAGATCATCCTGCAAATTTGGCACGGTGGTCGTCAATCCCACCCAGACAACGAGCCCAATAACGAGTTGTGTGTCGCCCCAAGCGCCATTGCCGGCGAAGGTCTCGCACATACTCTGCTCGGCTGGAAGCCGGTCGAGAAACCCAGGGCGCTGGAGCTTCACGAGATTCACATGATCATCGAGGAATTTCGCATCGCGGCGCGGTACGCACTGGATGCGGAGTTCGATGGTGTCGAACTCCATTCGGCCAATGGCTACCTTCTGGATGAATTCCTGCAGGATGGGTCCAACAGGCGCACCGACGAATATGGCGGGGCGACGGAGAATCGCGCCCGTCTTCTAATCGAGGTGGTCCGTGCGGCCGCAAGTGTGTGGGGTTTCGATCGTGTTGGAGTTCGCATCAGTCCGAGTTCCAACTTCAACGGCATGTTCGACAGCGATCCAGCAGCAACCTTCGGTTATGTCGCAAGAGAGTTGAACAAGCTCGGTCTTGCCTACCTCCACGTCATTGAGCCACGCGTTTCGGGAGACGCCTCTATCGAAAATGATAGGCCGGCGGTCGCAGCAGCAAATCTCCGCCCACATTTCAAGGGGGCGATTATTGCTGCTGGCGGATTCTCAGCTGAGACGGCCAAGGAAATCATTTCGTCGGGAACCGCTGACTTGGTCGCCTTCGGACGGAGCTTCATCGCAAATCCAGATTTGCCCGTGCGTATCCGCGCTGGCTTGCCATTCAATTCTTACGATCGCAAGTCGTTCTACGGCGGCGATGCAAGGGGCTACACCGATTATCCTTTCTACGGTGGCAGCACCATGAAAACCGCATGAAATCGACTGTCGGTGGGATCTCATCCTACCAACTCCGGTAACAACCCTTCATGAAGGACAACTCCAATGCCGTTGGTGCGAGTTACAATGACCAAAGGAAAGTCTCCCGACTACATAAGAAAGATGTCGAATGGAATTTATGAGGCCCTTGTCGAGGCCTTCGAAATGCCCGAGAATGATATGTTCCAGATCATCGAACAACTTGAGCCAGGGGCGCTCATTTATGACCGAAATTACGGTGTAGCCAGCCCACGTTCCGATGATTT
>DASWOH010000246.1:0-22654 GCA_036398815.1 Rhizobium sp. | reverse complement strand
GACGCATATCGGAAGCGAGCATTTCAGCGCCTTTCGCACGGCGCCATCCAAGTCGCGGCTGAACTTCCTGGCTCTGCTGCGCGGCAACTATCAGGACTATGTCCTCAACGATGCCGCCTTCGCCCTTATGGAAGACCGGCAGGTGGACCCCGTCCTTCTGGCACGGCTGAACACCTGCGAGCCGCGGCGGTTTGCCAACCAGCTTCCATTTCTCGCCTATCTGGCGGAGAAGGGTATCGACATCTTTGACAGGGACATCATCCGCCCGTTTGCCGAGGCGGGCATTTGGGGTTCCATCCGCCATCATGGTCTGGTCGGCAATGCAGTGATCGTCTCCGACGATGCCGGCCAGTTTCGCGTCGGCACCCATGCCCTGTGTTGGGTTCACGCGGAGCGATTGCTGCAAAAACTGATGCCGGCGACGCCAGGCCAAGTGAAGCATGTCGAGACTTTGCGCGAACTGATCTGGCTCTTTTACAAGCTTCTGAAAGACTACCAGCGAAGACCCAGTCGGCGTGCAGCCAACGCTCTGGGGGTCAGGTTCGATCGAATATTTTCTATCCGCACTGGATATAGCGATCTCGACAAACTGCTGGTTCGACTGAAACGCCGCAAGGCCGAGTTGCTGCGCGTTCTCGAGCGGCCTGAAACTCCGCTTAATACGAACGCGTCGGAAAGAGATCTGCGCGGGTTTGTCATCAAGCGAAAGATCTCGGGTGGCACGGTCAGTCGCAATGGCCGGGAGGCGCGCGACAGCATGCTTGGTCTGATGAAGACCTGTCAGAAGCTTGGCCTGTCGTTCTGGCACTATCTTGGCGATCGGTTGGGCATGGGCGGACTGGAACGGTCCATTCCTCCGCTGGCCACGATGATCGCCGCCAGAGCCTGAGCACATCAATGGCGATCAGGTTTGGGGAAAGCCACGATCTTATCCGATGCGCTTGTACCGGTCCCACCTGACTTGCCCCCGTCTGACTTGGGCCCATCTGACCTGGCCTTGCCCGTCATGACCTCATCCAGCGTATCAAGCACATGGGAGCCGGTAAGCCTCAGCAGCGTCGGCGACACGTTCCACTGTCGCTCATCGTCGGTATGCACCGTCACCGTTTTCTTGTTGCGGCGAATAACGATGCCACGGATCGTTGCTCCACCAGGACCTTCGAACGTCACGCCGCTTCCGACTCGAATGTCCTGCAACGCAGCTGCAGTCCGCTGATAATGCAGGAACTGCAGCCGGTCGACGATGCGCGCATTGAGTTCGACCAGGGCCGCCTCGTCCAGGTTATCAATGTCGATCCGCCGCATGGTCTGCGCCCCTTTGTTGTTGCCGAAAACACCATGCCAAGGGCAGCACACGGACGCAATCTCGCCCTCCGCACTGCCCGTTATCGGGCACTGCCACCAAATCAGCCCCGCTTACCCCCGCTTACCAGGCGGTCGGCCAATTTTGCCTTTGTTAATCATATGAATTAACACTTTTATTTTCTCAAACGGAAATGCAACCGCGATTTGATTCCGTTAGTGAGTCCCATTCTTAAATGCATCTCTAACCATCGATAAGTACAGGTTATCGATAGTGATGGCTTTGGAGTCGCAAATCCGGTAAAGTCGGGGCAAATCACAGCCCGCGAGCCATCCATGCTAGAGCCGAAAACCCTGGCCTCCCCAGCCTAACCGATGCCGCGCCGCTCGAATTCGGTTATTCAGGTATCGATAGTAAGCCATCTAGAAGGGATTTTATTGCCATCTCAGGCTGGAATCGCTATATTTGACGGGATCTTGATAGAGGAAAGCCGATGTCTGAAACACAACTCTCCGTCCGCAGCACAAAGGCGAGAGACCTGGCCCATGCGATGGCGCGCCGCACCGGTCAACCAATCAACAAGCTCGTCGAGCAGGCGCTCGAGCACTACGATCTGGAGCTGCGCCAACAGTCTGCTCGGACGCCGATCGATGTCCTATCGGACTTGATGGCCGAGGGCCGGCGTGCTGTGCCGACCGGCACGACATCTGCGCATGACGATTTCTACGACGAATATGGTTTGCCACGATGATCGCTGCCGATACGTCGGTCATTCTGGCGATGGCCTTGGGAGAGCCGGAGGCCGAACGGTTCATATCGTTGGTGGGTCGGGAGGCACTTGCGATCGGCTGGCCAACCCTGCTTGAGGCTCGAATGGTGTTGACAGGAAGAGGATTTCCAAACGCTTCGGACATCGTTGATCAGTTTGTCCGGCTTCCGAACGTAACCGCGATTGCTTTCGACGAGAAGCATTATCGCGAAGCGGAACGAGCGTTCGACCGCTTCGGTAAAGGTCGCCATCCAGCCGCACTCAATATGGGCGACTGCTTTTCCTACGCCGTTGCTGCGGTCGCCAAGGCGCCGCTCCTGTTCAAAGGCCAGGATTTCGGCAGGACCGATATGAAATGCCATCCCGCGTCGGCAAGCCAATGACACGCAAAGCCATCAGCCAACCCGCCCCTGCCGATCCAGTGCAGCGGCGTGCCGAAGAACTCGATGCACTCGACGCCATCCTGCCCTTCGATCGCCGCGATCAGCTGGCAACACTGCTAACCGACGACGATGTCGCTACCCTCAAGCATCTGGCGCAAGAGGGTATGGGCGACAATACGCTCAGGGCGCTCGCCTCTGACCTCGGCTATCTCGAGGCCTGGTGCGGGCTTGCCACCGGCACGCCCCTCCCCTGGCCGGCGCCTGAAGCGCTGCTGTTGAAGTTCGTCGCCCATCATCTCTGGGATCCTGCGGAGCGTACTGAGGATCCAAACCACGGCATGCCGGACGAAGTCGAGACGGGATTGCGCGCCCGAGGGCTGCTGCGTGCCGACGGTCCGCATGCGCCGGATACCGTGCGCCGGCGACTGACCACTTGGTCGATCCTCACACGTTGGCGAGGTCTGACGGGATACTTCACCGCGCCGTCCCTGAAATCCGCGCTCAGGCTCGCTGCGCGAGCAAGCGCCCGGCCGAGGCAGCGAAAGAGCAAAAAGGCGGTCACCGGCGATGTCCTGGCAAAGCTGCTGGCCACTTGTGCCGGCGATCGGCTGGTGGATATTCGCGATTGCGCATTACTGCTGACGGCCTTTGCCTCCGGCGGTCGCCGGCGTTCCGAAATCGCCGCCCTGCGCGTCGAGGATCTGGTCGATGAGGAACCGGTGCATGCCGATCCGAGGAGTGCCGCCTCCCCTCTCCTGCGGTGTCTGACACTTAACCTCGGCCGCACCAAGACGACGGCGGTTGAAGACAAGGCGCATGCCATTCTGATCGGCCGACCAGTCGAGGCGCTGAAACGATGGATCGAGGAAGCCAGGATCGAGACCGGGCCAATCTTCCGGCGCATCGATCAGTGGGGCAATATCGATCGGCGGGCGTTGACACCGCAATCGGTCAACTTCATCCTCAAGGCACGCGTCAAGCAGGCCGGCCTAGACCCGGAGGCGTTTTCGGCGCATGGGCTGCGGTCCGGTTATCTCACCGAGGCCGCCAATCGCGGCATTCCACTGCCCGAAGCCATGCAGCAATCGCTACACAAGTCGGTGACGCAGGCGGCGAGCTATTACAACAACGCCGAGCGGAAGAACGGACGCGCGGCTCGGCTGGTTATTTGATGGAATTGCCCCTGAAATCGGGGAGCCACCGGCAGCCACCTCACCTGTCGTTGTAGCGCTCGAGCATACGACGCAACTGTTTGTTCTGCTGGAGCAGTTTGGCGGATAGCTGCGCTCTCAGCTCGTTAATCTCGCGATCCAGTTCAATGGTTTCCTCGAGGATCGTCTTCTTCGCGGCTTCCTGTCGTTTTGGCGCTCTCTTGACGACAGTCGTCTCGGTGGCGACAATTTGCTCCGGTATAGCGTGAGCGTAGTGCTCATTCGGGCCTCCCGCCGATGCACTCACAATCGGTTGCCGTTCGATAGCCTGTCTGACCGGTGCGGCCGGCGAAGGCCGAGCGTGTGGTTCCGGAGCCTCGTTTGATACATGCTCGGAAAGCGAAGGATCCGTTCGCACTATCGGATCGGATTCAGTCGTCTCGGCTTCGGCAGAGTTCGGCTGATTGTCGTCAACGGGGATTGCAAGGATTGAATCTGGTGCCGCATTTGGGCCTGCCTGCAGCGTAAGGTCCTGCGCGACCTCCTGCTCGCGGGGATCAGAGGTTGGAACGGCCTCATTCACCAGCTCGCTGGCTTCCTCCACCTTGCGGCGCGATGTAAGACTCTTAATTAGCTGCCATGGTGATCTCATCACCGACTCCCGACTCGTTTTCTTTGCCCTATAGTATTGAGCGGGAGACCAGACTTGCAATGCGAGCCTGGTCTTAGCGGCGAAGTGGCTCTAAATCGCCGCTCCTGGGCGTCTGCTTGCTATCAAGCCATTCCAAGCTTCTTGCGAAGATCTGCATTCTCGGCGCGAAGTTTTTCCGACAGTGCCTTACGCAGCTTCTGGTTTTCTTCTTCGAGTTTAAGAAGATCCGCAAAACCATCCGTATCATGAGATGCAGTTACAGCTTGCCGCGGGGCTCGCTTAGCACGCTGAGGCGTGGCAATAGCCGCTTTCGTGGCCGCCACAGACGCCTTAGCGGTCGGCGCCGCCGTCGAAGGCGCATCGGAAGCTGCGGTTTTCTTGCCCGGGCCGCGGGTCTTCTTTATCGGCGCACTCACCGATGCATCGGCAGCTGCTTCCGCAGCGACTTTAGGCTTGCGCGGCGCGCGCGTCTTTTTCTCTTTTGGCTTCGAAGATGCATCAGCGGACGCAATCTCGGCTGCGGGGGGCATGTTTGTGTCATCAGCCATGCTTAAATCCTCGGGGTGCGTAAATTTGTCGACTATACAAAGTCGTTGTCAGTATGCGCGCAAGTCGTTTCGAACTTATTGACAATGATTCGACGTGCTTTACCCGGCGCCGATGTCAGCGCGCCTGCGTTGAAAGCGTCTCGGATCTGCGCCAACCCTACTTATCAATCAAATAGCCAGGGCGGACTCGCCTTCGCGAAAATGACCTGCCACTTCCAGCGCCCACGGATCCCTTCCGTTCCCGTCTCAATCGCCTGCCCGTCGCGGCAGAAAAAAGCAAAGGCGCCTAGCTCAGTTTCGGCATTGGCGGCAGCGTCGGACAAGACGCTGTCGCACCTTGATGTCACTCAACTTACCTCAAACACCGTAGCGGCGATCGAGCTCGATGAGAGCCGACTGAACCTCATCGATTGCAACAGGCTCGGGGGTTCCCGGTATCTGGCGAAGCGCTGGCTTCGAGTCGATTGCGTAGTAGTCCGATGCCCTGGCCGCGAGAATCGTACGCTTGTCATGGGCGGACAGGGCGGATGCAGTCACCACGTCGATGGGGCGCCGAAACCTGACGTTTTGCGGCATCAGAACAGCCGGCCCCATCGCCACAGCCTCGCTGACTGCTTGCTTCAACGTATTCTCCATCATCGACGCCTCTCAACGCACATGCGGATCTCTGTCCCGCCGCAGCCGGGACGCGACGATGACATCGCCGTCCGGCGCCAGGAGATCGTGTTTCTCGGCGAAGGCGGCAAATAAGCCGCGCACCGTTTCGGCTTCAATGTCGCCTCGTAGTGCCGCGTCGCAGGCCTTGAGCGCGATTGAATGCGCCGGGTCTCGAGATGAGGCCGGCCATTCCACGAGATGTCGATAAGCTTCCATCACCGAACGAATCTCGGCCGGAAAGCCGAGGCCGACAAGAATGGAAACGGGCTGTTTGAACATATCGGGTTTCATCATGCTCTCCTTCCGAACCCAGATATTGATGGGTGCCGTCGTGACGGCGCCCATGCTCAACGGAATGCGGATTAAGCTGCCTTCTGCGCCTCGATCCGTGCGGGGGCAGTCGATGTCGAAGCGGACGCGCTTTCAATGGAGATTTTCCGCGGCTTGAGTGCTTCCGGGATCTCGCGAACCAGGTCGATCGACAGCAGACCGTTCTTCAGATCGGCTCCGCTCACGCGAACATGGTCGGCAAGCTCAAACCTGTGTTCAAATGGCCGGCCGGCAATGCCGCGATGCAGGTAGCCTTCGCCAGGTGTCTCCTCTTTCTTGCCAGTTACGGTTAGAAGGTTGGACTGGAAGGTGATATCGAGATCGTCCTGTCCAAAGCCCGCCACCGCGATCGAAATTCGGTAGCTGTCGTCTCCGGTCTTGATGATGTCATAGGGTGGCCAATCGCTGATCGAACGGCCACGTTGGGCATTTTCCAGAAGATCGAAAACCCGATCGAAGCCGACGCTCGAGCGGAACAGGGGTGCGTAGTTATGAATCGTTGCCATAGCCATATCCTCCTTGAAGCAACATGGGTACGGAAGCGCTGAAAGACAGCGCTCCCAGCTCGGCCAGCCCTTTTTTCAGCGGCTGGCGGCAATCGATTTGGTTTCTGAGATTTTATAGTTCAAGAGCCGCGGCTGAAAATTTTCGCTCGTACAATCTGTGACGATTGTACGCTTTGGGTCTCCATACCGTCTGGGTCTGAATGGAGGTCCTCGAGCCTCAGTGCAGCTTGAACTCACCTTCGACGCGGCGCCATTCGCTAGGCCCGACCAGTCGCTGATGCCTATAGCGCACCGAATGCAGCGGCCCGTCCAGATTGGCTTGCCAGAAGGCGAGGAACTTGTGCATCTCCGGAAAATCGAGAGCCACATCGTAATCCTGCCAGACATAGGTCTGCAGCACGGATTCGAAATCGGGAATCCGGTATGAAACCGTACTCAGGGTCTGCCGAGATGCGGCGTCCTGTAACCGATCCCTCCCCGCGGCGCGAGAGAACTTCCAACGCTTCTTGAAGCAGAAAGGCAAATTGGCCGTCGTAAAAATCATGCCATTGTTACATGACTAGGGCGCCGACGGGTTCGGAAAAATGTGATAACTGCCGCAGATCGCCTTTTTGGGGCGGTCCGCGCAATAAGAAGGTGGTCTGTAGCCGCGTGGAGCAAGCTCCCGCCGGAAACGCCATGCTGGGTTCGATTGCCCTCTTCTGCCAATTATGCGTTTCGTTTCGCCTGCACTGACACCGGAGCAACGTTCAAGAAAGCTGTCAGTGACAAAACGCATCTCATCGATCATCTGGACGTCCCAACTAGCCTGCGTATCCTTCAAGAGACGCTTTCAAAGGAACCTTTATCAGCGCATTCCTTATCTGAACAACGATACCGGAATTGGGCTGAGAAACCATGGCAAAATCGCCGAAGAGCAATACCCCTCCCCCGCCCTTCCGGCTGATCGGTTACGCACGTGTTTCCATCGACGACCAGGTCCATGAACGCGCTGTACGCGGCGGCCGGAAATGGCAGCCTTCATCTGTCAAAGCACTTATGGATGAGGCATTCCGTTTCGGGCTCCTTCGGAACTAGACACGGCACGATCTATTTAGGCCGGAAAGCGCCATTTGGGAGTCATTCAGAGACGCGATAGTGTCGAACCATGGCAAGCGATTCATTCGACGGAAAAACAGAGGCGAACCGTCGTGCATGG
This sequence comes from Rhizobium sp., assembly GCA_036398815.1. Taxonomy (GTDB): domain Bacteria; phylum Pseudomonadota; class Alphaproteobacteria; order Rhizobiales; family Rhizobiaceae; genus Rhizobium. Next base: position 15,157 of record DASWOH010000246.1, on the reverse strand, counting down.
AAGGGGTAGGTTCCGGTAGGGGGCAGAATGACACTTTAAACGCACCGGGCTGCTGTCCCAATTGAACGCTTGTGAATTTTAGGCTGGGGACGTCCTGATTTCTATAGGCCGAGTGTTGTCCAAAACAGACTGAAGTTCATTTGGGACGGCGAGGGCTGCTTTGCTGCAGCGCCATGAGCCACCATTCACCTGTCGCGTTTCACTTTAGGTTCACCCTTTTTGACTGCGGCCAACCAAGTACGCAGCATAAGAACACCGATGACAAGCATGACTGCCCCGAGCACTATCATACTCCACCCGATTCCGTTCGGGCCGAAACACTGGTAAAGCCAGCCTGTCTGCTCGGCATCAGTTGCTGGAGTTCCAAGACGATCCCAGCCATTCAGGAGTGCTCCAACTCCGATAATCAGGGCAGATACAAAGCGAGGCATTTGGCTTTTCGCTCACCTTAGGTCTATGTCGCGCGCCGGAACACGAAGGAGGGCTTCCGCGCTCAGGCTGATTTGCGCCGAGTGACAACGTAGGCTGCACCCCCGGCGACAATACCAAAAATAAGCCAGGTCACGGGCAGAATATCAGCCTTTTCACTGCGGATCGGCAAGACCGTCACTGTGCCCGGTGAGCTCTCATAGCCCATTTTACCTTCTGCTTTTGCTTGAGCGATCTGTTCAGGTGACACAACCCACTCTGCATTCGTCATTTTGTCCTTCATCATCGCTCCAAATGCCACGACAATGCCGACCGCAACGGCGATAAATATGCTCTTGAATTTGGTCATGTTTTTTCCTCGATGTCTAACCGACACCGCGTATGCATATTTTAAACAGGAATATCAAGGCAATGGGCTGTGGCTAAGAACACTGCCCACTAATGAATGGCTGCAAAGAGGTCGATTGCGGACTTCAACCCGTTAGCGTGTCATTTCGCCCCTACGGGAACTGACCCCACACCCGCCGCTGTTCGGCCATTGTCGAAAAGATCAGATCTTCATTGACGGCCTGGACGCCTCTTGTCATCCGAGGCAAACCATGGCGGCACGCCCAGAGCTTTGCGCGCTCAAAGCTATTCTGCCGTTCGACCGACGTTCGACCGAGGTGATCGCCTCGCGACCATTGTGATGAAGATTCCCCGATCTGTGCCGCGCCAAGATTGGGGCGCTCGGCGCACGCGGCAGCAAGGCTCGACGACAACACCGGTCATGCGATGGGCCGGTCGGCGCGACGGTCGCCTCACACCGGCTCCGGATGGAGGGTGCGCTTTGCGAAGCCTGTGTTTACTTAGGGACGTTCACTAACGTTCCTTTGTTTACGCATTCCGCATCTATGCTAACGCCTCTCAAAACGAGTCGGAAAATCTTGGCTTTCGATCGCCGTTGCCACAATTACGCCTGCCGCTTCCGAAATTGTCGGCCGCACGCATACCCCGTCGACGCGGGGCGCAATCCCGTGCGTTCTTCGGGAAGTTGGTTGTGACATGAAGATTATAAGATTGGTCCTTTTGCCCGCTCTGGCTGTGCTAATGACAAGCATCTCCGTGCATGCTCAGGAATGGAGATATTTGCCGGATTATGGCGAGGGCCCGGACGATGACTATGCTATTCAGCGCCATCGGCGGGAGGCGCCGCCACGCTATCGCGATGATCGTCGTTTCGACGATGACTATTATTATCGGGGTGATCCCTATGGCTATTATGACGATGATGACGGCGATTTCCCGTCGCGACCCCGTCCACAACGGCGTGCTTCGATCGATCGGGGCGCGATTTCTCCCCAACTCAATTCTGGCGCCAAGGATGACAGGCGAGCGAGCCTGGCGCGGTCACCCATCCCGCGCACGGTTGTCTCCTTTTCCGGTTACGATCCTGGCACGATCGTGATCTCCACCAAGGAGAAACGTCTCTATCTTGTGCTCAACGACGGAACTGCTCTTAAATACGGCATCGGCGTCGGCAAACAGGGCTTCGCCTGGAAGGGCACGGAGACGATCAGCCGCAAAGCAGAATGGCCGACCTGGACGCCGCCCAAGGAAATGATCGCTCGTCGACCAGAACTACCTGACCGCATGGATGGCGGCCTCAATAATCCTCTCGGAGCTAGAGCGCTTTATCTCGGTTCCACCCTCTACCGCATCCATGGCACCAACGAGCCCAACTCGATCGGCAAGGCGGTATCCTCCGGCTGCATCCGCATGGCAAATCCAGATGTGATGGATCTCTATGGCCGGGTCGGCGTGGGTACAAGGGTCGTCGTGCTCTGAGTTGCGCCCAAGCGCTGCTGTTGTTCGCCAAGATCGGGTTATATGCCGCTCTTCTCCTTGATGGGGCACTGTCTGTTCCAGAAAGATGTGCCGAGACATAATGCAGCATCGTGGCCTAGCCAACTGAATCATCCACGCAGCCTTGAAGACAGACGGTCATCAAGAAAGGGAGCGTATGCATAAAGGATCCTGCCTATGTGGCGCAGTAGCTTTTGAAATCGAAGGCGAACTGTCGTTTCGGCAATTAGTCGTAAGACTCTCATCGCTTTAAAAAAACTCACATTAAGTGCCGTATCTCGTCGGAACGGCCGTATTCTTGAAAACGACACCGCGGTCCCTACCCATTTGGGTGTCTATGTGCGCGGTGACGCTGGTTGTATTCTTCAGCCGTTTACTACCCGGTGAACTTCTCTGCGCCAGGCGTCCACGCCCCCAACCAAGAGACGCCTGGCGGCCCTTCTCGGATCGCAAGCCGACAAGATCGAAGCACCCTCCCCTAGCAACGAGCTTCCACGCACTCCGGCTGCCATCGAAATGACTGCTAGGCGTGGCGGTCCGCGATATCGACAAAGCGCTGAAACAGCAGCGCGCATGCCTTGACATTCTCCAGACCGTACCGGCGACAAGCCGAGAACCAATCGCAATCTTGCCGAACCATCCGCGACACTCAGGAATTTGGCCGTTTGATTGCTCTCTATACCAACGTCATTTCAGAGCCGCTCGCGCCGTCACCAGGCACAGTCGTCGTAAAATGGCTCGAGCTTTGCTGATTCAACCTTGCAATTACGGAATAATGCTCCATAAATGTAAGGATGATTGAGCGCCGTATTGCCGCTGAACTGAACGACCTGATTGACACAAGCCCTGCCGTTGCACTGATTGGTCCCCGCCAAGTCGGTAAGACGACGCTGGCGCTCAGCATAGCGGACCATCGTCCCTCGATCTACCTTGATCTGGAATCTGATGCCGACCGGGCCAAGCTCGCCGAGCCGGAGCTGTATCTCAGTCAGCATAGCGACAAGCTGGTGATCTTGGACGAGGTTCATCGCCTGCCCAATCTTTTCCAGAATCTGCGTGGTCTTATCGATCATCGCCGGCGAGATGGGAGGAAAGCCGGGCATTTCCTACTCCTCGGCTCCGCATCCATTGACCTGCTGAAACAGTCGGGTGAAACGCTGGCAGGCCGCATCGCCTATCTGGAAATGGGTCCGATCGATGGCTTGGAAGTGCCGGCCCACGATTTGAATACCCTATGGCTACGGGGCGGGTTCCCCGATAGTTTCCTTGCTACGAATGATCGTGTAAGCCAGCGGTGGCGGCAGAACTTTACCCGTACCTATCTGGAACGGGACATTCCCCTGCTTGGCCCGCGCATTCCAGCGGAAACGCTACGGCGCTTCTGGACCATGCTTGCACATCATCAGTCAGGACTTTTGAACGCAGCGGAATTTGCGCGCGCGCTGGGCGTCGACGGTAAGACGGTCGCCTCCCATCTCGATCTCCTGGTTGATCTACTGCTCGTGCGGCGCCTTGAGCCTTGGCATGCGAACGTTGGCAAACGCCTGGTCAAGTCACCACGGGTCTACGTTCGTGACAGCGGCATCACTCATACCCTGCTCGGACTGACCACCCAGGAGGACCTGCTCGGTCACCCGGTGGCTGGTGCAAGCTGGGAAGGGTTCGTGATCGAGACGTTGATAGCCGCGGCACCAGCCGGAACCCAGAGCAATTTCTATCGGACATCGGCGGGCGCGGAGATCGACCTCCTTCTCACCCCGCCAGGCGGTCGCCCTTGGGCTATTGAAATCAAGCGCAGTCTGACACCGAAACTCGAGAAAGGCTTCTATCTTGCGTGCGAGGACATCGATCCGGTGCGGCGCATTGTCGTCTATCCCGGACAAGAGGTTTTCCCGCTGAAGAACGGTATCGAAGCGATGCCCCTCGCCTCGCTAGGAGAAAGCCTTCTTGATCTCGTTTAGGAGAAATGGCTTTTGTAGAGAGCCATGACATCAGTAATCGCGATGTCTGCGCCACATGTTCACGCATCGAGATAGATGCGTGATGCTCTCTCGGGTCCGCGAACCGGACTATGCTTTGAAACGATCGAAAGCAGTCAGATGTTGGAGGGGCGGGTCGGCCTCTTCCCAGCGGTAGATCTCCGAACGTAGATAATGAAGTTCGTCGCGCAGCGCGTCCTTATCAATTTCGGTCCACCAGGACTTCGGCCGGCCGTCGCTGCCATCAGACCAGCGATATCCCCTCGCCTTCAGGTGATCTTTCATCTCAAACGGACTGTGCTCAGCAAAAATACGCACACGCGATTGCTCGCTGCTGCGAACTAACTCCGCGAACGGTGTTTCGCCGTCTCCGGCACTGCGGTCGAGAACTTCAAGCAGCGCAAAGCAGTCATCGACGGCGCGGTGACCTTCATGAAAATAGCCGGCCTGCCCGATTAGATATCCGAGCTTCGTGCCTTCGAAATCACGGGCGTTCCAGTCGATCTCGGAAACTGAACAAGCCCACGCCTTACTCGCAAAGACATTTGAAAACGCTTCACAGAACGGTCGATCGAAGCTGGCATTGTGCGCTATTACCAGATCCGCCGGCGCGACCATCCTGCGGACCTGCTGCATATCGATCATCTGACCCTCAACCATCTCATCGGTAATGCCGGTAAGCTTGGTGATTTCGAGAGGGATTGGCGTGCCTGGTTGTTGCAATCCACCATAGACGCCGATGACATCGCCGATATGGCCAAAATCATCGAATGTGAAGGCAACCAAGCCGATCTCGATGATCTCATCATTGCGATGATTGAGGCCGGTCGTCTCCGTATCGAGGATTACGCCAACCCGCTGGAACTCCGGACGCCTGCTGACCGCGGTCTTCCTTGGTACAAGCTTGCGAAGAATGCGGTACTGACCGCCATCCTCGAGTTTGCGTACCATCTCTTCGTCCGTGAGAGGGGCATGCACTGGCAATGGCCGGCTCTTCCGGGCCGGCGCTTCACGCGGTAGCGATCGTGTCTCGACCGACGGCTTCGCAAACATGTCGAGTTGAGGGTCCATGCGAGCTTTCGATGCTTGATGATCAGGCTTTAGAATAGAAAACAGTCAAGCACCGGGCAACACACAATGCAGCTCTTGCACCGTTGCAGGTAGATGCTCCCATCATTTAGAGCCGCTGTGCGGCCAAGGCGGCGCGCAGGGAAGGGCAGGTGCCTCAAACGCAAAAGGCCGGATCAAACCCGGCCTTCCGAAAGACTACCGCATTCTTAATTGGCTTATCCCTGCAGGTTGTCCGCCGACATCTTGCCGGATTTGCGATCCTTCACCAGTTCATAGGTGATCTTCTGCCCATCGTTGAGACCACGCATACCGGCGCGCTCCACAGCCGAAATGTGGACGAAAACATCGGTGCTGCCGTCATCCGGCTGAATGAATCCAAATCCCTTGGTCGCATTGAACCACTTCACTGTACCAGTTGCCATAGTCTCTTCCTTTTTCTCGCGTCCTGCCGAATTCATGCGTGGCAGACTGTCATTCGATTGCCATGGCACAGATTGACGGTTCTGGCTGTCACGAAAAGCTGGAATTCCGGTTGTGTTACCTCGCCGGCGCATTGATGGTCGGCGGCAATGCCAACTATGATTGTTTTTTACCCGATCGCTTGCCGCGAATTCTGATTGGACCGCCATCCCCCTGCTGAACCTCGAACTGATTGGTTTTCCGCACGAGATCGCTCAGTTTTCGGAATCCGAAGGTGCGCGGATCGAAGTCCGGCGCCAGGTTTAAGAGCTGCTTGCCGACCGTGCCCAGATTGACCCAACCATCATCCGCATCCTCCTGCGACAACACCTTCTTGATCAGAGGAACCGCCGCACTCGGGGGCTGCAGCGGCTTGTCTGTCGAAACCGCGCTTTCCTCGTCCTTGAGTTTTCCCGGAAAGAGGTTCTCCGTATAGAAAAACCGCCGACAGGCCTGCCGAAAACTTTCAGGTGTCTTCTGCTCACCGAAGCCGAAAACATCGACCCCTTGCTCCCTGATACGAGCAGCCAGCCGTGTGAAATCACTGTCGGAGGAAACAAGGCAGAAGCCGTCGAAACGGCCACTGTGCAGCAAATCCATTGCATCGATCACCAAAGTTATATCAGACGCATTCTTTCCTGTCGTATAGGCAAATTGTTGCTGCGGAATAATGGCATGCTTTGCAAGCACGTCCGCCCAACCCTTGGAACGTGTACCGGAAAAGTCGCCGTAGATGCGACGCACGCTCGCCTCGCCGATTTTGGCAACTTCTTCGAACAGCCCGTCGGCGATCTTGGCGGAAGTGTTGTCGGCATCAATCAGGACCGCCAGGCGTGGTGACCGAGTTTCAGACGGCATTTCGCTTCCCCACACGTTGAAACGAGCTCGAACCTAACAGCAGGACATCATTCAGGCCAGCCAAACTACTTTCCTCACGCCATTCCCCCAGAGGGACTGGATTGTATCGACATGGAAGCATTCCGGGCCGAAATGAAGCCGGCCTGGAAAAGGGCGAACTTTGGCTAGATCGATGCCTCGTCAAACGCAAACGAAATATGCGGTGAGCAGCTGGGAAAATCCCACCTCATCCCGAGTCGCCGAAACTCAGTATGGCGCTGAGAGAGCCGCCGGCAACCGAAGATCAGCACCATCACACCGCCAAAACTCCGGACCGATCTTCGGCCCCCAATGCGAACGGTCAAATCGCTTAGGCATGGCCAGATCTGCTCCCAGATCACCGCACCGCGCGAGCTTGCGATCGTCACATGCAGCCTGTCCGAGGCCACGGTATCAGCAAAACCTTCGGATGTGGTCCAAGCCAGGAATTCACTGTGGTTGAGAAGCGGCCTACTTATGCACATCTCTCAATCGAGATGGCTTATCGTGCGAGACCGAAGTGCAGTTATGTCTTGCTCTGCGGAGATGATAAGCGGATACAGAGCAAAGGCGTCGAATAGACTAAGGCTTTGGGCGCCTGCTCCACCAGAGGTCGGTGAAAGCGCCGGCTCGGGGTTGTCTTAGAGCAGAATTAATCCATTCAATCTCGACGGCGGACGGACAGGGGAGGGAGGTTGACGCCACACGTTATCCCTCGCGTCGCGGGAATGAACGAATCTTTACAGCTGTAAAGTCAGCCGGCGGACTTTACAGCTGTAAAGTTTTGGTAGCGCGCACAGAACGAGGCAGCCATAAAGTCAGGTGATCCAGATTCATGGGCGGTAGGTTTTCGTTAACTAAAAATCCCTTGTCGAATCGGATGGCCTCTGGCAACACTGACGGAAACTGCCTTGCTAAGCGCTCATAACCGTCAAGAGGATCGGATGCTCCAACCTGCATCTAAAAACGTCAGAGATACCGCATCGAAAATCGACGCTTACACTTCGAAGCTTTCTGCGGAACTTCGTGACATGCGCGAAGCCGTCTATCCGCCCGAGGCGCGTAAGACATTCGCGAGGACATTCTCGACCGTCGATCTCGTGCGCCTCCTCAAGGTTCCGGAAAGCACGCTGAGGCAGCTGACGATCGAAGGGAGGGGCCCTCTACCGGACAGAGCCGAGAACAATCGACGAACTTACACGGTGGAACAGGTTAAGGAACTGCGGTCTTTCTTGGCTTCCCTCCGCCCTGACGAGGCGGGCGAACTCATACCTTTCCGTCGCAAAAACGAGAAGCTGCAGGTCATTGCCACCGTGAACTTCAAGGGTGGCAGTTCGAAGACGACTACCTCCATTCATCTCGCGCACTTCCTTGGATTGCAGGGCTATCGGGTATTGTGTGTGGACTTGGACCCCCAGGCTTCAATGACGGCGCTCTTTGGCATTCAGCCGGAATTCGATCTTGGCGAGAACGAGACCGCTTATGCGGCTATCCGGTATGATAATGAGCGCCGCCCATTCGCAGATATCATCCGTTCAACCTACTTCCCCGGCGTCGATCTTGTGCCAGGCAATCTGGAGCTAATGGATTTCGAGTTCGACACCCCCACCTATTTAACATCGAAAACGCGAGACGACCTTGGTCTTTTCTTTGAGCGACTGGGTGCCGCGCTCGCGAGCGTCGATGACCGATATGATTTCGTCATCTTGGATACGCCGCCGTCGCTCGGCTATTCTACATTAGCTGCGCTGTACGCATCGACGTCGCTGATCGTTACAGTGCATCCAGCAATGCTGGACGTTGCGTCGTGCAATCAGTTTCTTATCATGATCTCCGATCTTTCCGACGTGCTTGCGCAGTTCGGGGCCCGGTTCGAGCACGACTTCTTCCGCTTTCTGCTAACCCGCGTCAACCCGAACGACGGGCCGCAAAAATATATGGCTGGCGTCATGCGTAGATTGTTCGGCGATGACGTTCTGGTCGCAGAAGCTCTCGAATCCACAGCCATTGCAGGCGCGGCGGTTGCCAAGAAAACTCTCTACGAACTTGAAGCTGGCGAAGTCGGCCGGGAAGCGCTTAAGAGAGCGATCGAAAGCGCGGATCGTGTCAACTTCGAGATTCTTGGATTGGCCCGCAAGGTTTGGGGGCGTAGCACATGAAAAAGAGCATCCTTCGACGTATGGCCGAAGAGGCCGAGAACCGCGGCGACATGCCCGCAAGCGATACGGCTGAAAACACTGCGCTCGCTCGGCGCCACTCCTCGCCGGTCATCACTAATGTTGGAAGAGCGCTCACACACCTGAGCGAGGACAGCATCCTCTCACTCGATCCCACCAAAGTGGAGCGGTCCCCATATCAGGACCGGTTCAACAGTGATGAAGAAGCCGAAGCTGAGCTTGAGACGCTAAAGATCTCGATCGCAGCCGAAGGGCAGAAGATTCCTGTCCTCGTACGGCCTCATCCCACTAAGAGCGATTATTATCAACTCGCCTATGGGTATCGCCGCTTGGCTGCCATCAAGGCAATAATGATTGATGCCGAGCGGCCGGAAACCGTCAAGATCAAGGCCTATGTGCGCGACCTAACGGATCGCCAACTCATCGAAGAACAGGCGCTTGAAAACGGGGTTCGTGAGAATCTCACCTGGATTGAGCAGGCAATGTGGGCCGTCCAGCTAAAAAAGGCCGGGTTGTCGCACCGAGCAATATGCCCCGTTCTCGGTCTATCTGAAGCCGCCGTATCGCATCTCTTCCGGGTAACGTCAGTCGTGCCGAGCGACATAATTTTCGCAATCGGCCGTGCAAAGGCCGTCGGCCGTCCGAAATGGACCGCTTTCGCCGAATTGCTGAAGGACGATAAAAAGATCGAGGCGGTCCGTAAAATTCTTCATGCAGACGAATTCCAAGCGGCCGATGGAGCGGGGCGCATCGCTCTCGCAACCAATGCCGCCAATGGAACCTCTGAGACTGGCTCTGATAGGCAGGCCGGAACTGTCGATTTTGTTCTTGGGGAGAGGCTTTTCGGCCGCATGAAAGGCTCACTCTCGGGCACGACCCTCATCATTCCGCGAAAGGAAGAACCTTTCGCGCGGTGGCTGGCAGAACGGATGCCAGTCCTCATGCGTGAATACGATCAACAATCCGGCCCTTCCAACTAGGGAAGGGCGAAAGCAGAGTGCAGCGCAGCGAGAAGGAGCAACAGCGCAAAAAGAAAAAGGCCCCCAAAACGTTCCCGTCGTGGAAGCCTCTCTATTCCTTAAGCAAGATCGAGAATCGCATTTCCACGAATCCTAGTCAAGAGTCTTTGACACCGTTTTGGTGAGCGGATTTCTTTTGCCTGATAGAAGGTGAAGAAAATGGAAAGTGGATATGTGACGACGCCCTTCGGGCGGCGGCCGATGACGCTTGGCATGCTCGCGAGCCAAAAGTTGACGCGCGAAATCGATCCTGGCAAGTCGGTCGACAAATGGAAGATTTACCGTGCCCTTTGTGAAGCCAAGCCATTGTTTGGCGTCACCGATCGCGCGCTTGCGGTCCTGAACGCACTTTTGAGCTTCTATCCGAAGAATGACCTGTCTGAGGATAACGGTCTGGTCGTGTTCCCCTCGAACGCTCAGCTGTCATTACGCTCGCATGGTATGGCCGAGCAAACGATCCGACGCCATCTCGCCGCCCTGGTAGATGCTGGACTTCTCATTCGCAAGGACAGCCCGAATGGCAAGCGTTATGTTCGCCGAGGTAGGGAAGGGGAGGTCAGTGAGGCTTTCGGCTTTTCATTGGCCCCATTACTTTCTCGTTCCGAAGAGATCGAACACCTGGCAGCTACGGTGGTGGCCGAGCGGCTCCATCTCCAGCAGTTGCGTGAGCGCATCAGTCTTTACCGGCGCGATATAACAAAGCTGATCGAGACGGCACTTGCTGAGCAGATTAGCGGCGATTGGCAGGGCATCCATCTCGGGTTCAGAAGCCTAATCGAGGACCTTCCACGCTTTCCAACCACCTTAGCACTGGAGAATCTGCTCGATGAACTCGTCATTTTGCGCGACGACATCGTCAACCAATTGGAAATGCAGCTGAAAACACAAAAACAAAGCGGCAATCCCTATCAAAATGAGCGTCACATACAGAATTCAAACCCCGAATCTATCTCTGAATCTGAACCAAGCTTCGAAACGAAGCAGGGCGCGGCAACGGTGGAAAAACCTGATCTGCTAACCGTGCCGATGGTGGGGAAGGCCGACGTATCCGTTGGCGGGCGGCAAGTGGGCAGACGGAAAGCAGCGGACAGGGAAGCAGAGGCGAATGCGGAAGACTGCGGCGATCTCAAGTCATTTCCGCTGGGCCTTGTCCTGCAAGCCTGCCCGCAAATCATCGATTACGGGCCGGGCGGCGTGATCGGCAGTTGGCGTGACCTGTTGTCAGCTGCTGTCGTCGTAAGGACCATGCTGAATGTCAGCCCATCTGCTTATCAGGATGCCTGCTTGGCTATGGGGCCGGAGAATGCAGCGACGGTAATGGCCTGCATTCTGGAACGTGGAGGCCATATCAATTCGGCCGGCGGTTATCTTCGTGATCTGACCCGCCGAACCGAAAAAGGAGGGTTCGCGATCGGTCCGATGCTGATGTCGCTGGTGCGCGCAAATGCTCCTACTGGACGGAGGACGGGGTAGGTTGTCCTGCTTTCGGTTTGTTCCGGCCGAGCAGGCCGGCGCGGATTTGAACTGATCGTGAAACCTCCGGCGGTTCTGTCGTCGGTTCCAGGGGAGGGGCGGGAGTATCCGATGAGCTCTTCGTCCGCTTCGAGAACGCCAGCTGCGCGGCCAGCCGATTTTCTTCTTCGATCGGCGCGATCGAATTGCCGTCGATATCATGCCGGAAAGCATCCGGTTGCGCGCAGGCAAGAAAATAGCGTTTTGAGTGGGTGTAGGCAGAAACGGCGGCCGAAGCGAGGTAACGGCAGTATCAGGCTTCAGAAGCGCGCGAATATCGTTCCAAATGCCGATGGCAAATGGGCGGATGGGGTCACCAACTGCCTTGGGCAGAAGATCGATCGACCGGATCAGCAATGCTGAAATAGCCTCAGCCTTGTCCAGGGTTTTGTCATCGGCCACTCTCCTTGCTCGGTTCCGATAAACGCTGGAATATGCAGTTTTGATGACAGCTTTGAAGGGGTTTCGCAATAAAATGGCCACGACCCTTGGGACTGGTAGGTTTTGATGTACCCATTTGCAGTATCCAAACCGCACGCCAGCTGGTACCTCCGGCCCTGTCCCGACGTGGACGTAGATCTGGCCGAGGAGGGGACTGCCTGTAGACTTCTTATTAGCCGATCAGCCCTTCGCTTGCGATGCCCTTCGTCAACTCCAGCGCCTGGCGCTCGAACAGCCCGCGATAGATTCCGCTTTTGCGCCGAATGAGGCTGGCATGAGTGCCTTCCTCGGCGATATGTCCGTGTTCGAAGACCAGCAGCCGATCGAGCGCGCGCACAGTCGACAGTCTATGAGCGACGACGAGTGTCGTGCGTCCCTCCATCAGCCTCTCCATTGCCTGCTGGATGAGCAGCTCCGATTCCGAATCGAGACTCGAGGTCGCCTCGTCGAGGATCAGGATCGGTGCATCGGCCAGGAATGCGCGGGCGATGGCGATGCGTTGCCGTTCGCCGCCGGAAAGCTTGATGCCGCGTTCACCGACAAGCGTCGCATAGCCCTTTGGCAACGCCTCGATGAAATCATGGGCGCTGGCAAGCCGCGCAGCCGTTATAATCTCCGCTTGCGTGGCCGTCGGCCTGGCATAGGCGATATTCTCCGCCAGCGAGCGGTGAAACAGGATGGGTTCCTGCTGCACGATGGCGATCTGGCGGCGAAGAGAGGTCTGCGCCACCTTGGAAATATCCTGACCATCGATCGAAACTATGCCGTGGTTGACGTCATGCAAGCGCTGGATCAGCTTGATGAAGGTCGTCTTTCCTGAGCCGGAATGGCCAACGAGGCCAACCCGCTCGCCCGGCTTAATGATGACCGAAAAGTCCTTATAGAGCGGAGCATGGTGGTTGCCATAGTGAAAGGTGACATGATCGAACGTGATCAGACCGGCCTTCACATGGAGAGCTGGCGCGCCGGTAACGTCTTCCACGCCTAAAGGCTGGGCATGGATGGTGACAAGCTCCTCCATGTCGTTCACCGAGCGCTGCAGGTTGCGGATATGCATGCCGATTTCACGCAGATAGCCCTGGAGGATGAAAAAGGCAGTCAGGACGAAGGTAATGTCGCCCGCGTTAGCCTTGCCGTTGGCCCAGAGCCAAAGGGCAAGGCCGAGCACGCAGCCGCGCAACAGGCTGAGTAGCGCATTCTGCGAGGTGCCGTTCAGGGTGCCCCGCGTCCAGGTGCGCCTTGTGCGATCCTGCCACTTACGAGTGACTGAGGAGAGACGCTTGTCCTCCCGGTCTTCAGCGCCAAAGGCCTTGACCACGGCGTTGCAGGTCACGGCATCGGCGAGCGCGCCGCCAAGGCGTGTATCCCAGGCTTCGCATCAGGAACGCGCCCTGATCCATCCATTGCTTCACCGTGCCGAACGGATGCTCGACGCTCTCCCTGCTGATGTCGAGGATGCCGGGCCGGGTGGCCAGCCTATCCGCCATGCGATCCAGCACGGCTTCGTTTTCAAGCCGGGTGATCCCTCGATAGGACTTGGCGCTGAATATCAGCATAGACGGCCTCGATGTGGCCGGCCTCTGCGTCGTTCAGCGCCGAAAACTCCTTGTCCCGAGCCCGCTTTGACAGTCTTCCTTCGTTCTGGCGCAGGAAACGGAACAAGAGGTCCAGCAAGCGATCGGGCATGTCGATCATCTGCTGCACTTCGATCTTGAACGCGTCATAGATGCGTAGGAATGCCGTCTCGGCCGGAAGGTCCACATCGATCGTTCGGGCTACGCACTCGAACAGAAATTCAGCGTGCGGCGTCGCGTCGAAGTATCGGTAGAAGTCGGCAGTGTCATTCAGCACCGTGACATTACCGCGATCCGTTGATTGCCAACGGACAAGCGGCAAAAGGCGGCGTGAGTAGCTTTCCAATACGGCTCGATAGGCATCGATGCGGGCCAGGATGACAGACGAGACCGGAAAGACGAGACCGGGTGGGTTGAACCCGCGCTCGACAAGAACGTGATGGATCAGATAGCGGTGCAGTCTGCCGTTTCCGTCCTCGAAAGGGTGGATGTAGACGAAGCCGAAGGCGAGAGCCGCAGCGGCGAGAACAGGGTCGAGCTGCTGTGCTGCGCCGCGGTCGAACGCGGTCAAGCCGTCGATCAGCATGGGCAGATCTTCATATCGGGCGCTTATATGATCGGGGATCGGCGCGCCCGTCAGGCGATCATGCTCACCGATGAAGCCGCCGTCGACGCGAAGGCCGAGATGGACGAAGCGCGCGTCTCCGATGACGATGCGCTGCAACCGCTCCAGTTCGCCGCGATCTATCGGCCGGCGGCCGGCTTCACCGATTACCTGGCCCCAGCGCTGGATGCGATCTTGCGGCGGATCTTCTCCCTCGATCTGGAAGCTCGAGCGCGAATCCTTGAGCAGCAGGAATGCAGCGGTGCGTGCGAGCAGATCAGTCGGCACTTCTGCGATCAACTGCCGCGCTTCGTCCCCAAGCCCGCGCGCAACGAACGCTTGAAGAGCGGGCGTGCGGAAGATCATCGGGCAGAAGGCTGGTGTGCCGGGCAAATTGTTCTTCACCCGATGTCTTGTTGAACTCGTTCCATGCACCGCGAATTGCCGGTCGGGATCGACAACAAGGGCATAGGTGCCTTGTGCCGCGTCGGGCAGATCGAGCCTTGTATCGAGCAGCCATTCGTAGAGAAACCACAGACGTCGCGAGTAGGCGCCAGTAGGCGCCGCGCGCACCATGCTAGTGATCGGTTCAGGACCTGTTTCACGGAACAGGGCTTTCAGAACGGCAAGGTCCAGCCCTTCATAGCGCAGCGCGAAGGTCAGGTGTCCGGCAAGGTCATTGTCCGGCTGGTGGCGCGGGGTGTAAATGTTCCAACCTTCGGCCTGGTAGACTTTGTGGCGTGGACCGATCGCTGACAGGGTGATTGGCACAGGCGCAAGCAATTCAAAGGCATCGATCAGGGCCGCATAGCCGACAGGGACGGCGGTTTCCGGCATCCAGCGGCCGTGAAAAATGCTGACCGCGCCTGAAAACGGCATTTTTTGTCCCTGCTCCATGAATCCTGATATCCGTTGCTGAAAATTAGTGTTGGAGCGAATTTCTCATGAAATTCGATCACGCACAATGAAATTCGATACAAAAGAGGATATCTTTACGAATAACGATTCTGATGTCACGGAGTACATAGCATTTCCTGATTACGCACCATATTCAGCCAGTTTGAGGAGACGATAAGGCATGGGCGGGGTTCGGACGGCGACGTAGCCGAGGCGGGGCATCATGGCGGCGAGATCGAAACGGCGATTGAAGCGATATTCGAATTCGGCGAGG
>DASWOH010000245.1:0-2395 GCA_036398815.1 Rhizobium sp. | reverse complement strand
GCACAACCGATGCATTGGCTTCAAATACGGCTCGGACGACCGATCCGACCGAGACATCGATCAGGCTGGAGGCGGAACTCTGC
Organism: Rhizobium sp.; assembly: GCA_036398815.1. Classification (GTDB taxonomy): domain Bacteria; phylum Pseudomonadota; class Alphaproteobacteria; order Rhizobiales; family Rhizobiaceae; genus Rhizobium. The sequence goes on along the minus strand of DASWOH010000245.1, from coordinate 2,312 downwards.
AGCGCTGCGCCCATGTCTTCGACAAGCTGAGCGAAGGCCTTCAGATTCAAGTTCATGTCGGATCAGCCCGTAGAGACGCTGAGCTGGACGGGCGTCATGAAGGAAGGGTCCGCATAGGTGATGCTGGCTACGATATTGCCGGTGGCGGGATCGGCGACGCGAACGCTTACCTGCGGCTCCGGCGTTGCCGGCACGGCGGTTTCCAGCGCGAGCTGTGTCCGAATGATCGCCTCGATGCTTGCCGGCCTGGCGGGCGTGCCCACGAACTGGGCCAGTCCGCCGCCGTAGTCGAGGTTCCACAGGTAGTCGCCTGCGTTGGTCAGCAATCGCCGGCAGACACGCTGACTGATCGTGGCGGAGCCGTTTGAAAGAGCAAGGTCGCCGTCGCTGCCGACCGCCGGGTCATTACCCCACTCGTGAAAGATGTCGTTCATTTTCGTTAGTCCTGCGGAGTCGGGGTACTTGTTGTGCCGTTGAACGACCCTGAATGGGTGTGGCTGTTATAGTGCGTCCGGAGGCCCGAAAGAGGCCCATGCCTGTCATACACGTCGCCCTGGACGTGAAGGTCGCCATGCACCTGGATGGTTCCGTCGTTGCAGAGTTTGAGAAAGCCACCGCTTTTGTGCGTCAGCCAGAACTCTCCTCCGGGGACGACCGGAGGCATTTGCTTCTTTGAAAAGCTCCGGCCGATAATGACCCCCTGCTCGACGTCACCCTCCTGTGGAATGAGCAGCACCTGGTCGCCTGGACTGAGAGAACAGACCATTCCCCATCCGCTGCCGACCCACTGCGATAGCACGGGAAGCCAGCCGGACAGCACCGACTCGGGTTGTATCAGTACCCGCGCGGTGGCGTTCTTGTTATTGACCGAGGTCACCGTCCCAAATTTCGCCTGCCCGACCGACTGGTCCAGCACCGCGGCATGCGATTTTATTGCATTCGACAATCTGTCGGTCATGAGTCCTCCAGTTCAGGCCTAACTGTTTCTTGTACGCACTGGATCAGATTGCGACTGCGCGAATAATCTGGCTCGAACCTGAAGATGTGCTGTAGTGGCGCTCGATGCTATCCACTCTGTAAAGTGTATCGAGCGATGAATTCGTTTCGTCAATCAAAATAATGCCCCTCGGTGAGAGCCTCAGATCCCAGGGCATTTCAGCGCGCATTATGATCTTCAGGCGGCTCAACTCGGCAAGATAGCGTCCCGCAGAGTCGGTGACCTGCTGTGAGGTAAAGTTTGCAGCGGAGAACAAAAATGGCTGACTGCCGGCGGCCCCGGCAGGTTCAGCCGCGACAGTCCCGGTACCCATATCGACGGTGTCGCTGGAATACGAGGTCACGTTTTGTGAGTCCCACGATTGCACCTTGGCGGAAGCATCGGCGCTCATCGTCAGGGTCTGCTCGAATCGGATCGTTTTGAGCTCACGCAGGGAAAGATGGACCGGTAATTGATCCAGATCGGTCGCGGACTGAAAAAACAGAGATCTGCCCTGCACAAAGACGTCGCATCCGTTCTCGCGAGCAAGTTGCACCACCAGGTCCCAGTCCGAACGGAGCCTGGAAAACTGTCCCAGCGACAGGCGGGTGTAGCCGTCGCCATAGTAGCGGCCGACGTTGCCGGATGTCGCCGCAACGACAGGAATCAGACCGTGATACAGCGCGATGGTGGATACGACTTCTGAGGCCGTCTGGTTGACGAAGTCTTGCTGGCGATAGGCGTCGATCAGGGAGGCCGACAGATCCCGCCCCTCCACCGCAATCGTTCGCCTGACAGGATCGAGGAGCGCTGTATCGATCATGCCGCTGATCAGATCCTGGGCGACGGGTTCGTCATGCATAACCGCGCCAATTTCGATATAGGCGGATGACAGCGAGGACCAGAACGCTATATCGCAGAGCGGTGGTGGTCCCATGGCGAACGTCAGCATGAAGGAATCAGCAGAAAAGCAATTGTTGGTTGATATTGAGGCGTGGATCAAGCCTTCGATCGGGACGCCATCCAAGGCAACCTGAAGCTCGATGCGGTCAATGAAAGATCCGGGCATTCATTGTGGTCCAATGCCGTCAGAGAAGATCGGAGATGACAGCGGAATGATGAGGTGGCTCTGCCCAGAGAGCATCGGATCGATCAGTTTGTTGGTGCGCGCGATGTTGATCCACTGCAATGCGCTGCCGAGTTGCGACGCTGCGACCTCAAACAGGTTTCCACCCATGGTGGTAATAATTCGTGCATCAGTTCCCTGAGCCATTCAAATGCGTTCCAATCCGTCCAATGTAGGATCTGGCGTTGACAGCCGCCGCCAGTAGCCCGG
>DASWOH010000244.1:0-3522 GCA_036398815.1 Rhizobium sp. | reverse complement strand
GGAACGACGCGTTCTACCGGTGCCATGTCCCGTCAGCTCCAGGATTCTTTGGAAGGTTCGTGGAGAGTTTGCACCATGCGCTGCAAAGCCTGTGTCGTTGAATCGATGTCCTGCACCAATGCGACGCGGATATAACCCGCGCCGGGATTGCTGCCGTCGGCCTGCGTGCGCGCGAGATAACTTCCCGGCAACACACGCACGCCCGCCTCCCTGAACAGCTTCACCGTTGCCGCCTCGTCGCCGCCCTGAGCGGAGACATCGAGCCAGATGCAAAATCCGCCGGCGGGACGCTTGTATCCATAGCGGTCGCCGAGGATAGCGTCGGCGGCGTCGAATTTGAGCCGGTAGAGGCGGCGGTTTTCCTCGACATGCGCCTCGTCGTCATAGGCGGCGATGGCGACATATTGCAAAGGCACCGGCACCTGCGGCGCGGCGACATTGCGCAGCTCATGAAAGTGCGTAAGAAATTTTTTGTCGCCTGCAACGAAGCCGACGCGCATGCCGGGCAGATTCGACCGCTTCGACAGCGACTGGAACGCAACTACATTCGCGAAATCCGGTCCGGCGTGTTCGAGCATGCTGCCGGGGGCAGCGCGCGTGTAAATCTCCGAATAGCATTCGTCGCTGAAGGCGATGAACCCGTGATGCCGCGCCAGATCCGCCACGCGCTTGAAATACGCGGGCGTTGCCACCGCGCCTTGCGGGTTGGCGGGCGAGGCGAGATAGAACCCGACGGTGCGCGAAAGAAGCTCGTCACTGAGGGAATTCAGATTGGGCAGAAATCCGTCGGCGCGTGTGGCCGGCAGAAACACCGGCTCGCACCCGGCCGCGCGGGCGGCGGCGGCGTAGGCCGGATAAAACGGATTGGGCAGCAGGATCGCCGGCGTGCCCTTGCGCGGCGTCACGTAATTTGCGGCCGCAATCGCCGCATAAAACAGGCCCTCACGGCTGCCGTTCAAAACGAGAATTTCAGTCTCGGGATCGAGCGCGCGGGGCAGCTTGTAGCGCCCCGACAGCCAGCGGGCGGTGGCTTCGCGATATGGCGCGATTCCCTTGGACATCGGATAACGGCCGAAGGCGGCGAGATGCTTCGACAGGACCTCACCGACGAAGGCTGGGATGGGATGCTGCGGTTCGCCAAGTGACAGATTTATCAATGGCTTACCAGGCTGATACGGAGCCAGTAATTCGGTCACGCGGGCAAACGGCGACCGCTCGCCGGCCGAGGGTAGGTGAGAAGCAGGGCGGGAAGAAGCGGTCATGGCCATACGAGGCGCCAGCACTTTCGGATCGTCGGCGGCTGTCCGGCCGCACGAAATGGGATCAAATCACCATAGGTGCGGCGAGGTTAAGACCCGATTAACCATCGCGCCTATCGCCATTGATGGCCCCCGAAATAATGGCTCCAAAAGTAAAGGGCCCCAGCTTGCACTGGAGCCCTTCGACGGACGGGGCATTGCCGGGTATGTGCCCCAACCGTTGCCTCAAACACGATCCAGAAAGTGGAAACCGGTTTTCCGAAAAGATCGTGTTCTGAAAGAAAGGCCGCGGCCCCGAAGGGTCGCGGCCATGTTGCTTACATGTTGTAGGCGCGCTCGCCGTGCTCGGCGATGTCGAGACCTTCGCGCTCCTCATCAACGGTCGGACGCAGACCGATGATGATGTCGATGACCTTGAAGATGATCGCCGAAACAACACCCGACCAAACGAGCGTAGCCAAAACGGCTTTGCCCTGAGTGATCATCTGAGCGGCCATGTCGTAGGTGCCGGCATTGTTGCCCGTGATGTTGGTGTAGTCGGTGATGCCGACGCCGCCGAAATCCGGGTTGACCAGCAGACCGGTGCCGAGAGCACCGATGATGCCGCCGATGCAGTGGACGCCGAACACGTCGAGCGCGTCGTCGTAGCCGAGTGCGTTCTTCACCGTCGAGACGAAGAAGAGGCAGACCGGCGAGACGACCAGGCCGAGGATCAGCGCGCCCATCGGGCCCGAGAAGCCGCAAGCCGGCGTGATGGCCACGAGACCAGCAACAGCGCCCGAACAGATGCCAAGCAACGAAGGCTTGCCCTTGACGATCCATTCGACCATCAGCCACGAGAACGCCGCAGCAGCGGTCGCGATCATGGTGTTGACGAAGGCAAGAGCGGTGCCGCCATTGGCTTCGAGGTTCGAGCCAGCGTTGAAGCCGAACCAACCAACCCACAAGAGCGAGGCGCCGATCATGGTCATGGTCAGCGAGTGCGGAGCCATGACTTCCTTGCCGTAGCCGATGCGCTTGCCAACCATGACTGCGCCGACGAGACCGGCGATACCAGCGTTGATATGCACGACGGTGCCGCCCGCGAAGTCGAGAGCGCCGGAGCCGTTCAGCCAGCCGACAGCGCCGGTAACTTCGTCGAGTTTCGCCTGTGCCGCAGCCTTCGCCGCGTCGCCGGTTGCGTCAGCCAAAGCCTTTGCAGCGGCCGCCACGTCGTCAGGAGCCGCGCCGAACCACACCCAATGCGCGACGGGGAAGTAAACGAAGGTCACCCAGAGCAGACTGAACAACAGCGCCGACGAGAACTTGATGCGCTCGGCGAAGGCGCCGATGATCAGGGCTGGCGTAATCATGGCGAAGGTCATCTGGAACACGAAGTAAGCCAGTTCCGGAATGACGACGCCGTTCGAGAACGTCGTGGACGTGGTGGTCGCGTCAACGCCCTTCATGAAGGCTTTCGAGAAGCCGCCAATATAAGGGTTGAGGCTGCCGCCATCGGTAAAGGCCATCGAGTAGCCGTAGACGGCCCAGACGATGCCGACCATCGAGACGATGGCGAACACCTGGGTCAGAACCGAGAGCATGTTTTTGGTGCGGACGAGTCCGCCGTAGAACAGCGCAAGGCCGGGAACGGACATCATCAGAACGAGAGCCGCGCACACAAGCATCCACGCGGTGTCGCCCTTGTTGGGAACGGGGGCATCCGCGGCAAACGCCGATCCGCCGAATCCTACAACGGCGATCGCTGCGAGTGCGAGAGCCGCAAATCCCATGAAAGAGGGACGTTTAAACGTCATTTGTTTTACTCCTGATTGGATGAGGTTGTGCGCGAAATCAAAGCGCCGCGGCATCGGCTTCACCGGTGCGGATACGAACCGCATGGTCGAGGCCGATGACGAAGATTTTGCCGTCGCCGATCTGACCGGTCTTGGCTGCACCGGTGATGGCTGCGATGGTTTTTTCGACGAGTTCCGAGGCGACAGCCACCTCGATCTTGATCTTGGGCAGGAAGCTCACCGCATATTCAGCGCCGCGATAGATTTCCGTGTGGCCCTTCTGACGGCCGTATCCCTTGACTTCCGTAACCGTGAGACCGTGAACGCCAATGGCGGTCAGGGCATCTCGGACCTCTTCCAGTTTGAATGGCTTGATGATGGCCATAACAATTTTCATGGGTTCTTCCCCGCTTAGGCCCGATCCAACACACCGGGCGTTTCCGACTGAGGGTCACCACGCGAAGAAAGAACACTCCACGGGCACCAGC
>DASWOH010000243.1:0-14469 GCA_036398815.1 Rhizobium sp. | reverse complement strand
AAGGCCATCAACGAATCCGACATGGTGCTAATGCCGGATACCGAAACGGTTCATATGGACCCGTTCTTCGCGCAGTCCACCATGGTCATCCTCTGTGACATTCTCGACCCGGTCTCGGGCGAAGCCTACAACCGCGATCCGCGCGGCACCGCCAAGAAGGCCGAGGCCTACCTCAAGGCATCCGGCATCGGCGACACCGCCTTCTTCGGTCCGGAAGCCGAATTCTTCGTCTTCGACGATGTCAAGTACAAGGCCGACCCGTACAACACCGGCTTCAAGCTCGACTCCAGCGAACTGCCGTCCAACGACGACACCGATTATGAAACCGGCAACCTCGGTCACCGTCCGCGCATCAAGGGCGGCTATTTCCCGGTCCCGCCGGTCGACAGCGCCCAGGACATGCGTTCGGAAATGCTGACGGTTCTCGGCGAAATGGGCGTCGTGGTCGAAAAGCATCACCATGAGGTCGCCGCCGCCCAGCACGAACTTGGCATCAAGTTCGACACGCTGGTGCGCAACGCCGACAAGATGCAGATCTACAAGTATGTCGTCCATCAGGTCGCCAATGCCTATGGCAAGACGGCGACCTTCATGCCGAAGCCGATCTTCGGAGACAACGGCTCGGGCATGCACGTTCACCAATCGATCTGGAAGGGCGGCAAGCCGACCTTCGCGGGCGACGAATATGCAGGCCTCTCCGAGAGCTGCCTCTATTACATCGGCGGCATCATCAAGCATGCCAAGGCCATCAACGCCTTCACCAACCCATCGACGAACTCCTACAAGCGTCTCGTCCCAGGTTACGAAGCTCCGGTTCTGCTTGCCTATTCGGCGCGCAACCGCTCGGCTTCCTGCCGCATCCCCTTCGGCTCCAACCCGAAGGCAAAGCGCGTCGAAGTCCGTTTCCCTGACCCGACCGCCAACCCCTATCTTGCCTTCGCTGCCATGCTGATGGCCGGCCTCGACGGCATCAAGAACAAGATCCATCCGGGCAAGGCCATGGACAAGGATCTGTACGACCTGCCGCCGAAGGAACTGAAGAAGATCCCGACGGTCTGCGGCTCGCTGCGCGAAGCGCTCGAGAGCCTGGACAAGGACCGCAAGTTCCTGACCGCCGGCGGCGTCTTCGACGACGACCAGATCGATGCCTTCATCGAACTGAAGATGCAGGAAGTCATGCGTTTCGAAATGACCCCGCATCCGGTCGAATACGACATGTACTACTCGGCGTAAGAACCGAGATGAAAGCCCCGGTTCGCCGGGGCTTTTTCATAGCTGGCAAGAGTAAGGCAGGCATTTTTCGGTCACGGCTGCCGCACTGGATGTCACATTTCGTGTATCGCACGATCGAACAATCAGGGGGCGATCGGCGTTAGTCGAATGTGACGGTTGGATGAAGGAATCGGGGCAAAATCCTTGATATCGGCGGTGAAACTCACCACATGATTGCTTGAAAGGAAGTCGCGCCATGAAACAACGCAACGCAAAATTCAATATAGGCGACGTGGTTCGACACCGGATGTTCCCCTTCCGCGGTGTCATCTTCGACGTCGATCCGGAATTCGCCAATACCGAAGAATGGTGGAATTCCATTCCGATGGAAGTGCGGCCCAGCAAGGACCAGCCCTTCTATCACCTTCTCGCCGAAAACGACGAGACGGAGTATGTCGCATACGTATCCGAGCAGAACCTGATCAACGACGAGAGCGGCGTCCCGCTCCGCAACCCGCAGATCGCTCGGATCTTCGACAAGGCGCCCACGGGCGAGCTCAAGCCCAAGATGAGCTTCGCGCACTAAGCACTTATTCCATATAGGTTTATCGAAGGGAAGACGCCCCCAACGTCTTCCCTTTCGTTTTGAACGAATCGCTTTTCGCCAGATCAGTATCGCAAAAAGAAAAAGCCCAGCTCGCGCCGGGCTTTTTCATGAATCTGGCAGGCGCCGCGGCTTATTGCTGCTTGGCGGCCTTCTGAGCATCTTCGAGCTTCTTGCGAGCTTCCTCGGCCTTCTTCTGCATGCTGTCCTGCAGGCTCTTCTGGCTTTCGGCCAGCTTCGAGTCGGAGATAGCAGCACCGTCATAGGCAGCGCCGAAACCGGTCAACGAAATCTTGATCGGGTTCGGAGCGCGACGGAAGTTGATCGAGGTGAAGGTCACGTCCGTGCCCTTCTTCAAGGCCGCGATCATGGCGTCGGTCACCGGCACTTCGGCCGTGCACTTGTCCGGCAGGCAGACAGCGTAGTCGAGCTTCTGGCCCTTGCCGCCATCGACCTGCATGGTGACGCCCGGACCAATCAGGCGCGCGGTCGGAACGGAAATCTGCAGGATCTTGCGGTTGACCTTGCCGTCGACCGAGATGAGGCCAACTGCCGTCACGAGCTGGCCGTTGTTGGCCATGATCAGGTTCTGAACAATGCAGATGTCGGCGTCGTCCTGCTTGGTGCAGGTCTTGTACCAGCCGAGGCGCGGCTGGCTGGCGTCGCCACCGCCGTCGGCGGGTGCTGCGCCGGAGGCATCCTGAGCGAAGGCAGCCGCCGGAAGCGCCGCGCCGATCATGAGAGCCAGAGCAGACAAACCTGCCCGCATTTTGTTGTCAGTCTTGAACATCATAGCGAAACCGCCTCCTGAAATCCGATGCGGGACGACAGCCTGTCGCCCCATGCCAACCGGGTCAAACTACCGTCCACCTGTCGAATGAATAAGGCGAATGCATGACCCGATAAACCCGGTCCCCCTGTTACATCGCACCGGCGCGGATATCCAGCTTTTCTTTGGCCTTTTCCGTTGGGACCCAAGAATTCCCCGGGCACGTGTTGAATTCGGCACTGTCATGATAAGGTTCGGCAGAATCATGCCCCTTACCGGAAAGGATGCCATGCAAGCGCTCCGGATCGCTACTCTCCTGTTCTTCACAGCATTCTGCAATGCGGCCGCCGCCCAGCCGCTGTATGGCATCGCAATGCATGGAGATCCTGCCCTGCCGGCGGACTATACGCATTTTCCCTATGTCAATCCGAACGTCAAAAAGGGCGGTCGCATCAGCTATGGCGTCGTCGGCACTTTCGACAATCTCAATCCGTTCATTCTGAAAAGCATGCGCACGACGGCGCGCGGCATGTGGGACCCGGATTTCGGCAATCTCATCTACGAACCGCTGATGCAGCGCTCGCGCGACGAGCCATTCACGCTATATGGGCTGCTGGCGCAGACGGTCGAATGGGACGACAGCCGCAGCTATATCCAGTTCAACCTCAATCCGAAGGCCAAATGGTCGGACGGGCAGCCGGTGACGCCTGACGACGTGATTTTCACCTTCGAACTCCTGCGCGACAAAGGCCGTGTGCCGCTTTCGTCCTGGCTCGACACGATCGGCAAGATCGAGAAGGTCGGCGACCACGGCGTCCTGATCCACTTCAACGACAAGGCCAATCGCGAAACGCCGCTGATCATCGCCTCGTCGCTGCCGATCCTGCCGAAACACGCAATCTACCCCGATAATTTCGACCGGACCTCGCTCGGCATTCCGATCGGTTCCGGCCCCTACAGGGTCAAGAGCATCGATCCCGGCCAGCGCATCGTCTTCGAGCGCAATTCCGACTATTGGGGCAAGGATGTTCCTGCAAAGGTCGGCGTCGACAATTACGACGAGATCGCGGTCAATTATTTCCTGCAGGACACGACGCTGTTCGAAGCCTTCAAGAAAGGCGATGTCGATATTTACCCGGATGGCAGTCCGGGCCACTGGCAGCAGGCCTATGATTTCCCGGCCGTGACCTCCGGCGCCGTCGTCAAGGACGTCTTCCAGCCGAAAACGCCAAGCGGCATGTTCGGTTTCGTCTTCAACACACGTCGGCCGGTCTTTGCCAACAGGAAGGTCCGGCAGGGACTGACGCTCGCCTTCGATTTTGAATGGCTGAACCGGAGTCTCTCCTCCAACGCCTATACGCGCACGGAGAGCTACTGGCAGAACTCCGATCTCTCGTCTTTCGGCGTGCCCGCCGATGCGCATGAGCTTGCCATGCTCGGGCCGATCAAGGACCGCATCGATCCCGATGTGCTTGACGGCACCTACAAGCTGCCCGTGAGCGACGGTTCCGGCCGCGACCGCGCCATCCTGCGCAAGGCCGTCGATCTGCTCAAGCAAGGCGGCTATACGATCCAGGGCGACAAGATGGTCGATAGCGCCGGACGGCAACTCAGCTTCGAAATCATGACTCAGAATGCGGATCAGGAGCGTGTTGCCATTGCCTATCGCCGGTCGCTGGCGCTGCTCGGCATCGCGGTGACGATTCGCACGGTCGATGATTCGCAATATCAGCGCCGGACAATCAGCTACGATTACGACATGATCATCAAATCCTATCCCTCGTCGCTGTCGCCAGGTATCGAGCAGGTCGGGCGCTGGGGTTCCGTTGCTGCCAAGACGGAAGGCAGCCTCAATTTTGCAGGGGTTGCCGATCCCGATGTCGATACGCTGATGTCGCATTTCCTGGCGGCCCACTCGGCCGAGGATTTCCGCGATGCAGTGCGCTCCTTCGACCGCATGCTGATCTCCGGCTATTATGTCGTGCCGCTCTATCACATCGATCAGCAATGGGTGGCGCGGCGCAGCCGCATCGCTCATCCGGATGTCCTGCCGCTCTATGGTTATCAATTGCCCGTATGGTGGGACACGTCGGTGCAATAAGACGCTTTTGTCGCCAAATGTCGCGCGGTTCCTTTTCGGTAACCGGTTGAAGCCTCCGGCCCAAAGGCCTAGATGGGTTCTTTAGGCGAGATGAAGCGGAAGGACATGACCATGGAACGCATCACGATCGATATCGTCTCGGACGTCGTATGTCCCTGGTGCTATCTCGGCAAAGCCCGGTTGGAACTGGCGATCGCCGAGGTGCAGGATGAAGTGGGCGTCGACCTCAACTGGCGGCCCTATCGCCTCAACCCCGAGTATCCGCCCGAGGGCGTCGATCAGAAGAAGGCGCTGGCACAAAAGCTTGGTGGCGAGGAGCGTGTCGCTCAGGGGCACAAAATGCTGAGCGAACTTGGCCGCGAAGTCGGTATCAATTTCGACTTCGACGCCATCAAGATCGGCCCGAATACGCTGGACGCGCACCGCCTTATCCATTGGGCGGGGACCGAAAACCGCGAAAAGCAGGAAAAGGTGGTCAACGCCCTGTTCAAGGCCAATTTCGAGGAAGGCCGCAATGTCGGCGACCATGCCGTGCTGCTGGATATCGCCGAAAAGGCCGGCCTCGACCGCTCCGTCATCGCGACACTGCTCGCCGCCGACGCCGACCGCGACCTGGTGGTCGCCGAGATCGATGCCGCCCAGAAGATCGGCGTCACCGGCGTCCCCTTCTTCATCTTCGACCAGCAATACGCCGTCAGCGGCGCACAGACGCCGGATGTGCTCGCTGAGGCGCTGCGCGATATCGCCAAGATGAAGGCCGAGGCCCGGGCGGGGATGAATTGATCGAGGCTCTGTGTTTTCGCCGTTAGGCGGCAAATGCCATTGGCGATTTTTGGAGAGTTAGGTGCCGATAAGCACCAATTGCAAACCTTCGGCGAGAAAATGTCTTCTCTTGTCGATCGATCAGCCAGACGCTATGTTGCCCATGTCGAAAAAGGCACGACTTGGTGTGGTCTAGCCCAAGTCCTTTCGGAAACGGAAGCTCTGACCTTGCCCAGTGCATGAGTCCCACGACGAACAACGGACGCTGTTCAAGCGTCCCACTGTTCGTCCGTGTGGTTCTCAAGACGACGAACCGCTCCGGTCGAACGGCCCAAAGGAGTAGTTCATGCGCGATCCGTCTAAGATTTATGATGTTGTTATTGCCGGTGCAGGCCCTGTCGGTCTGTTTTTGGCCTGCGAACTGCGCCTCGCGGACCTCTCGGTATTGGTGCTGGAACAAGCCGAAGACCCGCACTCGCCCTTGAAGCGGCTCCCGTTTGGCATGCGCGGCCTTTCCGCGCCGACCATCGAAGCCTTCTACCGTCGCGGGTTGCTGGACGACATCACGGAACCGCAACGCGCGAAAGATCAATCGGATGGCAGCAGCGCTTCGAGCGCCGCGCACTGGATGCAACAGCCGCGCCGCCCAGGCGGCCATTTCGCTGGCATCCAGTTCTTCCACGACAACATCGACACCTCGAAGTGGCAATACCGCCTGCCGAGTCCGGCTGGCACGAGCATGGTGGTCGAGATGGAGTCCCTCGAATCCGTGTTGGCCACTCGCGCAAGCGCGATGGGGGTTGAGATTAGACGTGGCCTCGGCGTCGAAGGCTTCGACCAATCGGACGAAGACGTGACGATTCGCGCTGGTGACGGGACCTTTCGCGGACGCTGGCTCGTCGGGTGTGATGGCGGCCGCAGTACCGTGCGCAAGGCTGGCGATTTTGAGTTCGCCGGCACCGACCCCGAGTTTACCGGCTATTCCGTTCAAGTCGAGATGGCTGATCCGGACAAGCTCTTACCGGGCCGCCACTACACGGCTACGGGCATGTATACTTACCAAAAGCCTGGGACCATCGCGATGGTCGATTTCGACGGGGGCGATTTCCACCGAACGCAGCTAATTGCGCTTGAGCATGTGCAGGCGGTCTTGCGCCGTGTCTCCGGCACCGACGTCACTCTGACCGCCCTCGACCTAGCCACCACCTGGACAGATCGCGCCTACCAGGCGAGCACCTATCGCAAGGGGCGGGTACTCCTCGCGGGCGATGCCGCGCACATCCATTCCCCCTTGGGCGGCCAGGGGCTCAACCTCGGGCTTGGCGACGCGATGAACCTTGGATGGAAGCTGGCTGCCACTATCCGTGGCGACGTGCCGATCGGTCTGCTCGACAGCTATGCGAGCGAACGGCATCCGGTCGGAGCGCAGGTTCTTGACTGGTCGCGCGCCCAGGTCGCGCTCATGCGGCCGAGCCGGAGTTCGCGCGCGCTTGAAGCCATCATCCGTGATCTCATCGAGACAGGCGACGGCGCGACATACTTCGCCGAGCGCGTCTGGGGGGTGTCTCTCCGCTACGATCTTGGAAGCAGTCACCCGCTGGTCGGCCGCAGCGCTCCCGACTTCGAACTGGCCGATGGAACGAAGCTCGGCCAGCGTCTCGGAAACGAGAGCGGTCTCTTGCTGGACCTTGACGCTGGTACACCGCTTCAAGTGCTGGCAAGCCGCTGGAGTGGTCGGATCGTGTATGTCGCAAGTGATGCCAAGGATAGGCTTGGCTTGAGCGCCGTGCTCGTGCGCCCCGATGGTATCGTCGCCTGGGCCAGTGAGGCTGCTCCTAACCAGGAGGAAGTTGCACAGGCCGCGTCACGATGGTTCGGCAAAGCTTGAAAAATACGTGAAGAGCGAAACTTCGCCCGGAAGGCTGTGAGAAGCGAGAGGCCGCATTGGGCTGCGAGCGGTCGCTGGCAGTTTCACTCAATAACACGGCATAACTCTACTTCGCCAGCTCCGCCAACTGCGTCATAACCACGGCAGCGCCCTGCAACCGCTTTTCCGGCGTCGGCAGGTCGCGCGTCAGGAAGACGCTGTGGTCGGGGCGGATCTTCGCCATCGTACCCTGCTTGGCGATATAGCCGACGAGATTGGCCGGGTTCGGGAATTCCTTGTTGCGGAACTGCACGACGACGCCCTTCGGGCCGGCGTCCAGCTTCTCGACATTGGCGACGCGGCAGAGCGACTTGATGTAGACGATCTTCAGGAGATGCTGCACCTCGATCGGCATCGGCCCGAAGCGGTCGATCATTTCGGCACCGAAACCGTCGATCTCCTTGATCTCGGTGATCTCACCCAAGCGGCGGTAGAGCGCCATGCGCAGATGCAGATCCGGCACATAGGCGTCGGGGATCATCACGGGCGTGCCGACGGAAATCTGCGGCGACCAGCCGGTGTCCTGAATTTCATCGACGCCCTTGACCTCGGCAACGGCCTCTTCGAGCATCTGCTGGTAGAGTTCGAAACCGACTTCCTTGATATGGCCGGACTGTTCCTCGCCGAGCAGGTTGCCGGCGCCGCGAATATCGAGATCGTGGCTGGCGAGCTGGAAGCCGGCGCCGAGTGTGTCGAGCGATTGCAGCACCTTGAGGCGGCGCTCGGCCGTCGTCGTCAGCACCTTGTTGACCGGCAGGGTGAAGAGCGCGAAGGCGCGCACCTTGGAACGACCGACGCGGCCGCGCAGCTGATAGAGCTGCGCCAGGCCGAACATGTCGGCGCGGTGCACGATCAACGTATTGGCTGTGGGCACGTCGAGACCGGATTCGACGATGGTGGTCGACAGCAGCACATCGTAGCGGCCTTCGTAGAAGGCGTTCATGATGTCCTCGAGTTCGCCGGCCGGCATCTGGCCATGGGCGACAGCCACCTTCAGCTCCGGCACGTCCGATTGCAGGAAGGCGTGGATATCGGCGAGATCGGCGAGGCGCGGGCAGACATAGAAGCTCTGTCCGCCGCGATAATGCTCGCGCATCAACGTTTCGCGGATGACCAGCGAATCGAAGGGCGAGATGAAGGTGCGGACCGCCATGCGGTCGACCGGCGGCGTGGTGATCAGCGACAGTTCGCGCACGCCGGTCATGGCAAGCTGCAGCGTACGCGGGATCGGCGTCGCCGATAGCGTCAGCACATGCACGTCGCTCTTCAGCTCCTTCAGGCGCTCCTTATGCTTGACACCGAAATGCTGCTCCTCGTCGATGACCAGCAGACCGAGATTGGCGAACTGGATGCCCGCACCGAGCAGCGCATGCGTGCCGACGACGATGTCGGTCTTGCCTTCGGCCACTTCCTTCTTGGTCAGCGCCAGATCCTTGGCGCCGACGAGGCGGGATGCCTGCTGTATGCGGATCGGCAAGCCTCGGAAACGCTCGGAGAAGGTCTTGAAATGCTGACGCGCCAGCAGCGTCGTCGGCACGACGACGGCGACCTGCGCGCCGTTCATGGCGGCAACGAAAGCAGCGCGCAGCGCAACTTCCGTCTTGCCGAAGCCGACGTCGCCGCAGACGAGGCGATCCATCGGACGACCGGCGCCGAGATCGTCGCGCACGGCCTCGATGGCGTTCATCTGGTCTTCGGTCTCGTCATAGGGAAAGCGGGCCGCGAACTCGTCATAGAGTCCATCAGGGGTGCTGAGCACCGGTGCGTGTCGCGTCAGGCGCTCGGCTGCGATGCGGATCAGCGCACCGGCCATATCCAGCAGGCGCTTCTTGAGCTTGGCCTTGCGCATCTGCCAGGCGCCGCCGCCGAGCTTGTCGAGCTGCGCCTCGGTGCCCTCGCCGCCGTAACGCGACAGGAGATCGATGTTTTCGACCGGCAGGAACAGCTTGGCGTCGTCGGCATAACGCAGCTCAAGGCAGGCATGCGGCGCACCCGCCGCCTCGATGGTTCTCAGACCAACGAAACGGCCGATGCCGTGTTCGGCATGGACGACGATCGAGCCCTCGTCGAGACCGGCGACTTCCGAGATAAAATCGGCGGCGCGCTTGCGGCGCTTGGAGCGGCGCACCATGCGGTCGCCGAGAATATCCTGCTCGCCGATGACGACGAGATCGCCGACTTCGAAGCCAGCCTCGAGGCTGAGCACGGCTGCGGCCGCCTCGCCTTTCGCCAGCGTGGCAAGATCCTTGAAAGCCTCGATCGTCTTGACGCGCGCAAGCCCGTGTTCGGCAAGCACCTGCAAGAGGCGGTCGAGCGAGCCTTCCGTCCAGGCCGTAATCATTACCTTGCCGCCCGCGGCGCGGCGTTCGGCTATGTGCTTGACCACGGAATCGAAGACATTGACGCGCTCTGCATCAGCGCTTTCAGTCGCGGAGCGCGCCCAGCGCGGGCCTTGACGGGCTTCTATGTTGAGGACGCGGCGGGCCTCGCCCTCATGCTCGTTGAAAGGCGAGATGCGGATGGCATTGAAGGCATCGAGCGCTTTGCCGAAGGTGCCGCCGTCGAGATAGAGCTGGCCGGGTGTCACCGGCTTGTAGGGCGTGCCCTGCGACATCTGGCTCTTGGCCGGCTGTCCGGAGTTCAGGCGGGCGTCGTAATAATCGAAAACGAGCTTGGAGCGCTCTTCGGCGGCTTCACGCACCGTATGGTCGGTGACCAGCCGGAAGCCCCGGAGATAGTCGAAGATCGTCTCAAGCTTCTCGTAGAACAGCGGCAGCCAATGTTCCATGCCGGCATAGCGGCGGCCTTCGGAGACGGCGACATAGAGCGCGTCGTCGCGCGTGGCGGCGCCGAAAGAAGAGAGGTAATTCTTACGGAAGCGGCTAATCGTATCCGGCGTCAGCGTCACCTCGCTCATCGGGTTGAGATCGAGGGAGCGAACCTGACCGGTGGTGCGCTGGCTAGCGGGATCGAAGCTGCGGATGCTTTCCAGCGTATCACCGAAGAAATCGAGGCGCACCGGCTCTTCCGTCCCCGGCACGAAGACATCGAGGATACCGCCGCGCACGGCATATTCGCCGACTTCGCGCACGGTCGCGACGCGATCAAAGCCGTTGCGCTCCAGGCGGCCGGCGATATCGTCCATACGCACCTGATTGCCCGGTCGGGCCGAAAATGCCAGGCTCTCGATCACATCCTGCGGCGCCACTTTTTGCAGCATGGCGTTGACGGTCACCAACACGATCGCCGCATGCGGCTTGCGATGGTAGGCGATCAGGCCGCTCAAGGCCGCGAGACGGCGGGCCGAAGTGTCGGAGCTGGGCGACACGCGGTCATAGGGAAGACAGTCCCAGGCGGGCAGCGTCAAAACCGGAATTTCGGGCGCGAGGAAGCCGAGCATCTGCTCGACATCGGCCATGTGCTGGCCGTCCGACATGACATAGGCGACCGGCTCGCCGGTTCGTGCCAGTTCGGCCAGCAGGAAGGGCTCCATGCCCGCCGGAACATGGCCAACCGTCAGCGGCTCGCTCGCCGCGAGCAGTTTCTTTGCGTCGAACCCTGGGATCATCTGGTTATCCCAAGCCTTTCCGCGACCTCTTCAAAATCTGGCTTGTAGGCGGCCACACGCTGGAAAAGCGGCGTCTGCAGATGCTCGGGCACAGGCAGCGTTCCGAGAACCCACCGGACGAGATCATTGTCTTCCTCGTCCATGATGCGCTCGAATTCATCGAGATCGGCTTCGCTAAGCCCCGGCAATTCGTTGTCGGCGAACTGGCCGAACACAAGATCCATCTCTCGCAGGCCACGATGCCAGCAGCGAAACAGAATACGCCGGCGGCGGGGGTCGAGATCGGCACTGCTGAGTGTCAGCCCAGTCATCACAAAAACCTTTATGTTGATGCGTCTCTATAAAACCAGCCTTGGAAGGTGGGAACCGGTTTTTCGGAAAAAAGCGTCTGACATTCAATTTTCCGGGGAGTGTGTGCCTCGCGGAAGCCTCCGTGGCCGTCAGCTCTTGCCAAGCCTACCCTCCCCGTCGCATTTTGCCGGCCATGCGTCCCGCCATTCTCGACCCGCTATTTGCTTCCATTTCCTCGCTGCCCGGCGTCGGGCCGAAGGTTGCCGAGCTGCTGGTGAAGCTGCTCGACCGGGAAACCATCGACGATTGCCGTGTCATCGATCTGCTCTTCCATGCGCCGCATTCCATTATCGACCGGCGGGAGCAGCCGGGCATCGCGCGGGCGCCGCAGGGCGCGATCGTCACCATTACCGGCCGCGTCGACCGCCACCAGCCGCCGCCGAACCCGCGCAGCAACGTGCCCTATCGCGTCTTCCTGCATGACGAGACCGGCGAACTCGGCCTGGTGTTCTTTCGCGGCAAGGCGCAATGGCTGGAAAAGCAATTGCCGATCGACGAGACGGTCACCGTCAGCGGCAAGGTCGATTGGTTCAACGGCCGCCCGTCGATGGTGCATCCAGACTACATCATGCGCGAAAGCGAGGCGCAGAACCTGCCGCTGGTCGAACCGGTCTATCCGCTGACGGCGGGGCTTGCGTTGAAATTCCTGCGCAAGACCATCGAGGCGGCGCTGGCACGCTTGCCGCAACTGCCGGAATGGGACGACGAGGCGCTGGCGCAAAAGCAGGGCTTCCCTTCGATTTCCGACAGCTTTCACATGCTGCACGCGCCACGCGACGCCGCCGATCTCGATCCGCAGGCGCCAGCCCGTCGCAGGCTTGCCTATGACGAATTCCTCGCGGGGCAATTGTCGCTGGCGCTCGTCCGTCAACGACTGCGCAAAGTCGCGGGACAGACCGTGCATCCAACTGGAGACATCAGCCGGAAGATATTGGAATCCCTTCCCTTCTCCCTGACGAATAGCCAAACGGAAGCCATCGCCGATATCCTGAAGGATATGGCGGGCACCGAGCGCATGCTGCGGCTGCTGCAAGGCGATGTCGGCGCGGGAAAGACGCTGGTTGCACTGATGGCGATTGCCGCCGTCATCGAAAGCGGCGGCCAGGCAGTGTTGATGGCACCCACCGAAATCCTGGCACGGCAGCATCACGCGACGATCTCGAAATTCGCCGCCAGCGCCAATCTCTCCGTCGAAGTGCTGACCGGCCGCACCAAGGGCCGCGAGCGCGATGCCATCCTCGAGCGCATCGCTTCTGGCGAGGCGCAGATCGTCATCGGCACGCATGCGCTGTTCCAGGACAGCGTCAGCTATGCCAACCTGATGCTGGCCGTCGTCGACGAGCAACATCGCTTCGGCGTCCACCAGCGCCTGCGGCTGACGGCAAAGGGCATCTCGCCGCATATGCTGGTCATGACGGCGACGCCGATCCCGCGCACCTTGGTGCTCGCCGCCTTCGGCGATATGGATGTCTCCAAGCTCACCGAGAAGCCGGCCGGCCGCAAGCCGATCCAGACGATCACCATTCCGACCGAACGCACCGGAGAGATTGTATCCCGGCTGAAGAGCGCCCTATCTGAAGGCAAGAAAGCCTATTGGATTTGCCCACTTGTGGAGGAATCCGAAGAATCCGATTTAATGTCGGTCGAGGAGCGGCATGCAACACTCGTCAAGGCGCTTGGCCCCGGCATAGGCCTCATCCATGGCCGCATGAGCGGACCGGAGAAGGACGCCGTGATGATGGCCTTCAAGAACGGCGAAATCCGGCTGCTGGTTGCCACGACGGTCGTCGAGGTCGGTGTCGACGTACCGGATGCGACGATCATGGTGATCGAACATGCGGAGCGTTTCGGCCTGGCGCAGTTGCATCAGCTTCGCGGCCGCGTCGGACGCGGCGACGAAGCCTCGACCTGCATCCTGCTCTATAAGGGTCCGCTCGGCGAGACCGGCCATGCGCGGCTGTCGATCATGCGCGACACCGAGGACGGATTCCGAATTGCCGAGGAGGATCTGAAACTGCGCGGCGAAGGCGAGTTGCTTGGTACGCGCCAATCCGGCACGCCCGGCTTCCGCATCGCCAGCCTTGAAGCCCATGCCGATCTTCTGGAGATCGCTCGCAAGGACGCCGCCTATCTGATCGACCGCGATCCGGACCTGACCGGCGAACGCGGCATGGCGGTACGCACCCTGCTCTATCTCTTCCGTCGTGACGAGGCGATCCGGTTCCTCAGAGCCGGATAGTCGGATGGACGCGGCGAGCGCGTCCATCCCTTTTCAAAGACCGTTACTTGGCAGACAGGCCGGGGATCGTCACCTGGAACACCTGGAACATGGTGTCGACGTCAGCTCCACCTTCACCCTTATAGGCGGCGCCGACCTGGAAACCGTCCTGGGTCAGGAAGTCGTTGTCATTGGCGACGAACAGGAAGTAGTCGTCTGGCAGCTTCGGGTCGAGAACGCTGACGAAGGACATGGCTTCCCACTTTTCCGACAGGTTATTGCGATCGTTCGGCGCACCATTGTGCAGTCCGAAGCGGGCAAGGTTGGCGCCGTCGTTGATATCGATGAGCTGGCTGACCGTCGCAGGCTTCACCGAGGCATCAAGGACACCCTTCGGAGCGACCGGCGTGTCGGCATCGAATTTGCTGCCGGCAATATCGGTGGCAGCCGAGACGTCGACGACGTCAATGCTGCGGTAGAGCGACTTTTCGCCTTCCATGCCGTAGCCGTTGTTGCTGTCGCGTGCCAGCATCAGGAAGCTCGTCGGCGAAAGCGCCACGATTTCGCTCTGGGCGGCGACAGCCGTCTTGCCCTTGTTGTTGGTGAAGACCGGCAACGGCACGACATATTCATGCACCAGCTTCAGATGCGCAAGATCAGCGGCATCGTAGACCAGTGCTCGGGTGTTCTGCCGGGTCGAGCCGGAATCGCCACCGTCCTGTCGGGTCGCCGATTGCAGCACGGCGATCAGGAACTTGCCGTCCGGGGTCATCGACATGCCTTCGAGGCCCTGGTTGTTCTGGCGGCCGCTGGTCGGATCCTTGGGATCGGGTGCGCTTTCGCCGGGGCCGGGATTGTTCGAGGCGAAATTCACGGCGTCATGACGCATCGGCAACAGCGCAGCCGGCGGAGGCGTGGCGGACATCATGCGACCATCGGCCGAAAAGCGGTAGATAT
>DASWOH010000242.1:0-23010 GCA_036398815.1 Rhizobium sp. | reverse complement strand
ATGCCGAGGATCATGTTGTTGCAGATCTTCGCCGCCTGCCCGGCGCCCGCATCACCGCAATGGACGATCTTGCGACCCATCGCTTCCAGCAGCGGCTTGGCGCCGGCAAAGCTCTCCGGCGAGCCGCCGGCCATGAAGGTGAGCGTTCCCGCCGCCGCACCACCGGTGCCGCCCGAGACCGGCGCGTCGAGCGACAGGCAACCGGTATCGCCGGCCATGGCATGCGCCTTGCGGGCGCTGTCGACATCGATGGTGGAGCTGTCGATCAGCAGCGTGCCCTTCGGCACCGAGCGCAGGATGTCGGTCCAGACGGTTAGCACGTGCTGACCTTTCGGCAACATGGTGATGACGGCTTCGGCGTCCGCCAGTGCCTCGGTCAGCACGCTTGCGGCCTTGACTCCCGTCGCCTCCGCTGCCTTCAGCATGTCATGCGAGAGGTCGAAGCCGATGACGGCGTGGCCGGCCTTGACCAGATTGGCGGCCATAGGGCCACCCATATTGCCGAGCCCGATGAATGCGATCCGTGTCATGATGCTCTCCTCCCATTCTCTCTTACGCTGCAAAAAGCGGCGGTTGCGCCGGTACGAAGAAGCGCTCGATGGCGGTATCCTCGACATCGGCAAGGCTTGCCGGCGACCATTTCGGATTGCGGTCCTTGTCGATGATGGCGGCGCGCACGCCTTCGTAGAAGTCCGGATTATACAATATGCCGAGGCAGGCACCGAGTTCGCGGTTCAGGCATTCGGCAAGGCTTGCGCTCATCCGCCCGGCACGCAGCAGTCGCAGGGTCAGTTTCAGGCTGGTCGGCGAGCGGGTAGCGATCACCTCAGCGGTTTCAGTGGCGAAATCGCCGGATTCCTGTACCAGCGCCCGCAAGATATCCTCAATCGTATCACAGGCGAATGCCCGGTCGATCATGTCTTGGTTGGCGGCCAAGCGGCTTGCCCCGATGTCGAGCGCCAGGCCCGCAATCGCCCTGTGCACATCCGCCGGCGATGAGATGGCCGGCAGCGCGGCGATCGCATCGATCAGGGCCGGCAAGTCCGACGACGCAACGGAATGATCGGCCAGCCCGGCATGGATGGCATCGACGGCGTCGATGATCAGGCCTGTCAAACCCATCCAGGTGCCGGTTTCTCCGGGCATGTGCGACAGCAGCCAGGTGGCGCCGACATCGGGGAAATAGCCGATGCCGGTTTCCGGCATGGCAAGCCGCGTGCGCTCGGTGACGACGCGGTGGCTGCCATGCGCCGAGAGACCGACGCCGCCGCCCATGGTGATGCCGTCCATCAGCGCCACATAGGGCTTGGGATAGTGGGCAATGGCATGATTGAGACGGAACTCCTCGCGCCAAAAGGTCTCGGCGCCATCGGATTTTTCCTTGCCGCTCTGGTGCAGCAGGCGGATATCGCCGCCCGCGCAGAACGCGCGATCGCCCTCCCCCTTGACGATGACGCTGGCGATGGAGGGATCGATGGCGAAATCATCCAGCACCGTTGCAATCGCCCGGATCATCGGCAGTGTCAGGCTGTTCAGCGCCTTAGGCCGGTTGAGGCGGATAAGGCCGACCGATCCCCGGCGTTCGATGATGACCTCGTCTGTGCTGTCCATTCGAATCTCCCTATCCTTGCCTACCTAACCAATAGGCGCTCAGCGGTTGTCGGCAAGGATCATCTCGGCGGCTTTTTCGGCAATCATGATGGTCGGCGAGTTGGTATTGCCCGAGGTGATCGATGGCATCACCGAGGCATCGGCGATCCTGAGCCTTGCCAGCGCCCGGAACCGCAGGCGCGGATCGACTACGCTTTGCGGATCACCACCCATGCGGCAGGTGCCAACGGGATGAAAGATCGTCGTGCCGATATCGCCGGCAGCACGATCGAGGTCGGCATCGGTCTGGTAGGCAGGACCGGGCTTGAACTCTTCCGGCTGGAACCTGGCGAAGGACGGCTGCGCCACGATGCGCCGCGTCAGGCGGATGGAGCGGACGGCGATTTCGCGGTCGCGCGATGCCGAGAGATAATTCGGGCTGATCGCCGGCTGCATGGCGAAATCAGGGCTCTGTATATGCACCGAACCACGGCTTTCCGGCCGCAGATTGCAGACGCTGGCGGTAATCGCCGGAAAGGGGTGGACGGGATCGCCAAACTTATCGAGCGAGACCGGCTGCACATGATATTGCAGGTCCGGCGTTTCCTTGTCGGGACCGGATCGGGTGAAAATCCCGAGCTGGCTCGGCGCCATCGCCATCGGCCCGGAGCGACGGGCGAGATATTCGAGCCCGATCGCCGCCTTGCCGAACAAGGACGTCGCCTTCTCGTTCAGGGTCGGCACGCCGGTCACCTTATAGGCCATGCGCAATTGCAGATGATCCTGCAGGTTCTCGCCGACTGCCTTGACCTCGCGCACGACCTCGATGCCCGCTTCGCTCAACACCTCGCCACGACCGATGCCGGAGAGTTCGAGGATCTGCGGCGAGCCGATCGACCCGGCCGATAGGATCGTCTCCCTGGTCGCATAGGCACGCTTCGCCACCCCATCATGCTGGAATTCGACGCCGGTGACAGCATCCCCCTCGATGGTGAGGCGACGCACCTGCGCCTTGGTGAGGACGGTGAGATTGCCCTGTTTCAGCGCTGGCCGCAGGAAGGCTTTCGCCGTGTTCCAACGGATGCCGGAGCGCTGGTTGACATCGAAATAGCCGGAGCCTTCATTGTTGCCGCGATTGAAATCCGCCGTTTCGGGAATGCCGGCTTCTCGCGCCGCCGCCTGGAAAGCATCGAGCACGGCCCAGCGCACGCGGGCCTTCTCCACCCGCCATTCGCCGCCCGCGCCATGCATCTCGTCCTTGCCCCTGTAGTAATCCTCGGACTTCACGAAATAGGACAGCACATCGTCCCAGCCCCAGCCGGCGCAGCCGAGCTGCCGCCAGAGATCGTAGTCGCGCGCCTGGCCGCGCATATAGATCATGCCGTTGATCGAGGAGCAGCCGCCGAGCACCTTGCCGCGCGGGTAGTTCAGCGCCCGACCGTTCAGGCCCTCTTCCGGAGTGGTGGTAAAGCACCAGTCGGTACGGGGATTGTTGATGCAATAGAGATAGCCGACCGGGATATGGATCCAGTGGTAATTGTCATTGCCCCCGGCCTCCAGCAGCAGCACCCTGGTGTTGCGATCCGCCGACAGCCGGTTAGCCAGCACGCAGCCGGCACTGCCGGCACCGATGATAATGTAGTCGAAGCGATCCATGTTCAAAACTCAGTCGTCCCCTCTCCCCGCCTGCGGGGAGAGGGTTAGGGTGAGGGGCATGAAGGTTTGGCAAATTCCAGTTTTCCGATGAATCCCGAAATAGCCCCTCATCCGCCCTTCGGGCACCTTCTCCCCGCTCACGGGGAGAAGGAAAGGCAAATCAACGTCGATACTCAAACCCCAGCTTCCGTCCCAGCCGCGATGCATAGAACTCGCCGATGATGCCACGGCGGAAAAGCAGGACGCAGACCATGAAGACGATGCCGGTGATGATGGTAACGGGGAAGTCCGAGGTGGCGAGATAGTTTTCCAGCGTCGCCACCAGGCCGGCGCCAAAGAGCGGGCCGATCAAGGTGCCGATGCCGCCGAGCAGGGTCATCAGGATCACCTCGCCGGACATCTGCCAGGCGACATCGGTGAGCGTCGCGAACTGGAAGACCAGCGCCTTGACCGCGCCGGCAAGCCCCGCCAATGCCGCCGACATGACGAAGGCGCCGAGCTTATAGCGCGCCACGGAATAGCCGAGCGAAATCGCCCGCTGCTCGTTTTCCCGGATCGATTTGAGGATCATGCCGAAGGGTGAATTGATGAAGCGCCAGATGATCAGCACGCCGATGACGAACACGGCCAGCACGAAGTAATACATGTTGAACGCATTATTCAGATCGAGGATGCCAAAGAGATAGCCGCGCGGCACCGACTGGATGCCATCCTCACCCTGGGTGAACTCGGCCTGCAGGCAGAAGAAATAGAACATGTAGGAGAGCGCCAGGGTGATCATGGAGAAATAGATACCCTGGCGGCGGATGGCGACGAAGCCCATGATCAGGCCGAGCAGCGCCGCGCCGGCGACGCCGATCAATATGCCGAGTTCCGGCGGCAGGCCCCATTCCTTCACCGCATGCGCCGTGAAATAGGCCGCGCCGCCGAAGAAGGTGGCGTGGCCGAAGGACAGGAGGCCGGTATAGCCGAGCAGCAGGTTGAAGGCGCAGGCGAACAGCGCGAAGCACAGCACCTTCATGACGAAGATGGGATAGATGAAGAATGGCGCCCAGATCAGCAGAACAAGGCCGGCGACCAGCAGAGCCTTCCGCACCGACAGGGCCGGACGGCTTGTGGATTTGTGCGTGGTTACGTCCGTCATGTCACACATCCCGGCCAAAGAGGCCCGCGGGCCTGAGGAGCAGCACGATCGCCATGATCACGAAGATGACGATGTTGGAGGCTTCCGGATAGAAGACCTTGGTCAGGCCCTCGGCAACACCGAGCATATAGCCGGTGACGATGGCGCCCATGATCGAGCCCATGCCGCCGACGACCACGACGGCAAAAACGATAATGATCATGTTCGATCCCATCAGCGGCGAGACCTGGTAGATGGGTGCCGCCAGCACGCCGGCAAAGGCGGCGAGCGCGACGCCGAAACCGTAGGTCAGCGTCAGAAGCACCGGCACGTTGACGCCGAAGACCTGCACGAGCACCGAATTTTCCGTCGCGGCGCGCAGATAGGCGCCGAGCTTGGTCCTCTCGATCAGCAGCCAGGTGCCGATGCAGACCACCAGCGACGCGATGACCACCCAGCCGCGATAGACCGGCAGGAACATGAAACCGATGTTCTTCGCTCCCGCCAGCGCTGCCGGCACCGCATAGGGCTGGCCAGAAGAACCATAAAGATAGCGGAAGGTGCCCTCGATGGTCAGCGCCATGCCGAAGGTAAAGAGCAGGCCATAAAGCGGATCGATCTTGTAGAGCTGCCGCAGGCATAGGCGCTCGACCACGGCGCCGAACAGACCGACGATCAGCGGTGCCAGCACCAGCGCCGGCCAGTAGCCGATGCCGGCATAGGCGAGCAGCAGATAGGCGGTGAAGGCGCCGAGCATGTAGAAGGCGCCATGGGCGAAATTGATCACCCGGAGCATGCCGAAGATGATCGCGAGCCCGAGGCTCAAGAGCGCATAGAAGGAACCGTTGATCAGCCCGATCAGCAATTGGCCGAGAAGCGCCTGGAGCGGAATGCCGAATATCGTGGTCATGGCGTCAAACCCCCAGAACCTTGTGCAGCATGCCCATCCGTTCCGGCAATTCGCCGACCGGAAATTCGGCAACCATCTGGCCATGATCCATCAGATAGAAGCGGTCGGCAATGCGGCTGGCGAAGCGGAAGTTCTGCTCGACCAGGAGAATGGTCATGCCGCGCTCCCGCAACTTCCTCAGCACTTCACCGATGCGCTGGACGATGACCGGGGCCAGTCCCTCCGTCGGCTCGTCAAGCAACAGCATGCGGACGCCGGTGCGCAGGATGCGTGCCATGGCGAGCATCTGCTGCTCGCCGCCGGAGAGCTTGGTGCCGGGGCTGTTGCGGCGCTCGTGCAGATTGGGAAACAACTCGAAAATCTCGTCCACGGTCATGCCACCCGCGGCCACCACCGGCGGCAGCATCAGGTTTTCATGAACCGTGAGCGTCGAGAAGATGCCGCGCTCCTCCGGCACGAAGCCGATGCCTTTATGCGCCGTCTTGTGAAGCGGCACCTGCATCATGTCGGCGCCGGCAAAGGCGATCTTGCCCTTGCGCGCCCGCACGATGCCGACGATCGTGCGCAACGTCGTCGTCTTGCCGACACCATTGCGGCCGAGGATGGTGATGGTCTCGCCCTCGCCGACCTTCATGTCGACGCCGTGCAATATGTGGCTTTCGCCGTACCAGGCATTGAGGCCCTGGACTTCGAGCAGCGCCGCCATCCTCAAGCCTCCTCCGTGCCCATATAGGCCTCGCGGACGCGCGGGTCCTGGCTGACCGTGGCGTAGTCGCCGGCGGCAAGGATCTCGCCGCGCTGCAGCACCGTGACATGGTGGCAGATATTGGCGACGACCGAGAGATTGTGCTCGACCATCAGCACCGCCCGGGTACGCGCCACGTCGCGGATGATGGCGGAGACGGTGTTGACGTCCTCCAGCCCCATGCCGGCCATCGGCTCGTCGAGCAGCAGCACCTTCGGATCGAGCGCCAGCGTCGTTGCGATCTCCAGTACGCGCTTGCGACCATAGGAGAGATCGGCGGCGATGGCGTCGCGCTCATTCGTCAGGCCGACGGCCGCGAGCAGTTGCTCGGCGCGGTCGTCAAGGCTCGCCAGCGCCGAGACCGGCAGCCAGAATTGATGCGCCAGATTGTTCGGCCGCTGCAGGGCGACGCGGACATTGTCGAGCACGGTCAGATGCGGAAAGACAGCAGAGATCTGGAAGGAGCGCACCAGCCCCATGCGCGCCACCTTGTCCGGCTTCGTTCGGGTGATATCGGTGCCGAGCAGGGTGATGGTGCCATGCGTCGGCTGCAGGAACTTGGTGAGCAGGTTGAACACCGTCGTCTTGCCGGCGCCGTTCGGGCCGATCAGGGCGTGGACGCTGGCGTCATGCACGTCGAGATCGACATTCTTGACGGCCGTGAAGCCGCCGAAATCACGGCGAAGGCCGCGGGCGGACAAGACCACCCGTGGCTCTTCCTGTTGCTCTGTCGCGGGAATCGCCATCAGGTCGCCCGCGTGGTCATGGCTTGACCAGATCGCAGCCGCTCTTGGCCGGATCGATATAGGCTTCCTTGCCGGGGATGGTCGCCAGCACGTTGTAGTAGTCCCACGGCTCCTTGCTCTCTTCGGGCTTCTTGACCTGAAGGAGATACATGTCGTGGATCATGCGGCCATTGGCGCCGACCGTACCGCCACGACCGAAGACGTCGTCGACCGGCATTTCGTGCAGTTCCTTGGCGACCGCTTCGGTATCGTCGGTGCCGGCCTTCTGCACGGCCTTCAGATATTGCAGCACGGCGGAATAGGTGCCGGTGTGGATCATGTTCGGCATCTTGCCGGTGCGGGCGAAGAAGCGTTTGCCGAATTCGCGGCTCTTGTCGTCGAGGTTCCAGTAATAGCCCTCGGTCAACGTCAGCCCTTGCGCCGCCTGCAGGCCGAGACCGTTGACTTCGGCGAGCGTGAAGAGCAGCGCCGCCAGATGCTGGCCGCCCTGGGTGATGCCGAATTCCGACGCCTGCTTGATGGCGTTCGACGTGTCGAGACCGGCATTGGCAAGGCCGATGACCTTGGCGCCCGACGATTGCGCCTGCAACAGGAAGGACGAGAAGTCGTTGGTCGACAGGGGATGACGCACCGAGCCCAGGATCTTGCCGCCGCTTGCCTTGACGTAATCGCCGGTCTGCTGCTCCAGCGAATAGCCGAAGGCATAATCGGCGGTCAGGAAGAACCATGTGTCGCCGCCCTGCTTGACCAGCGCGCCGCCGGTGCCGACGGCCAGCGCATGCGTGTCATAGGCCCAGTGGAAGCCATAGGGCGAGCATTGCTTGCCGGTGAGATCGGTGGTCGCGGCACCGGTGACGATGTCGATCTTCTTCTTTTCCTTGGCGATCGCCTGCACGGCCAGCGCGACGGAAGAGGTCGTCAGCTCCATGATGGCGTCGACCTTGTCGGTGTCATACCACTGGCGGGCGATGTTGGAGGCGATGTCCGGCTTGTTCTGATGGTCGGCATTGACGATCTCGATCGGCACGCCGAGCACCTTGCCGCCGAAATCTTCGACAGCCATCTTGGCCGCCTCCACCGAGGACTTGCCGCCGAAGTCGGCATAAACGCCCGACTGGTCGTTCAGGATACCGATCTTCACCACGCCGTCGGACGCGCCATCGGCGAAGGCGGCAACGCTGGATGCAAGCAGAAGCGCCAGGGATGCAATGAGACTCTTTCGCATATCCTCTCCTCCCAGAGATTTGGCAAACATCAATCTGTTCAAATTTGGCGAGTCGTTCTCCTCAAAACGACTTTCCTAACATTCAAGATCACGGAAATCGCGCGTTGACGCAAGCGGTGTTTCGAACTAATTCCAAACAAGGTCTGTTCATTTTTGAACAGAAGGGGAGATATGAAGAGCACGCCGCATTTCACTTGGGACGATCTGCAGTTCTTCCTGGCCGTGGCGAGGACGGGGCAGCTTTCGACCGCCGCGCGGCAATTGCGCAGCAGCCACGCCACCGTCTCGCGCCGCATCGACCGGCTGGAATTCGCCTTGAAAGTCAAGCTCTTCGAGCGTAATCCGCGCGGCTACATGCTGACCGGCATGGGCCAGCGCTTCATCGACACGGCCGAGCGAATGGAGCAGGAAACCGAGCGGCTGCGGGCGGACCTGACTGTGGGATCGGCAGCGCAGCGCGGTGTGGTGCGCATCAGCGCGCCGGAGGGCATTTCCAACTTCTTCTTCACCACCATGCTGTCCGAGTTCACCGCGCGATATCCGAACATCTCGCTGGAACTGGTGACCATCCAGCAGATCATGTCGCTGTCGCGCAAGGAGGCCGATATCCTCGTCGTGCTCGACCCGCCGAAGGCAGGTCCCTACTTCACCGAAAAACTGACCGACTACCATCTGCAGGTCTATGGATCGCGGGATTACCTTTCCAGCCACCCGCCGGTCGAGAGCCGCGGCGATCTGCTGGACCATGCCTTTATCGGCTATATCGAAGACATGATCTTCGCGCCCGGCCTCGACTATCTCGGCGACATCCATCCGCGCATCAAGCCGCAATTCCAGAGCTCCAGCATCTTCGCGCAACTGACGGCAACGAAGAACGGGCTTGGGCTCTGCGTCTTGCCCTTCTTCATCGCCTGCCAGCATCAGGATCTGCAGATGGTGCTGCCTAGGGATCTCGACCTGAAACGTCACTACTGGATCACCTGCCACCGCGACCTGCGCCAGTCGCCGCGCGTGCGCACTGTCATCGATTTCCTGATGGACGCGGTGCACCGCAATGCACAAGCCTTTCTCGGCCACGGATCGGCTTTGGCATCAGCGCCACGCCGCGAACACCTTGCGTAAGCCGCTGGCATCGAAACCGGATCGGCTCGCGAGCTGAAGCTCCCATTCCAGCGACGAACGCACGATCGTCTCCAAGCAATTACACTTCGGCGTCCAGCTCAGCTCGCGATGGGCAAGCGTGGCGTCGGCGACGACGCTGGCAGTATCGCCCGGCCGGCGCGGCGCCATGTGAATCCGGAAGGCACGGCCATGAACACGCATCACCATGTTCAGCACATCCAGCACCGAATAGCCGACGCCATAGCCGCAATTGGCGACAAGCGGCCGGCCGCCGCTTCGCAGATGACGCAGCGCCATCAGATGCGCGTCGACGAGATCGGAGACATGAATGTAGTCGCGCACGCCGGTGCCGTCATGCGTCGGGTAGTCGGTGCCGTAGATCTCCACCTGGCGGCGGCGGCCGAGTGCGGCCTCACAGGCAACCTTGACCAGATGGGTGGCGCCATCGGTCGACTGGCCGGCCCGGCCCTGCGGATCGGCGCCGGCGACGTTGAAATAGCGCAGCGCCACATAGCGGAAATCGTAAGCCGCGGCGGCATCGCGCAACATCAGCTCCGACATCAGCTTGGACTGGCCATAGGGCGTTTCCGGCAGCAAGGGCGCGCTTTCCTTCACCGGCGCGTCGGCGGGCTGCGGGCCATAGACGGCGGCGGTGGACGAGAAGACGAAATGGCGAATACCGGCCCTGATCGCCGCGCTCATCAGAGCGCGTGTCTTGCCGGTGTTATTTTCGTAATAGGCAAGCGGCTCCTCGATCGAAGCGGGTACGATCGAGGAGCCGGCAAAGTGAATGATGGCCTCGATATCGTTTTCGGCAAAGATCGTCCGCAACAGGGCTTCATCGCCGACATCGCCGAGATAGAAGCGGGCGGCCGAAGGAACAGCCCAGCGAAAGCCTGTGGAAAGACGGTCGATGACGACCACGTCCTCGCCGGCATCCAGCAATTTCCAGACCATATGGCTGCCGATATAACCGGCTCCGCCCGTCACCAACACCGTCATTCTTCGCGTCCCCGCCAGGTCTTAAGCGAGGGATATATGAGGGTTGCATTCGTGCGATTTGATTAAAAGCGCACGCTGTTCGGGCTGCCGGGCGGGGAAGTTTGTTCCTGTGGTTACGCAGGGCTTTCCGAGATTGGTTGGATTTTAGCGATTTGAGCTGTAGTGCGCAAATCCTGTCAAAACCCTGGAATTTGCGGAGAGTGCGCATATCGAAAAACGGCTTCCGACCCGAAGCTATCTACTCACGTCGAGGCGAAAGCGCTATCGTCACAAACTCAAGACATACCGGCTCAGCCGCTCCGCAGCATCCGCCACCTGTGCCGGATCGCGAAGGAAGCAGGCGCGCAGGAAGAGTTCGCCGCCCTGGCCGAAGGCTGTTCCCGGCGCGAGGCCGACGCCGGTCTTGTCGACGATGTCGAGAGCTGCCTTGCGGCTATCGGTGACGCCGTCGATTTTCAGGAAGGAATAGAGCGCTCCGTCCGGCTTCAATGTCTGGACGCGGTTGGTAGCGAGCAGCGCATCGCAGAGAATGTCGCGCGAGCGAGTGGCCTTGGCGATATTGGAGCGAACGAAATCATCGCCCTCGTTCAATGCGGCGACCGCACCCCGCTGCATGAACTGCGCCACGCCGGACGTCGAGTATTGCACGAGATTTTCCATTACCTGGCCAATCTCGGCGGGCGCGACGATCCAGCCGACGCGCCAGCCGGTCATCGACCAGTTCTTCGAGAAGGAGTTGACGAACATGATCCTGTCGTCGGCTTCCTTGACATCGAGGAAGGAGGGCGCACGGCCGCCGGCGTAATAATAAAGCGCATAGATCTCATCGGCCATGATCCAGAGGCCATGCTGGCGGGCAAGCGCCAGGATATCGGAAAGATCCTCATGCGTCGCCGTCCAGCCGGTCGGGTTCGACGGCGTGTTGACGAACAGGCCCCTGGTTTTCGGCGTAATCGCCGCCTTCAGCCGTTCGAGATCGAGCGTCCACTTGCCGTTTTCGAATTGCAGCGGCACGCCGACCGAGCGGGCGCCGGCAATCTCCAGCGCCGCCGCGATGTTCGGCCAGGCAGGCGACAGATAGATCATTTCATCGCCGGGCGAGGTGATCGCCTGCACCGCGAGCTGGATTGCCTGCATGCCGGAGCCGGTGACGTAAAAATGCTCCATCGGCAAGGAGACGCCGAAATGCCGGCCGTAATAATCGGACAGAGCCTGGCGCAGTTCCGGAATGCCGCGTTGCCAGGTGTAAAAGGTTTCACCGGCGTTGAGCGAGGCCATGGCGGCGCGATTGATGAAATCCGGCGTCGGCAGGTCGCCCTCGCCGACCCAGAGCGGCAACAGGCCATCGCGGCCGCGGGCGTAATTCACGACTTCGACGATCCCGCTTTCGGGTGCTGCCAAGGCGCGCGGACTGAGGCTATTCAAGATCGACATGCAAAGTCTCCAGTTTTCGCCTTCATAAAGCAGAACGCCGGACAAATCCCATGACTTTGCCTTAGCGACCGATCGATTTCCGTGATGAATAAAAGCCCCGGCCCTTGCGAGGCCGAGGCTTTGAAAAATGGGCCGCGAAAAGCGCCTTAGCGCTTCGCCAGAAGATCGCGGATTTCGGTGAGCAGCTGCACATCGGCCGGCGGCGGTGCTGCCTCGGCGACCGCTTCGCTCTTGCGCTCGACCTGGCTGCGCAGCGCGTTCACGCCCTTGACCATCAGGAAGATGATCCAGGCGAGGATCAGGAAATTGATGAGAACGGTGATGAAGCTGCCATAAGCAAGAACCGCGCCCTGCGCTCGGGCGGCAGCGAGCGACGGTGCATTGACCCCGGACGCCAGCGGAATGAAATAGTTCGAAAAATCGAAGCCGCCGAAAATCGCGCCGACGACCGGCATGATGATATCGTCAACCAGCGATTTTACGATGCCACCGAAAGCGCCGCCGATGATCACGCCGACCGCGAGATCCATGACGTTGCCTTTGGCGATAAACGCCTTGAATTCATTGAGCATTGAGTAGTCCCCTTCGCGTTGCCGTTGAACTCGCCCGCGACTATTAGCATCATCTTTTGTTTTGTTTTTCAATAGCGAAATGGCGCGATGCCCATCGCCCGCCCGCATATCCCATGGGAATTGCTTTGTCGCAGCAATTTTGAAGGGTGATCTCCAACTTGCTTGTTCGTCAGTTGCGGGCGACGCAACCAAAGCCGCGAAAAGACGGCGGCGCCGGTCGCGAGTGATTCGTCTCCCGCCGATTTCCGTTTCAGAATTGAGCCGCGTCCTCCGGCATCACCCGAGAGATCAGCCCGCGAATGTAATCGCTGGTCGGCACCTGGTCGAAGAGGATGCGGTACATGATCGGCGAGATGACGTAGTCCACCAGTTCGGTAATCGTCGGGAACGGCTCGTTCCGCTCTTGGGCCCGGTTGACGAGGATGCGCAATTGCTGCTGCGTGTAGCCGCTGCACTTTTCCGCGCTGGCCGTGTCTGACACGGAGAGGATGTCGCGGATCATCTGCCGGCCGGCGCCGGAAGACATTTCGTCGGCATATTGCTCGGCCCAGGCCTGCAGGTCGGTCCTGGCGCTACCGGTTTCGGGCGGCTCCGTCTCCGGCTGCAGGCGCGAAGCGGCGACGTCGGCCAGGAGATCCTGCAGATCGCCCCAACGGCGATAGATCGTCGATGGCGTCACATTGGCGCGTTGGGCGATCAGCGGGATCGTCACCTCCGCACGGTCCATCGCGGCCAGCATATCGCGAACCGCCTGATGCACCGCGGCCTGAACCCTGGCGCTGCGCCCGCCGGGGCGCGGATTTTCCCTGGAAACCATGATCTATGCCAATCTTTCCCTTTGCCGCCGATGACGCACAAAAAGCATGACGCGTCACTAACGCAAATTATTTGCTTTTAGCTGCGAAAGGCACTATATGTACTTAACGCAACATTTTAGCTTTAAGGCAGGATATAGTCGATGACCACGATCGAATCTACCGCCGATTCACAACCATCGCCAGAGCGGCGACTGACATCGTTCTTTTACACCGCCGCCAGCGCCACTTTCTTCGCCGCCTCCTCCGCGCCGACGCCGCTCTATCGCATCTACCAGCAGGCATTCGCCTTCTCGCCGGTATTGATCACGGTGATCTTCGCCGTCTATGCCTTCGCTCTTCTGGTGTCATTGCTCATCATCGGCTCGATTTCCGATCACCTCGGGCGCCGGCCGGTGATCTTTGCCTCGCTCATCCTCAATATGGTGGCGATGGCGCTGTTTTTAATGGCCGACGGCCCGAATTGGCTGATTGCCGCACGTATCGTGCAGGGCTTTGCCACGGGTGCGGCGGCAAGCTCGATCGGTGCCGCCCTCGTCGATCTCGATCCAGCCAAGGGGCCGGTCACCAACAGTATCGCGCCACTGGCCGGCATGGCGATCGGCGCGATCGGCACCAGCGCCCTGGTGCAATATGCGCCGGCGCCGATGTTCCTCGTCTATGCCATCGTGCTCGTCCTTCTCGTTGCGCAGGCCGCCCTGGTCTGGATGACGCCGGAGACGACCGCCCGCAGGGCTGGCCTCCTCGCCTCGCTCAAGCCCGAAGTGGCCGTCCCGCCCCAGGCCCGCCGAACGCTGCTGGCACTGACGCCGATCAACGTCGCCGTGTGGGCGCTGGGCGGCTTTTATCTCTCGCTGGTTCCGTCACTGGTCAGCGCCACGACAGGCAGCACCGCGCCCCTTGTCGGCGGCTCGGTGGTTGCCGCGCTGACAATCAGCGGCGCCGCCGCCGTATTTTTGCTGCGCAAAAAGCCTGCGGCGACGGCGCTCGCCTTCGGCATATCGACCATGACGCCGGGCCTCCTCGCGGTGGTCGTCGGCGTGCATACGGCGCTGGTGCCGATTCTCGCCATCGGCACACTGATCGCCGGCGCCGGTTTCGGCACGACTTTCCTGGGCGCCATGCGCAGCATCATGCCGCTGGCCAAGCCGGACGAACGCGCCGGGCTGCTTTCGGCCTTCTACGTCCAAAGCTACCTCGCCTTCAGCCTCCCCGCCATCCTGGCCGGCTTTCTGTCGAAGGCCGTCGGCTTCACGGCAACCACCGACATCTACGCGGTCGCTATCCTGCTGCTGGTCGGCAGCGGTGTGCTGGCTCTGAAGGCCGGGCAGAAGAAAGTGGCAGCTTCGGCATAAGCATGCCATTACGGCTCCGTCCGCCCGCTGCCATCCATAGCGAAGGGGCGATCTTCCAGATGCAGACAAACGAAAAGAGCCGCTCCCGACAGGAACGGCCCGTTATTCTTGCGATCAAGAGAACCGCCCCTCAGGCAGCCGTCTTCACGCCATACGGGTCGAACCGCCCGTAAAACGTCTCGCCCTTGGCTGCCATGTCCTTGAGCAGCGGCGTCGGCGCGAAATGCGAACCGTAAGTCTTAGCCAACGTTTCGCAGAGGTTCACGAAGGCTTTGACGCCCATGCCGTCGATGTAGGAGAGCGCGCCGCCGGTATAGGGGGCGAAGCCGAAGCCGAGGATGGAGCCGACGTCGGCTTCGCGCGGATCGGTGACGATGCCCTCTTCCATGGTGCGGGCGGCCTCCAGCGCGATGGTGGCGAGGAAACGCTGCTTCAAGACAGTGACGTCGATCTCGTCGGCGCTCTTCTGCGGATAGAGTTCCTTCAGGCCCGGCCAAAGCGACTTCTTGGCCGGCTTCGGCGGATAGTCGTAAAAGCCCTTGGAATTCTTGCGGCCGAAGCGACCCTCGTCCTCGACCATGCGGCTAATCAATCGCATGTGACGCGGATCGACCGCCTTGTCGCCGAGATCGGCGACCGCCGCCTTCAGTATCTTCAGCGACAGGTCGATGGCGACTTCGTCGTTGAGCGCCAGCGGCCCGACCGGCATGCCGGCCATCTTGGCGGCATTCTCGATCATCGCCGGCGGCACGCCTTCGGCCAGCATGTCGTAGGATTCCGACATGTAGCGCAGCACACAGCGATTGACGAAGAAGCCGCGGGTATCGTTGACGACGATCGGCGTCTTCCTGATGGCGGCGACATAGTCGAGCGCGACGGCGAGGGCACGGTCGCCCGTTTCCTTGCCGAGGATGATTTCGGTCAGCATCATCTTCTCGACCGGCGAGAAGAAATGGATGCCGATGAAATCAGCCGGGCGCCTGGAGTTCTTCGCAAGACCGGAGATCGGCAGCGTCGAGGTGTTGGAGGCGAAGACAGCGCCGGCCGGCAGCACGGCTTCGACCGCCTCGATCACCGCCTTCTTGACTTCGCGATCCTCGAACACCGCTTCGATGACGAGATCGGCATCGCTGAGATCAGCATAGGTTGCAGACGGCGTGATGCGGGAAAGCAGCGCCGCGCCATCCTCCTGCGTCAATCGTCCCTTACCGATCGAATCCTTGACCAACCCCTCGGAGACGGTCTTGCCCTTGCCGGCCGCTTCCATGTCTCGGTCGATCAGCGTGACCGGGATGCCAGCGGCGGCGGTGACATAGGCGATGGAAGCGCCCATGAAGCCGGCGCCGACGACGCCGACCTTCTTCAGCACCGTCTTCGGCTGTCCGGCCGGGCGGCGGGCGCCCTTGCCGAGTTCCTGCATGGAGATGAACAGCGAACGGATCATCGAATAGGCTTCGGTCGTCTGCAGCACCTGGGTGAAATAGCGTTGCTCGATCTTGAGGCCGGTGTCGAAGGGCACCTGCAGGCCTTCATAGACGCATTTGAGAATGGCAAGCGCCGCCGGATAATTGCCAGAGGTTTCGCGGCGAAGGATGGCGGGAGCGGCCGGCCAGAGCTGCGCAGCTGCCGGCGTCCAGATGCCGCCGCCGGGCGCCTTGAAGCCTCTTTCGTCCCAGGGGGCGACAGGCTTCAGTCCGTCCTTGATCATCTGCTTGGCGGCCGGGATCAGCTGATCCGGCTCGACCACCTGATGCACAAGATTCATCGCCTTGGCGCGCACAGCCGTCAGCGACTGGCCGGTGGTCATCATCTGCAGGGCCGATTGCGCATCGGTCAGCCGCGAGACGCGCTGCGTGCCGCCGGCGCCCGGGAAGATGCCGACCTTGACCTCGGGCAGCGCGATCTTGACGCTCTTGGCGCTGGACGCGACACGGCCGTGGCAGGCGAGCGACAGCTCGAAGGCGCCGCCCATGCATGTGCCGTTGATGGCGGAAACCCAGGGCTTGCCGCAGGTTTCAAGCTTGCGGAACAGGCCCGTCATGCGTCCCACGAGATCGAAGAGTTTCTGCGCGGCGCCAGCCGGCTCCTTCGCCTTCTCGTCCTGATAGAAGGAGAACATCGACTTGATCATCGACAGATCGGCGCCGCCGGAGAAGGAAGACTTGCCGGAGGTGAAGACCACGCCCTTGACCGCCGCATCGGCGACGGTCGCGTCGATGATGGTGTTCAGCTCGTCCATGACCTCGGCGGTGAAGACGTTCATGGATTTGCCGGGCATGTCCCAGGTGACGAGCGCGATGCCGTCTGCGTCGGTCTCGATGGTGAAATTTGTGTAAGCCATTGCTTTCCCCTCCCTCAGACGCGTTCGACGATCGTGGCCGTGCCCATGCCGGCGCCGATGCAGAGCGTGACCAGCGCCACGTTCAGATCGCGGCGCTCCAGCTCGTCGAGCACCGTGCCGAGGATCATCGCGCCGGTTGCGCCGAGCGGATGGCCCATGGCGATGGCGCCGCCATTGACGTTGATCTTGTCATGCGAAATGTCGAAGGCCTGCATGTAGCGCAGCACGACGGCGGCAAAGGCCTCGTTAAGCTCGAATAGGTCGATATCGGCCAGCGACATGCCGGTGCGCTTCAACAGCTTTTCCGTGACATCGACCGGGCCGGTCAGCATCAGCGCCGGATCGGAGCCGATATTGGCGAAGGCCTTGATGCGGCCGCGCGGCTTCAGCCCCATGCTGTCGCCACCCGCCTTGGAGCCGAGCAAGACGGCAGCAGCACCATCGACGATGCCCGAGGAATTGCCGGCGTGATGGACGTAGTTGATACGTTCGATTTCCGGATGTGCCTGGATACCAACGGCCTCGAAGCCGCCCATCTCGCCGGGCATTTGGAAGGACGGATTGAGCGAAGCGAGCGCCTGCATGTCCGTGCCGGGACGCATGTGCTCGTCGCGGTCCAGAATAGTCAGGCCGTTGATATCCTTCACAGGCACGACGGACTTGCTGAAATAGCCCTTCTCCCAGGCGTTGACTGCCCGCTTCTGGCTCTCGACGGCATAGGCGTCGACGTCGTCGCGGGAGAAGCCGTATTTGGTGGCGATCAGGTCGGCGGAGACACCCTGCGGCATGAAATAGGCCGGGAAGTTCACCGAAGGGTCCATGAACCAGGCGCCGCCGGACATGCCGAGACCGACGCGCGACATGCTCTCGACGCCGCCGGCGATGACGATATCGTCAGCCCCTTGGGCGATCTTGGCCGCGCCGAAGTTCACGGCATCGAGGCCGGAAGCGCAGAAGCGGGAAATCTGCACGCCGGGCGCGGTGGTCGAATATCCCGCCTCGAAAGCGGCTGCCTTCGGAATGACGGCGCCGGCATCCATCACCGGATCGACGCAGCCCATGATGATGTCGTCCACCGTTCCGGTGTCGAGCCCGTTGCGGTCGCGTATCGCCTCCAGCGTCTTGGCGGCAAGGCGCACGGACGGCACTTCATGCAGCGCACCATCCTTCTTGCCACGCCCGCGCGGCGTGCGCACATGGTCGTAAATGAAAACCTCGGTCATGTCTCATCTCCCTGCGGCGGCAAACCGCCTTCCAATTCAGTATATAGCGACCAAAGCCGCGAACTCCCCTTCTCCCCTCGGGGAGAAGGTGCCCGCCAGGGCGGATGAGGGGGTTGCGGGCGAAAGGCATCCCTTACGGTGCAACGCCCCCTCAACCAACGCTTCGCGCATCCTTCTCCCCGCTGGGGAGAAGGTAGAACTCAAAACGCTTCCGCCGCCAGTTCCATCATCGTGTCGGCGCCGGCCTCGATGCGGGCCTTGCGCAGTGCCGTTTCCGGCATGATGCGCTCCATGTAGAACCGCGCCGTGACAAGTTTGTTCTTCAGATAATTCTCGCGCGCGGTATCGCCGCTCGCAAGGCCGTCCTGCGCCGCCTTCGCCATCTTCGCCCACATATAGCCGAGGACGACGAGGCCGAAGAGGTGTATGTAGTCGGTCGAACCGGCGCCGGCATTGTCGGGCTTGGCCATGGCATTCTGCATGAACCACATGGTCGCGGCCTGCACGTCGTTCAAGCCCTTCTTCA
This sequence comes from Rhizobium sp., assembly GCA_036398815.1. Lineage (GTDB taxonomy): Bacteria > Pseudomonadota > Alphaproteobacteria > Rhizobiales > Rhizobiaceae > Rhizobium. The sequence continues at coordinate 4,625 of DASWOH010000242.1, read as the reverse complement.
GGTGCTTGGTAAAGAAACCCAGCTGCTCGTCATTGCGGTTTTCCTCGCAGAAATCGCCGATTTCCTTGAACAGGGCCATGACGGCGCGGCCGCCGTTCAGCGCCAGCTTGCGGCCGACGAGATCGAGCGCCTGGATGCCGTTGGCGCCCTCGTAGATCATGGTGATGCGAGCATCGCGAACATACTGGCTCATGCCATGCTCTTCGATGTAGCCATGGCCGCCGAAGACCTGCTGCGCCATGACGGCATGATCGAAGCCCTTGTCGGTCATGACGCCCTTGAGGATCGGCGTTGCCAGACCGAGGATATCGTCGGCCGCCTGCCGTTCCTTCTCGTCCTGCGAGCGATGAGCGATGTCGGACTTTAGCGCCGTCCAGAGCAGGAAGGCGCGGCCGGCCTCGTTGAAGGCGCGGATGGTCATCAGCGTACGGCGGATATCGGGATGGACGATGATGGGGTCTGCCTTCTTGTCCGGCGCCTTCGGGCCGGAGAGCGAGCGGCCCTGGATGCGGTCGCGGGCATAGGCGGCGGCGTTCTGATAAGCAATTTCCGCAATCGACAGACCCTGCAGGCCGACGCCGAGGCGCGCCTCGTTCATCATCACGAACATGGCGTTGAGGCCCTTGTTCTCGGCGCCGATGAGGAAGCCGGTCGCCTCGTCATAATTCATGACGCAGGTGGCGTTGCCATGAATGCCCATCTTGTGCTCGATCGCGCCGCAGGAGACCGGATTACGCTCGCCGAGCGAGCCATCTTCCTTCACCATGAATTTCGGCACGATGAACAGCGAGATGCCCTTGGTGCCTTCCGGCGCGCCCTCGATGCGGGCAAGCACCAGATGCACGATATTACCGGTCATGTCGTGTTCGCCGGCGGAGATGAAGATCTTCTGGCCGGAAATCTTGTAGCTGCCGTCGCCTTGAGGCACCGCCTTGGTGCGCAGCAGGCCGAGATCGGTGCCGCAATGCGGCTCGGTGAGGTTCATGGTGCCGGACCATGTGCCCTCGACCATCTTCGGCAGATAGGTGCGCTTCTGCTCGTCGGAACCATGCACCAGGATCGCGGCGATCGCGCCCTGCGTCAGGCCGGGATACATCATCAGCGACATGTTGGCGGCGGAGGTGAACTCGCCGACGGCGGCGTGCAGCGTGTAGGGAAGCCCCTGCCCGCCGAACTCTTCCGGTACGGCAAGGCCGATCCAGCCGCCTTCGCAATAGGCCTGATACGCCTGCTTGAAACCCTTCGGCGTCGAGACCGTGGCGTCGTCGTGGCGCACACAGCCTTCCTGATCGCCGGAATAGTTCAGCGGAAAAAGCACCTCTTCCGCCAGCTTCGCCGCCTCACCGACGATCGCCTCGATCATGTCGGGGCTGGCCTCGGCAAAGCCCGGCAAATTATTATAGCGTTCCAACCCGAGCACATCGTTCAGGACAAAGAGCGTATCGGTCACCGGGGCCTTGTAGACTGGCATTTTTCGAATTCCTCCAATTCGCTGCCGGACCTCGTATTCCGGCCTTTGATCTAGTCTTACAAAATATTGACGTTTGCGTAAACGTCAAATTTGAGTGACGAGGCGGTTTTTTTGACAGGGCAATGAAGCCGCTGTCGATTTCGGAATGCCGGGAACAAAGGCAGGATCCGGCAGGCATGGCACCCGCCGCATTCATAAGAATGTAAACATATTCAACAACAAGACCGAAATAAAAGGTTAAGATTTCGGCAAAACTTAACGGGTTGTTTACCACGTTTCATAGATTGTGCGGGGTGAGCAGCGATGCGTCACGCTTCCTTCATCCGCACCGTTTGGGAGAAGCGCCGTTTCGCGGCTCGGTCTGAGGAAAGTCCACTAAATCATCCCTTTCCGAACGGCGGGATGCGGTTTTGCGCTCATAGCGTCAAGTCGCCCTCCCGCACAGCAATATGGCCCCGAGCGGGCCGAGGCGAGCAAAAGATGAGCGGATCGCGATCAAATCCCACCGGCACGAGCGACTGGACGTCGCTGGATGCGCTGAGTCGCACCATCGAAGGGCTGGAAGCACGCATCGAGGGCCTGATGGGCACGGCCGTCGCGCAGGATACGCGCCAGCGTGTTGCGGGTAGTGGCTATGGCGCAGTACCAGACCGCCGAGCCATGCCGGAACGTGCGCCCCTCCCGGAGCGGGCGCCGCGTACCGAACGCGAAGCCTATGCAAGCCGTCCCTATGAACGTCCTTTGCGTCCGGAGCGCGCCGAAACCGAGCTGCGCTCCGATCCCCTCGCCGAAATTCGTCAGCGGCAGCGTGTGCTGGAAGCCAGCCGCGAGCGCATGCATCCTCGCCGTGAGGAAAGCGCCGTGGCCGAGCAGCCGCTTGGCAGGCGCGTCGTCGATAACACCGCTTTGCGCCAACCGCTGCCGTCGGCGCTGCGGCCCGCCGCCGAAAGCTCGGTCGACATCGCTCAGGCGCTGGTCAACCTTCGCCAGGACCTGAAGCGCGACATCGCCGAAAGCGTTACCCGCGAGGTCAGCGCGCTACGCGCCGAAATCCGCGACATTCGTGACAATACCGAGGACAAGCATTTCGCCGCCGACGTGCGCGAGGATATGGCCCGGCTTGCCGACAGCATCAGCCAGCTCGCGGTGCATCCGGGCCAAGCCGAGACCACCGGCCTGAAGGCGGAATTCGAAGAGCTGCGCTCGCTGATGGACGGGCTTGCCCGCGAGGATTCCCTGCACCATGTCGAGCGCCAGGTTCAGGCGATCGATACCGCCGGCCTGCAGGACGAAGTGGTGTCGCTCGCCTATCGCCTTGACGATATCAAGCAGCATCTGGGCAGCATGAGCGACAGCCCCGCTGTCCGGGCTCTGGAAAACAAGCTGCTGACGATTGCGACCGCCATGGAAAGCCTCGGCGGCATGATACAGCCGCAGGATCAGGCCATGCAGCGGCTCGAAGGCCGCATCGGCGGCATCGCCGACCAGATCGACGCGATGAGCCGCGATACTGCGCGCCAGCAACCGTCGGACGATCTCTCCAACCGGCTCGAAGCGCTGGCCATGCGTATCGACGACCTCGGCAACAGCAAGACCGTCGCCCGGCTCGAGGAACGACTGGACCAGCTTTCCCACCTGATGGAGCGCCCGCAGAAAGCAGTGCCGCAGCCGGAACTGGTCAACTATCTCGCCGATATCTCGCGCAAGATCGATGCGCTGGACCATGGGTCGGTCGACCATGTGCTGGCGGAGCGGCTGGACTATCTGGCGCGGCGCATCGACGAGATGGAGGCCCATCCGGTGCAGTCAGTGGCCGGGCTGGATGACGGCGCGGTTCGCCGGCTGGAAGGCCGCCTCGCCGATATCGCCGCGCGTCTGGAGGCAAGCACCGCCGCGCCGCCGACCGACACGCTGGCGCTGCGCCATCTCGAAGAGCAGATCGCCCATCTCTCGACATTGCTGACGAGCGAGCCGCGAGCCGCCGCCGACCACCTGCCCGTCGATTTCGACCGCCGCATGAGCGCGATCGAAGACTATATGACGACCAATGACGAATATATCATCGAGGCGGCCCGCCACGCGGCGGAAGCGGTCGTCGACGCCTATTCGCGCGAAGGCGTCTTCAACAACGGCGCGCATGCCTCCGACATGACGGCGCTCGCCGAGGATCTCCGCCATCTTGAGGACCTCAGCCGCAGCAGCGACGAGCGTACGCACCGCACCTTCGAAGCGCTGCACGACACATTGCTGCAGATCGCCGACCGGCTGGACCACATGGAGCATCGCCGGCCGACGCCGGCCATGGCCGCCGCCAGCTTCGAGAACGACGTTTTCGCCGAGGCCGAGGCTCCGCCGATAAAGCCGCCTTTGGCCGCGCCGCAGAAGGCAGGCCCGATCATCCGCACCATCGCCCCGGCAGAGCCCCAGCCCTCAGGGGAAACCGCCGTCGCACAGGCCATCGACGCCGCCACGAAGGCTGAGATCAAGGCCGCGGCGAAGAAGGACGGCGTGAAACCGGGTCTGCTCGCCAGCCTCGGAAGACGCTTTTTCACGCCCGAGAAGGCCGAACCGATCTTCACGCCCGACCGGCCGGTGATCGAGCAGGCCCCGTCGATCGACCCGGTCGACATGATGCCGGTGGAAGAGACGAACGAACTGCTCGAGCCGGGCTCGGGCGCGCCCGATATCAAGAAGATCCTGGAGCGCGTGCGCGCCAGCCAGAACGCCGCGCGCAGCGGCAACGCCAAGCAGCCGAGTGAAAACGAACGCGCCGACTATATCGCCGCCGCCCGCCGCGCCGCACAGGCCGCCGCGATGGAAGTGGACCAGACGCAGCGCTCGGCTCCCGCCGCCAAGAGCGACGACAAGAAGCGCGGCGCATTCTCGCGCTTCCGCCGGCCGATCATGCTCGCCGTCGGCGCAGCCCTGCTCGCCATCATGGCCTTCCCGCTGGTCAATACGCTGACGCGCGGCCAGAAGGCGCCGACCGAAATCTCCGTGCACACCTCGGCGACCGACAATGCCGCGACGAACGGCGCCGCCCAAACACTCGCATCGAACGATCAGGCAACCGTGGGCGCACCGGCCAACCAGGCCGCAACGAAGCAAGCCTCGATCGGCGATACTGCGGGAACGGCACAGCCCTCCCCGGCGC
>DASWOH010000241.1:0-16571 GCA_036398815.1 Rhizobium sp. | reverse complement strand
GTGCAGCTTCTGCAGCGCCGGGATCAGCCGGTTCACGACTTCCTCCGAGCACGCGATATGCATCGCCGTCGGATAGGTGTCGTTCGACGACTGGCTCATGTTGACGTGGTCGTTCGGATGCACGGGCTTCTTCGAGCCCATTTCGCCGCCGAGCATCTCGATCGCGCGGTTCGAGATGACCTCGTTGGCGTTCATGTTCGATTGCGTGCCGGAGCCCGTCTGCCAGACCACAAGCGGGAAATGATCGTCGAGCTTACCCTCGATGACCTCCTGCGACGCCTTGACGATCGTGTCACCGATTTTGGCATCGAGCCTGCCGAGCGCCATGTTCGTCTCGGCCGCCGCCCGCTTGACGATGCCGAGCGCGCGCACGATCGCGGCCGGTTGCTTTTCCCAGCCGATCTTGAAGTTGCCGAGCGAGCGCTGCGCCTGCGCGCCCCAATAGCGGTCGCTTGCCACTTCGATCGGGCCAAAAGTATCGGTTTCGGTGCGGGTGGAGGTCATGATCCCTGATCCTGCTTTTCCGTTGAAAAAGATAGTTGCCATATAAGGCCGAAGGGCGTCCAAGAAAACAGTGGGCGGGTGTATTTCATGACAGAATTCATCATGTTTTTAGCGCGGGATGGGGCGTGCCCTTTTTGACACGCTCGGCGGATATTCTCCGCAGCGTCTCTATAGATGCGTGAAAACCCTGGGAAAATTCAATAAAAAATTAACTAATAATTTCATAATTTTGTGTGAATTGAACTGCGAAGCACGCCTTTGCTTTCTCACACAAAGTTGAGGCATTGAACGAAAGGCGGGTCTGGCCGTTTTCATTTTGATGGTTAAACGATGTTTGGAACATCGTGGCCGATTTTGAAAACAGCACCGTCTGTCTTGAGGCTACCGCATGACACGGGGACTGATTAGAGAATGAAACTTGTCACCAAAGCCGCAGCATCCGTCCTGGCGCTTTCCTGCTGCATCTCCGCCGTCGGCGCGACATCCGCGAACGCCATGACTCTCATGGACTTCATTCGTGGAGGCCAGGGGCGTCAGCAGAGTACGCAAGTCTCCGCCCCGCTCACCGTCAATCCGGCTCAGTCGACCCTCGCCCCCAGCCTGTCGCCGCAGCCAAAGCAGCCGCTGCCCAAGGTCGATGCCCCGCAATATTACACCTACAAGCCCGAAGCCATGCGGCCGGTCGCTTCCAATCGTTTCGCGGATCCGGTGGTAACCGGTGCCGTCGCCGATGCTTCGGCGACGCCGGTTGTCATCGATACCAATGCTTCGCAGCGCCACCATCTGACTGAAGTTCGCGTAATGGCTACGAACGATGTCGCCAAGGCAGTCGAGTCCTATTATGCCGACCAGAGCAAGCCGCTGGTCTGGGTTGCCGACAATGCCGTCAACGACAAGGCAAAGGCCGCCATGGCGGTTCTGGCCGATGCCGCCTCCGTTGGCCTCGATCCCGCCGATTATGCCGTAACGCCGCCGAGCTTCGACCAGGCAAGCGTCGATCCGGAGATGCGCGACCGTGCTCTGATGCAGTTCGAGCTGACGCTCTCCAGCAAGGTGCTGATGTTCGTTCAGGACACGATCCGCGGGCGTCTCGACCCGAATAAGATCTCCGGTTATCACGACTTCAAGCGCAAGGACGTCAACCTGATGCCGGTGCTCGGCCTGTTGCGCGCAAGCCCGGATGTCACCGCCTATCTCAATAGCCGCAGTCCTTCGAACCAGCAGTTCACGGAGCTGAAGGCCGAGCTGGCCAAGCTCAAGAGCGCAAGCAGCTCCGACGGCAGCAGCATTTCCATTTCGCTGAACGGCATTCTCAAACCGGGTGGCAGCTCGCCCGAGATGGCCAATATCGTCAAGGCGATCCAGCATCGCGGCTCCGATGCGCTGAAGATGGCCCACGCGGCCACGCTCGACTCCTATCAGGAGACGCCGGATTATACCCCCGATCTCGTGTCGCTGGTCGAGGACTTCCAGAAGGAGAAGGGCTTGACGTCCGATGGCGTCATCGGCCAGTCTTCGGTCCGCGCCATGGTCGGTGAAAACAACGACGTGAAGATCCAGAAGCTGGTCATCGCCATGGAGCAGCTACGCTGGCTGCCGAACGAGCTTGGCTCGCGCTATGTCTTCATCAATCAGCCGGCCTTCATGGTCTACTACCACAACAACAATCAGGAGCAGCTGTCGATGCGCGTCGTCGTCGGCGGCAAGCAGCATCAGACCTTCTTCTTCCAAAACCAGATTCAGACCGTTGAGTTCAACCCGTTCTGGGGCGTTCCTCAGTCGATCATCATCAATGAGATGCTGCCGAAGCTGCGCTCCGATCCGAATTACCTCGATCGCATGGGGTATCAGGTCGAAATCGGCGGCCGTGCCGTGGCGTCGTCCAGCGTCGACTGGTACGGCTCGACCAAGGGCGTCTCGGTTCGTCAGCCGCCGAGCAGCGACAACGCATTGGGCGAGCTGAAGATCCTCTTCCCGAACTCGCATGCGATCTACATGCATGACACGCCGCAGAAGAGCTTCTTCAAGAAGGACATGCGCGCGCTCAGCCACGGCTGCGTCCGCCTTGCCGATCCGCGTGCCATGGCTGCTGCCGTTCTGGGCACCACGGTCGAGGATGTCGCCAAGCAGATTGCCGGCGGCCAGAACAAGGCCGTCGCGGTGCCGCAGAAATTCCCGATCTACATCGCCTATTTCACCGCCTGGCCGAACAAGAACGGCGTCGTGCAGTATTTCAACGACGTCTACGACCGCGACGCGGCAACGCAAAAGGCGCTCGACGCGACCACCAAGTCCCGCATGGCGCAGATCTGATTGCGGATTGATATTCGAACAAGGAAAAGGCGGCCTATCGGGCCGCCTTTTTAGTATCCGAACGAGGAAATCCGCTACGGATCACGCCGCGAGCAGTCCCTGGACAAATGCAGGCGTCAGCTCGTCATAGTGGCTGATGATGCGGCTTGGGCCGAGCGTTTCGACGCTGACATCGGAATAGCCGAAGGGCACGGCGATCGAAGGGACACCCGCGTTGCGGGCGACGAGAATGTCGTTGACACTATCGCCGATCATCACGGTGCGGCGGAGATCGCCGCCGGCGCGCTCTACCGTGCCGATCAGATGTTCGGCATTCGGCTTGCGAACGGGGAAGGTGTCCCCTCCGGTGATGGCTTCGAAATAATGGGTCAGATCGAGCCTGTCGAGCAGCTTGCGCGCCAGGGATTCCATCTTGTTGGTGCAGACCGCCAGCTTGTAGCCCTGGCTCTTCAAGGCATTCATGGCGGCCAGCAGGCCGGGATAGGGCTCGGTCAGGCCCGGCATCGTCTCGCCATAATGCGTGATGAAGCGCTGAAGGAGTACCGGCAGCTCTTCCGGAGCGAGCGTGTAATCCCGCAGCTTGCAGGCGCGTTCGATCATCACCTGCGCGCCATTGCCCACCAGATGCGTCAGGTCGTCGTAACCTACGGGGGCGAGATGGAGCGTCGCGATCGTGTGATTCACGCTGGCGATGAGATCGGCATGGGTGTCGAGCAGGGTGCCGTCGAGATCGAATACGACAAGGGGAGATTTCACCGGGAATCAGCCTTTGGAAAAGAAGAGGAAAGCAGGTCTTTCGGAGTTAGAAGATCGGGCCGGCAATTGCAACTGAAGGCGCCGCAAGCCTCGCGAATATGGCCCTGGATTTCTATGCCGGGCCGTTATTTTGGCTTTCGTTTGCCCGGAGAGCCGTGTAAACAGCACCCAACGTAACAATCGGGAGCAGGTGGCGCATGGACGCCCGCCAAATGAAGATCGAGGCTGCAAGAGCGGCTCTGGCCTATGTCGAGAGCGGCATGCGGCTCGGGATCGGCACAGGCAGCACGGCTGAGGAATTCGTTCGGCTGCTCGCCGAAAAAGTTGCGGCCGGCCTCGTGATCGAGGGCGTTCCGACTTCGGAACGGACGGCGCGGCTCTGCGTCGAGCTTGGCGTTCCGCTGAAGTCGCTGGATGAACTTCCCGAACTCGATCTCACCATCGACGGCGCCGACGAAGTGGATGGCGCCCTGCGGCTGATCAAGGGTGGCGGCGGTGCGCTGCTGCGCGAAAAGATCGTCGCGGCCTCGTCGAAGCGGATGATCGTCATCGCCGACGAGAGCAAGGTCGTAGAGACGCTCGGCGCCTTTCCGCTGCCGATCGAGGTGAATCCGTTCGGCCTCGTTTCCACGCGTATCCTGATCGAGAAGACGGCCGTGCGCCTTGGTCTTTCCGGTGCGCTCAACCTGCGCCAGTCGCAGGACGGCAACTTCACGACCGACGGCGGGCATTTCATCATCGACGCATCTTTTGGCCGTATTCCTGATGCAGAGGCGCTGTCGATCGCGCTAAATTCGATTCCCGGTGTTGTCGAACACGGGCTCTTTATCAACATGGCGAGACTTGCGATCATTGCCGGTCCCACCGGCGCACGCACGTTGCAGGCGAACAATACATAGGAGCACTGAACTCATGATCAAAATTGCGGGTCTTGGCCGTTTTGCCGCTGCAACCATCGTTCTTTCTGGTATCGCGCTCGGTTCCGTCAGCGCGCAGGAAGTGTCGGAAGAGCAGATCAAGGCCGCCCGGGCCGCGATCAACGCGCTCGGCATCACCAATCAGTTCGACAATATCCTGCCGAACCTTGCCGAGCAGTTGAAGAGCACGATGATCCAGGCGAACCCGAACTTCGGCGACGCCATCAATTCGACCGTCGATGCCACTGCTCTCGCTCTTGCGCCGCGCCGCGCCGATCTAGAGCGCGAAGCCGCCGTGACCTATGCGAAGGCGTTCTCCACCGATGAATTGAAGGCAATCGCCGATTTCTACAATTCGACCGCCGGCAAGAAGCTTCTCAAGGATGGTCCGATCGCCACCCGCGAGCTTTACAAGGCAGCCGACATCTGGGGTCAGGGCATTTCCCGCGATCTCGCCAACCAGAGCAATGACGCATTGCAGAAGGTGGTGAAGGTTCCTGTGAGCCCCGTACCGACCGACGCCACCAACGGCGCTCAGCCGGCACCGGCGACGAAGAAGTAAGCTCGATCTTTTGCCGTGATCCGGTCCGAAAACAGCATCGCAGTTTTCTGGATCGCGCACTTTAGTTCTTGGAATTTAAAAGCCCGGATATCGTTCCGGGCTTTTCTTTTTACATGCCGAGATCCTATATCAGTGCCGACCCTCATGTGCGCTTCGTGCGCCGTCCTTATTTTCGCAGGAGTATCCGATGCCTTCCTTTGATTTCGATCTTTTCGTCATTGGCGGCGGTTCAGGCGGTGTGCGCAGTGCGCGCGTTGCCGCCTCGCTCGGAAAAAAGGTCGGTATCGCCGAGGAATATCGCTATGGTGGCACCTGCGTCATCAGAGGCTGCGTGCCGAAGAAGCTTTTCGTCTACGCCTCGCAATATAGCGAACATTTCGAGGATGCCGCCGGCTTCGGCTGGACGGTCGGCGAGAGCAGTTTCGACTGGAAGAAGCTAATCGAGGCGAAAGACAAGGAAATCGCACGCCTGGAGGGGCTTTATCGCAAGGGGCTCGACAATGCCAAGGCCGAGATTTTCGATACACGCGCCGAGCTGGTCGATGCCCATACGATCCGTCTCCTGAAGACCGGCAAGACCGTCACCGCGGAGACGATCGTCGTCGCCACCGGCGGAACGCCGAACCTGCATGCGGCCTTGCCCGGTCATGAATTCTGCATTTCTTCCAACGAGGCTTTTCATCTGGAGGAGCTGCCGAAATCTATCCTGATCGCCGGCGGCGGCTACATCGCCGTGGAGTTTGCCAATATCTTCCACGGGCTCGGCGTCGAGACGACGCTGATCTATCGCGGCGCCGAGATCCTGTCGCGCTTCGACCAGGACCTGCGCAAGGGCCTGCACGAGGCGATGGAAGCTAAGGGCATCCGCATCCTCTGCCACGACATCATCGAGAGCGTGACGAAGACGGAAGAGGGCTTCAGCGTCCGGACGAAGAACGACAAGGCATTGACCGTGGACACGGTGATGCTGGCGCTCGGCCGCACGCCGAATACCGCTAATCTTGGCCTTGAGGCGGCCGGTGTGGCGATCAACGAACATGGCGCCATCGTCGTTGATGAATATTCGCGCACGTCGGTGGCGAACATCTATGCGCTTGGAGATGTCACCGACCGGGTACAGCTGACGCCGGTGGCGATCCATGAAGCGATGTGCTTCATCGAAACCGTCTACAAGAACAATCCGACCCGCCCGGACCACGAACTGATCGCGACGGCAGTCTTCTCGCAGCCGGAGATCGGCACGGTCGGCCTGACCGAGGAGGAGGCCGCCAAGCGTTATCCCGAGATCGAGGTTTACCGCGCCCAGTTCCGGCCGATGAAGGCGACGTTGTCCGGCCGCGGCGAGAAGATGATCATGAAGCTGATCGTCAATGCGGCGGATCGCAAGGTCATCGGCGCGCATATTCTTGGCCATGATGCCGGCGAGATGGCGCAATTGCTTGGCATTCCCCTGAAGGCGGGCTGCACCAAGGAAGATTTCGATCGCACCATGGCCGTTCATCCGACGGCTGCCGAGGAATTGGTGACGATGTATTCCCCAAGCTACCGCATCCGCAACGGCGAGCGCGTGTAAGCAATAGGGATAGTAATTCCCCGGCGCACAAAAGACCTGCCGAATAGTTGGTTCGCCTTTGCAAGTGGCCGGCAAAGGTTTATAAGCGCGCACAATTTACGGCGACGGGCGCTTGGCGAAGAGATCAGGCGCGAAAACAGGTGAGTGAAATGGCACAGAATTGGACACCGAGCACTTGGCGGCAAAAACCGATCCAGCAGGTGCCGGAATATCCGGATCCGGCAGCGCTGGCGGCAACGGAAGCGCAGCTTGCCAGCTATCCGCCGCTCGTTTTTGCCGGTGAGGCCCGCCGTCTGAAAGCGCATCTTGCCAATGTCGCCGAAGGCAACGGCTTTCTGCTGCAAGGCGGCGACTGCGCCGAGAGCTTCGCCGAGCATGGCGCCGACACGATCCGCGACTTCTTCCGCGCCTTCCTGCAGATGGCCGTCGTCCTGACCTTCGGCGCCCAGTTGCCGGTGGTGAAGGTCGGCCGTATCGCCGGTCAGTTCGCCAAGCCGCGTTCCTCGGGCATCGAGACCCAGGCTGGCGTGTCGCTGCCGAGCTATCGCGGAGATATCGTCAACGGCATCGAATTCACCGAGGAAGCGCGCATTCCCAATCCGGAACGCCAGATGATGGCTTACCGCCAGTCGGCGGCGACCCTCAATCTGTTGCGCGCCTTCGCGATGGGCGGCTATGCCAACCTCGAAAACGTGCACCAGTGGATGCTCGGCTTCGTCAAGGACAGCCCGCAGGGCGAGCGCTATCGCAAGCTCGCCAATCGCATCAGCGAGACCATGGACTTCATGAAGGCGATCGGCATCACCTCGGAAAACAATCCGAGCCTGCGCGAAACCGATTTCTTCACCAGCCATGAAGCGCTGCTGCTCGGCTATGAAGAAGCGTTCACCCGCGTCGACTCCACCTCGGGCGACTGGTATGCGACGTCGGGCCACATGCTCTGGATCGGCGACCGCACACGCCAGGCCGACCATGCGCATGTCGAATATTTCCGCGGCATCAAGAACCCGATCGGCTTGAAGTGCGGTCCATCGCTGCAGGCGGACGATCTGCTCAACCTGATCGACATCCTGAACCCAGCCAACGAAGCCGGCCGCCTGACGCTGATCTGCCGTTTCGGTCATGACAAGGTCGCCGACAACCTGCCGCGCCTCATTCGCGCCGTCGAGCGCGAGGGCCGCAAGGTCGTCTGGTCCTGCGATCCGATGCACGGCAATACGATCACGCTCAACAACTACAAGACCCGGCCGTTCGAACGCATCCTGTCGGAAGTCGAAAGCTTCTTCCAGATCCATCGCGCCGAAGGCACGCATCCGGGCGGCATCCACATCGAGATGACCGGCAAGGACGTGACCGAGTGCACGGGCGGCGCCCGCGCCGTCACGGCCGATGATCTGCAGGATCGCTACCACACCCATTGCGATCCGCGTCTGAACGCAGACCAGGCCCTGGAGCTGGCCTTCCTGCTCGCCGAGCGCATGAAGGGCGGCCGCGACGAGAAGCGTCTGGCCGCGCACGGCTGATCGAGAGCTACCCAACATCCTTGTGAACGGGCCGGTCCAGAACCGGCCCGTTTGCTTTTGTGCCCTTGCGATCAATCCGGCTGAAGGCTGCTTTCATTTCTTTGCGTTTGACGCTGCCGCCGCCGCTGTCGAGTTTGCCTGTAAAAGAGAGGGTTCAGCATGAATGACGAACACACCGGCGCCTGCCTTTGCGGCAGCGTACGTTTCAGGACACGCGGCACGTTGCGGGAGGTCGTTGCCTGCCATTGTTCGCAATGCCGCAAGCAGACCGGGCTCTATTATGCCGCCACGGACGTTCCCCTCGGCCATATCAGCATCGAGGGCGAGGAGGCGATCACCTGGTATCGTGCCAGTTCGTCCGCCCGCCGAGGATTCTGCCGGATCTGCGGTTCAGCACTTTTCTGGGTGGCGGACGACGCCGAGAAAATCTCGATCATGGCAGGGCTCTTCGATGAGCCGAGCGAGCTGAAACTGGCCTACCATATCTATTGCGCCGACAAAGGCGATTTCTACGAGATCAGCGATGCGTTACCGCAGTACCTGCAAGGGCGGCCGTGATTGCCGAAGAGGAGGCTTCGGAGTGATGATCAAAACCCATTCTTCTCCGCCACGAGCTTGCTCAGTTTAGCGACTTCCTCTCGTACGGCCGAGAGCTCCGTCAGCACGCGCAAGTCGATCTTCTGGTGCAATGACAGGACTTCGAGTTCGGCCTTGAGATTGACCTCGTAGTCTTTCGCTGCCTCGAAGCGGTCGCGTTCGGTCTGGCGGTTCTGCGACATCATGATGATCGGGGCCTGGATGGCGGCGATCATGGAGAGGATAAGATTGAGGAAGATGAAGGGGTAGGGATCGAAGGCGCCGGTGAGGAGAACGATGGTGTTGACGACGCACCAGAAGACCAGGAACAGCAGGAAGCAGATGATGAAAGACCAGGAGCCGCCGACACGGGCGATGCCGTCTGCGAGGCGTTCGCCAAAAGAGGCATTGGCGGAGAAGGCCGCATTGATGTCGGTGGAAACGATCTTGCGTTCATGCGCCTTTTTCAACACGCGCTTTTCGACCTCGCCAAGCTCCTCGGCCGCCTTGCCGAAATGCTGATGGGCGAAATTGGGTAGATTATACATGGGAATACTCCGGGGCCTTGATCACCTCTGGGTGCCAAGTATTCGACTGCCGGATGGAAATGCAACGTGAAAAGGGTCGCAGCCTAGCTCCCCTGGCTGACCAGCCAGGCATGCGACGGGAAGAAGCGGTCGAGCCCGTATTCGCGCCCGAACATCATGTCATGCTGCAGATAGCGGTAGTCGCGCATCATGGGGTCGAGATCCCGCTCGTTGCGCGACCAGTCCGGAAAGGTCTGGTTGTCGCGCGTCGCGAGCTGGTAGCGATCGACGATGTTGTACTTCTTCTGCACCCGGCCGAGAAAGCCGGTGTAGAAGGGATGCTCGTAACCGGCGGTCTTGAGGATTTGATAGGGGAGCTGCGACGGGCTGATCGTGCCGATATCCTTGCGCACGCCTTTCTTGCTCGACCAGACGACCAGCGGCGTTTCGTGCTCTCGTTTCATCACGTCGAGCGGTGCTTTTCGGGATGCTACCTGTTCGGGCATGTAGCCCGTATTCGGATAGACCGTGCCGAGCGGCGGCAGATGATCGCCCCAGAGAACAATGATCGTCTCGCGGTCGCGCTTGGAAGCCCAATCCATCAGCATTTTCAGGCTTTGATCGGATTCCCGAACGCCTTGCGCATAGGTCGCGAGCGTGTGGCGGTCGGCCTCCGTCAGGTCCCCCTTGATGTCGACGGTATTCTCGACATAACGGTTTGGCTCATAGGGGCCATGACCCTGCAGGGTGACGGCGAAGAAGAAGAACGGCCGGTCCATCCCGTCGCCCTCATACATGATCTCCTTCATCAGCGAGTCGTCGGAGGCGAAAATGCCGCGCTTTTCCATCGGAGGCATGGTGTCTTCGGTGCGGAACTCCTCGAAGCCGAACGCCTTGTAGACTTCATTGCGGTTCCAGAACCAGCCGCTGAACGGGTGGAGCGCGCGCGCCGCATAGCCTTGGCCGCGAAAGAAGGTGGCAAGCGATGGCATCGGTTTGCGAACATATTGCTGGTAGGGAATGCTGCCATAGGGCAGAAAGGCGTTGGAGAAGCCGGTCAGTGCCTCGAACTCGACATTGGCGGTCATGCCGCCGAATTCCGGCGAGAAGACATGGCCGGATTGCGCCGCGCGGATCGTTGGCATCGGATCGGGCGTGAAGGTCAGGTTGGAAATTCTCGTCGGATCCCAAAAGGATTCGCTCATCAGCATGATGACGTCGGGCTTTTGGCGCGGACCGGAGAGATAGCCGTAGTTGCGGGCCGGTATGGCGTCCATCGCATCCCGCCCGTACCCGGCCGGCGCTTTGACATCGGCCATCGGCAGGTTCAGCGAGAAGGCGATGATGAAGCCGTTGTAGCTGTAATTTTCCTTCTGATCCCAGACGATGGGGATGATGCGCAATTTCTCGCGGATGAACGAATATTGCGTCGCGTCCATCTGCGAGACGAAGAGGACCGAGAGCGGCAGGCAAACCGAGAGCCTCATGACCCTGGCATTGCGCGAAAGCGTTGCGGCATGCCGCCAGGCATAGCGCCATAGAAAGGCGAGGGCGGCGGTGAGGGCGATGATACCGAGCGCGAGCGCGACGACGGTCCAGGGCCGCTCGCGCACCATCACCGGCATGAGTTCCATGATCTGGCGCGAGAACAGGAAATCCGAAGGATAGAGCGGATCGGACAGATAATGCTGCTTTTGATTGGAGATGAAAGCCGGGATGAGAACCAGGGGCGCCGCCACCAATATCGACTGATGCGCGCGGCCGAACAAGGCGTCGAGCACCAGCATCAGCAGCATGACGATGCCGACGGTGGTAAGGGCAGGCTGATTGGGCGAAAGCAAATAGGCGGGGACATCCGTCAGCTCGCCGCGCGCGACCCATTCGACCGCAACGACGATCAGGAGCGAGGACAGGAAGGTCAGGAGAAGGCTGAGAATCTGGCGCAGAGCCGCCGATTGTTGTCTCGCCGTGCCAAGCTTTTGCAGAATGGCGAGCTTGCCTGCCAATGCGGGACTGGATGCCGGGGCGATCACCGATCCTCCGTATGTTACAAAGGTTTCACATAAGTGTCATCCTTTTGTCATAAATTCGCGACTGACCGCAAGGCTGACTTAGTATTTTTCCGGTGTCAAAATACCGCCTATGCGAGCGCTGCGATCTTTAGCGCGCGAAGGCAGCCAAAGGCTGTTGCGGAACGGGGGCGCCGTCGTTAAATATATGGCATGACAGAACAAAGCCCCATCACACAGACGATCCGCATCGCTGTCGCGCAGCTCAATCCGACGGTCGGCGATGTCTCCGGCAATCTTGCGAAGGCGCGTGAAGCCCGGGCCGAGGCGGCCCACGAGGGCGCACATCTCCTGTTGCTGACGGAGCTGTTCATTTCCGGCTATCCGCCGGAGGATCTGGTGCTGAAGCCGGCTTTTATCCGCGCCTGCTGGAAAGCTGTGGAAAGTTTCGCCGCCGATACCGCCGATGGCGGACCGGGCGTCATCGTCGGCTTTCCGCGTCAGGACGAGACCGGCCGTTATAATTCGATCGCCGTCCTTGACGGCGGTGAGGTGATCGCGATCCGGGACAAGGTCGATCTGCCGAATTACGGCGAATTCGATGAGAAGCGCGTGTTCGATCAGGGCGCGATGCCGGGTCCGGTGAATTTTCGTGGCGCGCGCTTGGGCATTCCGATCTGCGAAGACATATGGGGTGAGCTTGGCGTCTGCGAGACGCTTGCCGAAAGCGGCGCGGAAATTCTGCTGTCGCCGAACGGTTCGCCCTATTATCGCGGCAAGGTCGATGTTCGCCATCAGGTGGTGCTGAAACAGGTGATCGAGACTGGCCTGCCGATGATCTATGCGGCCCAGCTCGGCGGCCAGGACGAGCTCGTTTTCGACGGCGCAAGCTTCGGTTTCAACGCCGACAAAACTCTTGCCTTCCAGATGAGCCAGTTCGAGACCGCATTGGCGGTGACGACCTGGAAGAAGAACGGCGATGGCTGGCGCTGCGTCGAAGGACCGATGGCGCATATTCCGGAAGGCGAGGAGGCCGATTATCGCGCCTGCCTGCTGGGTTTCCGCGACTATGTGAACAAGAACGGCTTCAAATCGGTCGTGCTCGGTCTGTCCGGCGGCATCGACTCGGCGATCTGCGCCGCGATCGCCGTCGATGCGCTCGGCGAGGAGCGGGTACGCACCGTCATGCTGCCTTACCGCTACACGTCGGAGGATTCGCTGAAGGATGCCGCCGATTGCGCCAAGGCGCTCGGATGCCGCTACGATATCGTGCCGATCGAGGAGCCGGTGACCGGCTTCGGCGCGGCGCTGACCGATCTGTTCGAAGGAACCGAAAGCGGCATCACCGAGGAAAACCTGCAGAGCCGCGCCCGTGGCACCATTCTGATGGCGATCTCGAACAAATTCGGTTCGATGGTGGTCACCACCGGCAACAAATCGGAAATGTCGGTCGGCTACGCCACGCTCTATGGCGACATGAACGGCGGCTTCAATCCGATCAAGGACCTCTACAAGATGCAGGTCTACGCGCTGTCGCGCTGGCGCAACCTGCATGTGCCGCCGGGCGCGCTCGGTCCATCGGGCGAGGTGATCCCATCCAACATCATCGACAAGGCGCCGTCGGCCGAATTGCGGCCGAACCAGACGGACCAGGATTCGCTGCCGCCCTATCCGGTGCTCGATGACATCCTGGAGTGCCTGGTGGAAAAGGAGATGGCGGTCGAGGAGATCGTCGCGCGCGGGCACGATGTCGCGACCGTCCACCGGATCGAACATCTGCTTTATCTCGCCGAATACAAGCGCCGCCAGTCGGCGCCTGGCGTGAAGATCACCAAGAAAAATTTCGGCCGCGATCGGCGCTATCCGATCACCAACCGGTTCCGCGATCGTTGATCGCAACGCGACATGGCGGGTGGAGAAGCAATGCGCAGTTCGGTCGAGATCTACAATGTCCGCACCGGTGAAAACCGGATCGTCTGGCAGACGGAGACGTTGATCGAGGCGCCGAATTTCGCGCCGGATGGGCGCTATCTGCTGCTGAACGGCGATGGGCTGCTCTATCGCCTTGCGCTTGATGCCAAAGCCGAACCCGTTCAGGTCGATACCGGCTTTGCGACGCTGTGCAACAACGACCACGGCATTTCGCCGGATGGCCGTTTCATCGCCATCTCCGACAAGACGCAACATGGCAAATCCTGCATCTATATCATGCCGTCCGAAGGCGGCACGCCCCGGCAGGTAACCACCAATCTGCCGTCCTACTGGCATGGCTGGTCGCCCGATGGAAAGCGCTTCTCCTATTGCGGCATCCGCAACGACGTCTTCGACATCTACACGATCTCGGTCGATGGCGGTGAGGAGACGCGGCTAACGCATGGTGAGGGCCGCAATGACGGGCCTGACTATTCCGCCGATGGGCAATGGATCTACTTCAACTCCAGCCGCACCGGCCTCATGCAGATCTGGCGCATCCATCCCGACGGCACCGGTCTCCAGCAGGTGACAAGCGACAATTATGGCAACTGGTTCGCACATCCCTCGCCGAAGAACGACAAGGTCCTGCTGATCTCCTACGATCCCGATGTTTTCGATCATCCGCGCGATTTGAACGTTCGCATGCGGTTGATGGACATGGATGGCGGCAACCTCACGACATTGTTCGAACTCTTCGGCGGGCAGGGAAGCATCAATGTGCCGAACTGGTCACCCGATGGCGATGAATTCGCCTATGTCCGCTATGAGCCGGCGCGATAACCTCTCCAGAGCGGCTGACTGTTCATATCAGGCGCTTGGTGTGAAGGCGGGCGATGAGGTGGTCATGCCGCTGTGGAGGGAGCCTATTGCGTCGGCTGCGGTCCCACCGCTTTCGGATGTTTGAGATCGAGAGTGCCCTGGTCGGTCGCGAGGAATCTCGGGCCGACCTGGCGCACCTTGTTGGCGGAGGGGTCGTAGGGCCGGTCCGGCTGCAGCGGTTTCGGCTGAACCTGAGTAATGACCGGAGTGGGCGTCACCGTCGTCTTCTGCTGTGGCAATGCGGCGTTGCCGGTCTTGGGCTTTTCCGTCTCGATCGTCGTGATCGAGCTTTCCGGCTGTGCTAGCGATTGCCGTTCGGGCGTATAAGCCTCCGGCATCCCCCTCGTGTCGATCACGGTGTCCGGTGTGGCCGACAGTGGAGTGCTGCAGCCGTTCCGTTGCAGGTCGTCCAATAATTGCCGCCTCTGCATGCCGGCATCATCGATGCGCGACACGCTTAGCTCGCGCTGATCCATCAGCGAGGCGAGGTCCCGCCGCATCCGGTCCATCGTCCCGTGCATGTCATCGCAGGCGGCTTCGTTGTCGGAGCCGAGGATCGTCAAACTGCTGTCGGATGTGCAGCCCTGATTACGCATGTCGCTCTTCAGGCGCCGTATCGCCATGTTCTGCTGGACGATGGAGCGGGAGAGCTGCCGTGTCTCGGCATTGGCGCCAATGATTTCCGTCGTGTTGGCGTATCGGCCGCGCAGCTCGTCGCAGATGGCATTCGCCTGGGCAAGGGCGGGCGTCGCCATCAGCAGGGATAGCAAAAGAGACGAGCAGAATTTTTTGCCGCGGTTCACGTTATTCTCTTCGAAAAGCGGATCGATCTCCATGGAGAATATACCGTGGAGCTTAACAACGTACCCATCAAAACACGCTGATTGCGAAAGATTTTTTGCGGTTTGATCAAGGATCGAACTTGGCTTGCGCTTTTTCGGCGGTGTGAGACCGTTAAACGAGGCATGGCCGGTAAACGAGGCATGGCCGGCGAATCTCAAATCTCGGCGCCCGATATAGCTGGCTGGCAAGCCGTCATTTGTGGCGTGACGGCCGCCTTTGGGGACGGCCGTCCGCTGGGAATGTCAGATCAATTCGGCTGGGATGCTTCGACCACGGCCAGGGCCGCCATGTTGACGACGCCGCGCGAGGTGACGGATGGCGACAGGATGTGGGCCGGGAGCGCCGTGCCGAGCAGGATCGGGCCGACATGCAGGCCGTCGGTCATGGTCTTGACCACGCCGAGGGTGATGTTGGCGGCATCCAGGTTGGGGAAGACAAGCAGGTTCGCCTCGCCGGAAAGCGTGCTGTTTGGCATGACGTGGCGACGCAGGCTTTCGGAGATGGCGCTATCGCCGTGCATTTCGCCGTCGACTTCCAGTTCCGGCGCTGCCTCGCGCACGAGCGCCAGTGCATTGCGCATCTTGGTGGCGCTTTCCGATTCCCGCGATCCGAAGTTCGAATGCGAGACGAGGGCGACGCGCGGCGCGATGCCGAAGCGCTTGATCTCTTCTGCCGCCAGTACTGCGGACTGGGCAATCTCCTCGGCATTCGGATTAAACGTGACATAGGTGTCGGTGTAGAAGGTCGTGCCGCGCTGCGAGATCAGCAGGCTGAGCGCCGAGAAGTCTCGGACGTCCGGACGCTTGCCGATAATCTGGCGGACGATTCGCAGATGGCGCTCATAGCGGCCTTCCAGACCGCAGATCAGCGCGTCTGCTTCGCCGCGCTTCAGTGCCAGGGCGCCGATGACGGTGGTGTTGGTGCGCACGATCGTCCGCGCCGCTTCCGGAATGACGCCGCTGCGGCCGACGATCGAAAAGTAGAGCTCGACATATTCGCGGAAGCGCGGATCGTCATCCGGGTTGATGACGGCGAAATCGGTATGCGGCCGGATCTTCAGGCCGTAGCGTTTCAGGCGGGTCTCGATGACGTTGGGGCGGCCGATCAGGATCGGCTCTGCGGTGCCCTCTTCAAGAAGAACCTGGGCGGCGCGCAGAACGCGCTCATCCTCGCCTTCGGAAAAGACCACACGCTTGCGCTCGGCGATTTTCGCGGCGGCGAAGATCGGCTTCATGATAAAGCCGGAGCGGAAGACGAAGCGGTTGAGTTCGTCCATATAGGCGTCGAAATCGGCGATCGGACGCAGCGCCACGCCGCTTTCGGCGGCCGCTCTCGCGACAGCCGGGGCGATGCGCAGGATCAGGCGCGGATCGAAGGGTGAGGGGATCAGGTAGTCCGGGCCGAAGACCGGCGTTTCACCTGTATAGGCGCGGGCCGCCACATCCGAAGGTTCTTCGCGGGCGAGCGACGCGATGGCGCGCACAGCCGCCATCTTCATTTCTTCATTGATCGTCTTGGCGCCGCAATCGAGCGCGCCGCGGAAGATATAGGGGAAGCAGAGGACGTTGTTGACCTGGTTCGGAAAGTCCGAACGGCCGGTGCAGATCATCGCATCCGGCCGGGCGGCGCGGGCAAGATCCGGCATGATTTCCGGCGTCGGATTGGCCAGCGCCAT
>DASWOH010000240.1:0-3937 GCA_036398815.1 Rhizobium sp. | reverse complement strand
GCGCGCAAGTCGGCCGATTATTCCGGCGTGGTGGTCGAGGACGCGGTGTCGGCGATGGCGGAGATCAAGGGCTCCTCGACCAAGATCGAGCAGATCATCGGCGTCATCGATGAAATCGCCTTCCAGACCAATCTGCTGGCGCTGAATGCCGGCGTCGAGGCCGCCCGCGCCGGCGATGCCGGCAAGGGTTTTGCCGTCGTCGCCCAGGAGGTGCGCGAACTGGCGCAACGCTCCGCCACCGCCGCGAAGGATATCAAGGGGCTGATCGGCAAATCCGGCGATCAAGTGCAGGTGGGCGTCAAGCTGGTGCAGGCGACCGGCGAGGCGCTGGCGGCGATCGAGACACGCGTCTTGAAGATCAACGATCATATTCATTCGATCGCGACGGCCGCCCGCGAGCAGGCGACCGGTCTGACCGAGGTCAACAAGGCCGTCAACCAGATGGACGAGGTGACGCAGCGCAATGCCGCCATGGTCGAGGAAACCTCGGCCGCCACCCATCGTCTTTCGGAGGAGGCGGACGGTCTCGTTCGCCTTATCGCCCGCTTCAAGGTCGACGCGGGTGCGGCATCCGCGCCGATATCGGCACACGTGGAGACCCGTCGCGCCGTGGCATCGCCGGCACATCGCATGATCGGCAAGATCGCCAGCGCCTTTGGCGGCGGATCGGCGGCGGCGTAGGAATTCCGACCCGTCGGAACGGCGAGGGGAAGGGCGCGTTGAAGCGCCTTTCCCGCTCCCGCAGCGGCCTATCTTTTCGCCCGCCACGGAAGCGATTGGAAAACGCGCCGCAATCCCCTATTATCCACTTTCGATATGTCGTCATCAGATCGCTTTGCAACAAAGCGGGACAGCTGAAATGGATAGTGGGCAGGAGAGTAACGTCGGTGCGGCCAACAAGGCCGAGGGGCGTGGTCACGCCCGTTTCTGCCGGCCCACCGGCATTTTCGGCGGCCTGTCCGGCAAGCTCCTGATCCTCACCGTTATCTTCATCCTGCTCGCCGAAGTGCTGATCTTCGTGCCGTCGGTCGCCAATATGCGGCTGCGCTGGCTGGAGGACCGGCTGAACACGGCCGCCGCCGCCGCCACCGTCATCGATGGCCTGCAGCCGGCCGAACTGCCCCGCGCGCTTCAGAAGGAAACGCTGATGGCGACCGGCACGCGCGCCATCGTGCTGCGCAAGGACGGAACCTCGCGGCTGCTCGCGACCGCCGAGATGCCGGCCTCCGTCGACGAGCAGTACGATCTGAGCAATGTCTCGCTGCCGACCGCGATGCGCGACGCGCTCGACACGCTACTGTTCGGCGGCAACCGGATCATTCGCGTCTTCGGCCCGGTCGGCGGCGATGCCGGCACCGGCATCGAGGTGGTGTTGAAGGACACGCGCTTGCGCAACGCCATGCTCGCTTATTCCGGCAGCGTCTTCCTGATGTCGATCCTGATTTCGCTGTTCACCGCGACCCTGATCTTTTTTGCCATCAACCGCATGATGATCCGCCCGATCCGCCGGCTGACCGACAGCATGCAGGCCTATTCCGACGATCCGGAAGATCCGAGCCGCGTGCTCGTGCCGGACGAAGGACGCGACGAACTCGCCGTGGCCGGCCGCCACCTCGCCTCCATGCAGTCGCAACTGCAAAAGACGCTGAAGCAGCAGAAGAACCTCGCCGCCCTCGGCCTTGCCGTGTCGAAGATCAACCACGACATGCGCAACATCCTGTCGGCGGCGCAGCTGATGTCGGACCGGCTGGTCGATGTCGACGACCCCATGGTCAAGCGCTTCGCGCCGAAGCTCCTGCGCACCATCGACCGCGCCGTCGGCTACACGACCGAGGTCCTGTCCTACGGCCAGACCTCCGAATCGGCGCCGCGCCGTCGGCGGGTGCATCTGCATGAACTGGTCGACGAAGTGCGCGATATCCTGGCGATCGATCCCGATGGCGGCATCGAGTTCCTCGAGCAGGTGAGCCAGGATCTGGTCGTCGATGCCGACAGCGAGCAACTGTTCCGCGTCATCCACAATCTCTGCCGCAACGCCCATCAGGCGCTGATCGCCTTTGGCGAGGCCGCGCCCGACAGCGTGTGCCGCATTACGGTTTCGGCACATCGCATCGGCAGCGTCGTCAGCATCACCGTCGACGACACCGGCCCGGGCATGCCGCAGAAGGCGCGGGAAAACCTCTTCACCGCCTTCCGCGGCTCTGCGCGTTCCGGCGGCATTGGTCTCGGTCTGGCGATTGCCCGCGAGCTGGTGCTGGCCCATGGCGGCACGATCGCGCTGGTCGAAAAACCCGCCGCCGGCACGCAGTTCCGCATCGAAATACCGGACCGCCCGGTCTCGCTTGACGATTACCGCAGCCGCAGCGCCCACGAAAGCTGAGGTTTTTCAGCTTCTTCGTCTCCGCCTTTGCGAAAATCGCGATCTTTTTCAGAAACCCACTTGCTTTCCCCGAAAGGACGCTTTAGAGAACCGCCACGCCAACGGTTTCTTCCGTTTTGGCCACGCACCCGTAGCTCAGCTGGATAGAGCACCAGACTACGAATCTGGGGGTCAGGAGTTCGAATCTCTTCGGGTGCGCCATTTTTCTTCAATTAAAATAATTGTATATGTTGATAGTGTGTGCTGCTCGCATAATTGCGAGAGGCCGCGACCGCGATTGGGCGTGATGTTGCAACATTGTTACGGACCAATCCCAATTATTTAACTTCACGAACATAGCTGATGGCATTTCGCTGAAATGCGGGACTTCGGGACCGCCGGCGGCGTCGCTTTCGCGAAGGGGCAACCGCTGTCGCCGGTCCAGATCGGAAAGCAGTCCGTGAACGGCCACCGCGCCCAGGTGAAGAAGGACTATCTCGACAACGCTGAAGATGCATTGGCCGGGACCGTTGCACATCTTTGATCCGGCAACAGCAACAACACCTTGCACCGCGAGGCACAGGGTGTTGAAAAAGGCGTGGTTGCCGCCCAAGGATAAGAAAACCGATCTCAATCCTTGATTGAATATGCGCGCCCATTCCACAAACCCGTCATGGAAGTTTGAAATTAGGTTCATGCGCCTGAAATAATTGCCCCGCAAACAGCCTCCTTGAAACGCGAGGCTGTCCATGAACCGCAAGAATGTACTTCTGATCGTCGTCGACCAGTGGCGGGCCGATTTCATACCGCATCTTTTGCGCGCCGACGGGCATGCGGCGTTTCTGAAAACGCCGAACCTGGATCGGCTTTGCCGCGAGGGTTTGACCTTCCGCAATCATGTGACGACCTGCGTGCCTTGCGGCCCGGCTCGCGCCAGCCTTTTGACCGGCCTCTACCTGATGAACCACCGCGCCGTGCAGAACACGGTGCCGCTCGACAACAGGCATTTCAATCTTGCCAAGGCGTTGCGCAGCGTCGGCTACGATCCGGCTCTGGTGGGCTATACCACAACGGTGCCCGATCCGCGCACCACCTCGCTGAACGATCCGCGCTTTCTTGCGCTCGGCGACATGATGGACGGTTTCCATTCCGTCGGCGCCTTCGAGCCGAACATGGAAGGCTATTTCGGCTGGGTGGCGCAGCAGGGCTTCGATCTGCCGGAAAACCGCCCCGATGTCTGGCTGCCGGAAGGTGAGGATGCCGTGAAGGGCGCGACCGATCGCCCCTCCCGCATTCCGCACGAATATTCCGATTCCACCTATTTCACCGAGCGGGCGCTGACCTACCTCAAGGGCCGTGCCGGCAAGCCGTTCTTCCTGCATCTCGGCTATTACCGCCCGCATCCGCCTTTCGTCGCCTCGGCGCCCTATCATAAAATGGAAGCCTCGAAATACCTCCCCCTTTTGCGGAATTCATGATTCAATCCGGCCCGTGTGATTTGCAGGGAGCGGATGATGCGTGGACAGCCTGGCTTTTGGGATCTGGACGACCGTTACGAGCGGCTGAGTGCCGTGGGCG
>DASWOH010000239.1:0-2132 GCA_036398815.1 Rhizobium sp. | reverse complement strand
ACTGAACCGTTCTCGAACCAAGCTTGGCTTGGAACTCGGAACGTGGATGGTGATCGTCTTTTTCACGATCACGGTGTTCCTCGTGGGCTTTCGCATGTTGGCCCTTGCGAGCTTTCCAATCCTCGTCACGGCAGCATGGCTCGTTGTCCGTAAACACCCCAAGATGTTTCAGCTTTGGGGGCACAGCCTCCAGCAGAAGAGCTACTATGACCCGCGCAAGTTCTGAGCAATCCCGATTGTTGCCGTGGTACGCGAAAGCTGGCGCGGCGTCGAGCATCATTCCTCTATCTCGATGGGTTTCTCCCACCGTCTTTGCCCTGAAGAACGGCGGCTATGGCGTTCCGCTAGAAGTAACGGGCGTAGACGAGGAGAGCCTCACTGACCAGGAGCTTGAGGCACGCACTCGCGCGCTGGAAGGCGCATTGCGGAGCCTTCCTGAAGGCTCCTGCCTTTACCAGTACAGCCGGGTATTGTCGGGCTACGAGATTCCGCGAAAGACCACCTATGGAGATCCGGTTCTCGATTCTTTTGTGAACGATCGTCTTGAGTATCTAAATTCCAACGCGGGATTTCGACACATCAAACTGTTCTGGTGCCTCACCTTCGAGCCGTCCGAATCGAACCCCTTGGACCGCAAGCCAAAGGACGCCGAGGCCGATAACATCCGCCGTCTGGCGGCGCTTCGTAAAACGGCCAGCATCCTCGAAACCCAGTTGGCCCCCATCATCGGCTTACGCGTTCTCGACAAGGCTGAGGCGTTTCCGTTCTTTTCCTATCTGTTCAACCTCGAGCCGTGGGCCGACCGCACCGTTTTGCGGTCCGATTCCGGACTGGACCGGCAGATTGTGCAGAGTCCGGTAGCCATCGAGGGTGACCACCTGCGCGTCGGCAAACGCTACGTGCAGATGTTCTCCCTGATGAACAATCCCGAGGTCTCCCGCCCATGCCAGTTTGCCGGTCTGATGACGCTGGACTGCGATAGCGTCCTGTGCACGACCTGGAGGCCGAAGTCTGCGGCGAAAGTCCGCGCAGAGATCTCGAATCAGGAGAAGTTCATCAATTTCTTCAAGGTCGGCGTGCTGAGCCGGGTGATGAGCGGTCGAGATACCGCCTCCTTGGAGACCGGCGCAGGCGCGAAGGCGGCCGATGCCAACGTCGACGACCTCAGCGACGTGATACGCGATCTAGACAAGATAGGGCAGGGCGAGTTCACCATGCGCCTTCTACTCGCGGCCAAAAGCAAAGAGCAGCTTCATGAGACCATTCCCAGCGTGCACCGTCTGTTCGTCGACGCGCGCGCCCAGGTCATTGAAGAGTCTTTGGGCAATCTGTCGTCGTTTTACACGATGTTTCCCGGCAACCCGAAGTTCAACGTCTTTCCACTGTGGCTTGCAGAAGGTCATCATGCACGGCTCTCAAGCGTTTTTGCGCCGAGTATCGGCCATCCCTACTCAGAAGATTTGGACAACGAATACCTGAACGTCTTCGAGACCAGGACGAAAACGCCATTCTTCCAAGACAGCTATGTCAACGGCGTGAAGGTCGCAATGATTTTGGGGCCAACCGGCTCCGGTAAGTCGGTCCACAACAACCAGCATGTCGCGATGGAGCGCAAATACAACGGTTTCACGTACATTTTCGACATCGGCGGCAGCTACGAAAGCGTTGTCGAGCTCTACGGCGGCAAGGTGGACAAGGTAGGAAGAACCGGCCCTCGGGTCAACCCCTTCTCCCTGGAACCGACTGAGGACAACCTAAAGTTCCTCTACAGTTTCATCAAGTTGCTGCTCACCAACGGAGGCGCTGAGCTGACTCCGGAGGACGAGGATGTGATCTTTGGTGCCGTGCGTAGCACGTACCAGCTTGATCCATCTAACCGTCGCCTCTCCAATTTGATGCTGCCGAAGCACCTCAACCGCTATCTGTCGAAGTGGACGGGAAACGGCGTTTACGCCGCAATCTTCGACAACGTGAACGATGAGCTGGAGTTGGGTCAAGTCCAGTGCTTCGACTTCCAGGGAATCGGTCAGCAGGACTCCGACCTGATTGAGCCTCTGATGGTGTGGCTGCTGCGACGCATCAATGCAGTGCTGTACGACCCGAAGAACCTTGGCGTTCCCAAGCACATCGTG
>DASWOH010000238.1:0-65718 GCA_036398815.1 Rhizobium sp. | reverse complement strand
GTTGATGCCGGCATCCCGCGCGGAATCGATGATCCGCAGCGACGTCGCCTCATCCGTTGCGCCGCCGAACATCATGCCGCCGAGGCAGAGTTCGGATACCTTGACGCCGCTTTTTCCCAGGTAGTTGTATTTCATTCTTGTCTCCAGCCTGCTGAGAACGGGTAATCCTTGCGGCCGTCCTAACAGGTGTTGCCGGCCGGAAAAACAACGGAAGCCGGGCAGTCAAGAAGTCGTGCGCATATGTCCATGCGCGCCCGCGCAACCCTTTCTAGTGTCATTATCGAAGTCGGGGGCGTCCCCGGTGCATTATTTGAAAGTGAGGGAAGTCATGAATATTCCTGTTCATCCGAAGGGTTGGGTCGAGGGCAAGACATCAAACGGGACCAGGCATCTGAACTGGGGGATCAGGGCGGGCAATCACATCTACGTGGCGGGCATGCTTTCGACCGATCCCTATGACGGCAGCATCGTCGGCGTCGGCGACATCGAAGTGCAGACCCGTCGCGTTCTCGACAGCATCAAGGAAGTCATCGAGACGGCGGGCGGCACGATGGCGGACGTGACATTCAACCAGATTTTCCTGCGCGACCTTGCCGATTACGACAAGATGAACTCCGTCTATGTGCAGTACTTTCCGGAGATCCTCCCGGCCCGTTTCTGCGTAAAGCTGGAGATGGTGAAGCCGGAATTCCTGATCGAGATCGCCACCACGGCCGTCATTTCCTGACGCCAGCGCATTCAATTCAAGGCACGCAATTCAAGGCACGATGGCGCGTCGCGGGAAACCCGGCGCGCTTTTTTGCCTTTCGGGCTCAACGCTTGCTGGTCACGAGGATCAGGATGCCGGCGCCAACGATCACGAGGGCGCCAAGCGCGGTTCCAAAAGACGGCACTTCCTGGAAGACGACGAATCCACCGGCCAGAGCCCAGCAGAGCTGGGTGTAGGTGAATGGCGCAAGCGTGCTGGCGGGAGCGTGGCGATGGGCGAGCACGAGCAGGAAATGGCCTGTGCCGCCGACGAAACCGACCGCGGCTAAGGCGAACCAGCTTGCGAAGCTGGTCGGCCAGACCCAGACCGACGGTGCGAGCAGGCTGAGAACCCCGGCAGGCAGGAAGACGGCCAGCAGGTTCAGGCTGAGCGCAGTGTCCGTTTTGAGCAGATGGCGCGACAGGAGTACGTAGAAGGCATAGCTCAGCACATGACCGATAGCGAACAGCGATCCCACTTTGAACATGTCGCCGCCGGGACGGATCACCATGAGAGCACCGGCAAGACCCGCAAGCAATCCCAGTATCGCCGGCAGGCTTGCCCTTTCGCCGAACAGAATGGTCGAGACGGCGGTGATGACGACCGGGCTCAGCATGACGATGGCCTGGTTTTCCACCAGGCCGAGGCTTTGCAGGGCGAGGAAGTTGAACGCGGTGGCGCTGAGCAGCAGGCTGGCGCGGACCAGTTGCAGGGGGAGGCGGGCAATGCCCCAATGCGCCGGGTTGCGGGGCGGGCGGAACAGGATGATGGCTGTCAGCGCCGCGAAGGCATAGCGCGCCCACACCACTTGCAGCACCGGCAGTTCCCTGCCGGCATATTTCGCCATCGGGTCGATGAGGGCAATGAACATCACGGCGCAGAGCATGATGGAAATGCCCCGCCGCATCTCGGAGATCTTCGTTGGCTCCGTCGGCTGGGCGGAGGATATCTGTTTTGTCGTCATGGAAAAGGCTCGGCCGTCCGATCGGGCCAGGACGTGTGGACGGTCAGGTTTCGGGCGCGGCGCGGCAGTCGTTTCGCGGCCGCGGAATCCGGGCAGGTTTCGTTTTTCCATCGCTGGCATTCCCGGTGCTGCGACGGCGAAAGGCCGAACAGGTCCTTGAACGAACGGCTGAAATAGGAGGAATCGTTGAAGCCCCAGCGAAAGCTGATCTCCGAGATGGATTGCTGGTGGTAAAGCGGGTCCATCAGCTCTTCGTAGGAGCGTTCAAGCCGTCGGCGCCGGATATAGTGGTTGACGTTCTCTCCGGCCTCCTCGAACAGCTTCTGCAGGTAGCGGATCGAGATACCGAGTTGCTGGGCCGCGCTGGCGGGAGAAAGATCCGGATCGCAAAGCTGGGCTTCCAGAAGCTGCGTGGCCCGCAGCACGAGAGCGTTTCGCGTCCGCGATCCATCGATGATCGTGTTGGCCGTGCTTGCCGTAACGACCGCGGCGAACAGGAATTCGGTGATGGCCGTCTCGAGCGGACGTATCTCGTCCGCGGTTATCCGAGGAATCCTGTCGGCGGCACTTTGCATCAGGCCCGCCAGAAAGTCGCCCGATCCGTGTTTGGCGAGCAGCGGGCTCGCGACAAGGGCGGTCGGCACGGAAGCGAGCCGGACTCCGGCGCCGCTTCTTGGGAAATAGGCGCAGTGGAGGCGGAGATGAGATAGGGACGTCAGCGACATCTCCCGGGCGGCCTTGCCATACAGCAGGTCGCCTTTTGTGAGCGCGTACGCACCCCGTTCCGTCTTCAGCGTGCCCTTGCCGTCCGCCACCTGTAACAGCCATAGACCGGTTGCGAGGCCGCGCGTGTCGAACAGGAGCCGTTGGGCGGATATCTCCAGGCGCGCGATCGCAAAGCCCCAAGTGGTTACGGCCGCACCCATATTCGCGTTGAAATTGTCTATGCCTGCGTCCGCGACAACCATGCACTTGAACGGGGCCATGTAGGATGACCAAGCCGCGTGCCGCTGGGCCTCCGGCAGTGTCTCGGCGTTGAAGGTCGTTATCGTGAGCATGCGGTCGCGACCCTATTTCTGGCCGCGCAGGAACGGGATGCCGATCTCGCTCGGACCCGCCTTGCTTTTGCCGAGCAGGGTCCAGGCGACAAGCGCGAGCAGGAAGGGCGACATCAGCAAAAGCGGCGGCGAGATGGAGAGCCCGATCGCCTGTCCCTGATATTGAAGAGCATCCGCGCAGCCGAACAGAATGGATGCGACCATGACGAGAATGGGGTTCCAGCGGCCGAAAATGACCACCGCCACGGCGAGATAGCCTCGCCCCGCCGTGATGTTGTCGACGAAGATGCCGCCGGACGCGACGAGTGTCAGGTATGCCCCGGCGATACCGGCGAGCAGTCCGGTGAACAGCATGGCGCCAAACCGCACCGCCGTCACGGAAATGCCGGCGGCATCCGCCGCGCCGGCGCCTTCGCCGACGGCCCGGATGACAAGGCCGATCCGTGTGAAACGAATCGTCAGCCACAGTAGGAGCGCGCCGACGACTCCCACATAGAGAATGGGACTCTGCGAGAAAAGCGCCCGCCCGACGACGGGGATCTCCGACAGATATGGCAGGCGATAGACGGACAGGCTGCGCAGCGACGGCACCTGGAAAGCTGGGTCGAGCAGAAGTTCACGCAGCAGCGATGTCGTGCCGAGCGCGAGGATGTTGAAACCGATTCCGACGACGATCTGGTCGGCGCGCAACACGGCAACCGCGAGGGCCAGTACGGCCGCGGCGGCCACGCCGCATGCCGCGCCGGCCAGTACGCCGAACACGGGTACGGCGCTTGCCTGCAGACCGAAAACAGCGCCGAAAGCCGCCAGCAGCATGATTCCTTCCAGACCGATGTTCAGGACACCGGCACGCTCGGAAACCAGTTCGCCCAGCGACGCCAGGAGGATCGGGGCGGCAAGGCGCACGGCCGAAGCCATGAAGAGACCGAGGGTTACCGTGTCGAAGACCATAGCGGGCGTCCTTTCAGGAAACGGTATCCGTGGATGCAGGCGAGGAAGATGATCGGCAGGCTCGCCATGATCTGCGCGAGGGCGGCGGGAATGCTGAGCGTGCTTTGCAGCGCCAGCGTGCCGCTGTTGATCGCACCGAAATAGACGGCGACGATCACGGAACCAAAGGGTTCGAGGCTGCCGAGCAATGCGATTGCCAGGCCATCGAAACCGAGGTTCGAGCTGAAACCGTCGATCAGGCGATACTGGACCCCGAGCACTTCGACGGCACCCGCTATGCCGGCAATACCCCCCGAAATCAGCATGGAACTGATGACGAGACGTGCCAGCGGCATGCCCTGCAGCCGCGCCGCGCGCGGGCTCAAGCCCGCCGCGCGCAGGCGTATGCCGTACGGTGTATGATAGAGTGCGAACCAGACGGCGACGGCGAGGGCGATTGCGAGGAGTATGCCGCCATGCAGGCGTGTTCCGGCGAGCAGGATCGGCAGCGCCGCGCCGTCGGAGATTTTCGCGGACATGTTGAAATTGGAGTCGGGCGGCTGCAGGGGTCCCTGGACCAGGTATTTCACCAGATAGACCCCGATGAAGTTCATCATCAGGGTGACGATAATCTCATTCGCGCCGCGCCAGAGTTTGAGCACCGCGGGGATCAGTCCCCAGAGGGCACCGAATACGGCTCCGCAGAGGATAGAAACCGGAAGCAGCAGATATCCGAGCGACGGCGGCAAAAGGGTCGCCGGCAATATCGCGCCGATGGCACCCAGTTGGAGCTGGCCTTCCGCGCCGAGATTGAAGAACCCGCATCGCAGGGCGATCAAGGCGGCGAGCGCCGTCAGCAGGCGAGGTGTCATGAAGACCAGCGTGTCGGCGATCGCCCGTCTTGAGCCGAAGGCTCCGTCCAGCATGACAGACAGCGCGCGCAGCGGATCGATACCCAGGAAGGACAGGACGAGAAGGCCGATCGCGATGCTGGAGCCGAAGGCAAGCAGCACGAGAAAGGCATTGTTTTCTATGACGGCGCCCAGGGCTTTCCGCAGGCCCGCAAGAATCGGCGGTGATGTCCGTTGATGGGTGGGGACAGAACTCATGGCTTATCCGTTCCGCTTCCAAAGCCGAGCGTCATCAGTTCGCCGATCGCCTCGCGCGAGGTGGAGGCCGGCACGTCGCCGACTGTTCGCCCCGAAAAGAGCACGACAATACGGTCGCTGACGCGCATGATCTCGTCGAGATTGCTGGAGATGATGACGACCGCCTTGCCCTGGTTGGCGGCGTCCCGCAGCCTGCCCAGCACGTCCTCGCTCGCGGCGACGTCCAGTCCGCGTGTCGGCTGGTAGGCGATCACGACCGGGGCATCCTCGTTCAGCGCACGGGCGAGGACGATTTTCTGCTGGTTCCCGCCGGAAAGCGTGCGCGGCGTGATGTTGACCGAACGGGCGCGCACATCCGCCTGCTTGCGCAGCCTTTCCGCGGCGGCGGCGATCTCGGAATGGACCAGCCGCGCATGCCGCGTGAAAGGCGCCTTGCCGAAGGTATTCAGAAGCAGGTTGATCGAAATCGGCAGGTCGAGGACCAGCCCTTCATGGTGCCTGTCTTCCGGCACGAGGCCGGCGACGATGCGGCCGTCCGGATGCACCAGGCGCGCCTCGATCGAGCCGCTGTCGGGTTTGCGCAACCCTGCCAGCACGTCGAAAAGCTCACGCTGGCCATTGCCCTCGACGCCTGCGATGCCGACGATTTCGCCGCCATGCACGCGAAGCGAGGCATCGCGCAGACCCGAGGAGGACATGCTGGGGGCCACGTCGACATGTTCCAGCGTCAGCTCGGCCTGGCCTGAAGTCCTGCCGGAACGTTCGATCGGCATGGTCAGATCGACGTCCTTGCCGACGATGTCATGCACGAGATCGGCTCGAGTGCGCGCCCCGGTCGGAGCGCTGCTGATCAGCTTGCCCCGCCGGACCACGGAGACATGCGTCGCATGGGCCAATACCTCTTCGAGATGATGCGTGACGACCGCTGCGGCACGACCGCCCGCCGCGATCTGCCGGACAACGGAATAGAACGCCTCGATCTCCGCCGGGTTCAGGATCGTCGTGGGCTCGTCGAAAAGGATCAACTCCGCCTTGTTGATCAACGCCTTGAGGATTTCCACCCTCTGCTGCAGCGAAAGCGGCAAGGTGGAAACGACGGCGGCCGGATCGACGGCAAGACCGTAACTTTCAGCGATCCGGGAGATGTCGGCATCGCGCCGCAGCGCAGGCCGGATTTCGGCGGCGGCCGCGAGCCGCAGGTTTTCGGCAACCGTGAAGCTCGGCACCAGCTTGAAGTGCTGGTGAACCATGCCGATGCGATTGGCGATCGCGTCGGCAGGGCTCTTGTGAATGACCTGCCGGCCTTCCAGCAGAATGCCGCCGGTATCGGGCTGATGCATGCCGAACAGGATATTGAGAAGCGTGCTCTTGCCCGCGCCATTTTCTCCCAGCACTGCGTGGATCTCTCCCCGGCGAAACGCCAGGGAGACATTGTCCAGTACCGGGTGGCCGGGAGAGAAGCTCTTCGAGACACCTGTCAGCTCGACATACGGGCGGTCGCTCATGAGGGGCTCAGTCCGGCTTCACTTCGCCCTTGGCGAGCTTGTCCATCAGGGCGAACACGTCGGTTTCCACCTGCGCGTCGACATGCTTGAACGGCTTGGTCAGCGTCCAGCCGTCGTTCGCGAGATCCATCTGGTAGATCGTGCCGTCGAGCTTGCCTTCGGTCATCAACTGGCCCATCTGGTCGTAGGCCTTGTCGAAATTCAGCACTGTGCTGGTGATGATGGCGTTCGGATAGCTCGCGCTCTGGTCCATATAAGCGCCGATCGTGTGGACGCCTTCCTCGTTGGCCGCCTGCTGGATGCCGGCATCGGCAAGATCCGACGACGGCAGAAGAACATCCGCGCCGCGCAGGATGACGCCGGTCGCGACCTCCTTGGCCTTGGCGACGTCCGTGAAGGAGCCTGTGAAGACGGCATCCATCTTGATATCGGGCACGAGGGCCTTGGCACCGCGCAGCGTGTATTCATGCGTGCGCTTGGCCGACGGGATTTCCTCGCCGGAGATGATTGCAATGTGCTTGTTCTTGCTGGCGGCCGCGGCAATAGCGCCCTGAACGAAGCCGTATTCGTCCCAGTTGACCGACCAGGCGGTATAGTTCTTGAGGCCGCCGGTCGAGGCGGCGTAGCTGTAGAGGACGAACTGGACGTCCGGGAATTCCTTGGCCACTTCCTGGATCGCCGCCGAGTAACCGGAACTATGGCAGACGATCATCTTGACGCCGCGGGATGCCAACTGGCGCAACAGTGCAGGGGCCTTCTCATAGGTCGCGTGCTCGATATAGGAGGACTTGAACCCGTATTTTTTCGCCATCTTGTCGAAAGCGGCGTAGCCCGGTGGATCCCAGTTGCCTTGCGTGATCGCGCCGGTGAAGAGCGCGGCCACTTCCCCCTTTTCTTCCGCACGCAGCGTGCCGGCGGTGAAGGCGGCCGAGGAGAAGATGCCGGCCGCGGCAAGGCCGAGAAGCATGCGCCGCCGGATCGTGAAGTCCGTCAAGTCCATGGTCATTCCCCTTTTTTGTTGGTAGCAGTCTGTCTTGAAGAAGATGCCGTCCGGCTGAACCGGCTGGCGTCAGGTCTTCACCATCACGACGACGTCGATCTCGAGCAGCAGCCGGGGATCGGCGAGGCCAGCGACGTGAATAAAGGTGCTGGCGGGCAATTCGCAGCCCTGGAAGAAGGCTTGCCGCCCACGATGGATGGCTGCGGCGAAACCAGGGTCGGTGACGTAGGTGACGGTCTTGACGATATCCTCGGGCGTGGCGCCGAGCCCCGCCAGCAGAAGACCGATATTCTTGTAGGTCTGGGCAACCTGGGCGTCGATATTTCCCACGCCGACGACCTCGCCGTTCTCGTCCCAGGAAACCTGGCCGGTGGCAAAAACCGGTGTTCCGGGCCGGATCTTGGCGTGATTGTAGTAGACCTGCTGCTTGAGCCCTGGAGGATTGACGGCGGTCATGGCGCTCACCCGTGCTGATGGCTGTATGCGTTGGTCACGACGCCGGCCTCGTACAGTCCCTCGACCACGGTCGTGCCGATGGTCTTCAGGTCGTCGACGAAATCGGGAACGATGACCGTGATGCCGTCCAGCTCCGCGTTGATCGCAATGTCGGCGAGTTTGCGGGCGATCGTTTCCGGGGAACCGATCACGGCGGCGGGAGACATCGAGTTGCACGCCTCTCCCTGGGAAATGAAGCGTTTCGCCATGGTGTTCTGCTTGACGCTCGGATCGGAGGAATATTCGCGCGTCTGGTTGTCGAGGGCCTCGATATCGACGCCGGAATTATAGTAGTCGACCCGCTCCTGGGCTTGCTTGTCGCTGGCGCCGGGAACGATGGTGAACAGGCCGTAGGTCTTGAAATCGGCCCGCCCGGCCTCGGCCGCCAGTGTTTTTGCGCGCAGGCCCGTTTTCACGAAGTCGTCGCGGTTGCTGCCGAGCATGAAACTGCCGGTGCAGTTCTTGATGGTGAACCGGAAACCGCTGTCCGACGTGCCGGCGCAGATGATTGGCGGGTGCTTGCGCGGCTTGGGATTCGACATGCAATCCTCGAGCTTGAAGAACTCGCCCTCGTGATTGACGCGATCCTCCGTCCAGAGACGCTTGGCGACGGTGATCCATTCTTCCGCGAGGGCATAGCGACCCCCATGATCCAGATCGCGCCAGAGGCCCATCTGTCCCTGATCGACCGGATTGGAACCTGCCACGAGGTTCAATCCGAAGCGGCCATTGGAAATCTGGTCGAGCACCGCGACCATCTTTGCGACCACGGCGGGGTGGAAGATCATTGTATGGATCGTTCCCCACACGCCGATGCGACTGGTGGCTTCGGCGAGGCCCGCCATCGTGGTCAGGGATTCGAGCGTTATGTCCCAATGCTTGCTCGGGCCGCCGTATCCGCGCCATTTGGCCATGCTCAGCGCGAAATCGAAGCCCATATCTTCGGCAAGAAGAGCGACTTCCTTGTTGTATTCATAGGTCGCGGGCAGTTGCGGGCTCGTGGTGGAGGTGATCCAGCCGCCATTGCCCACCGGCAGGAAAACACCCAGTTCTACGGATCTCTTGGTCTCGCTCATTCTCGCGCTCTCTTTTATTCCGGGGGTCGGCCTGCCTCCATGGAACTGAGGCTAGCAGCAAAAAATCCCGACAAGTAATCGAATGTGGTCCATGTCATGTTGCCATTTTGGCAACGGCAGCCTTTGGCTCGACTTATGACAAGTGCGTGGCGGCCTTGGTCGCCGCCTGAAATGCCTTGACCAGGCGCTTCAGGAATTCATTGGCCGCATAGGAGAGCTGCCGGTCGCGATGCACGCAGACCGCAGAGGTGGCATCGGCGAATTCGCCCTCCTGGATGGGAATGGCCCGAAGACGCCCGTCGCTCAGTTCCTTTCTCGCGGCCATTGCCGGAGCGATCGCTATCGTCTTGCCGGTGATTGCCATCGCCTTGGTCAGTTCCAGGTTGTTCGTCGAGACGAGGACGTCGGGGCTCAGCTTGTGGCGCGTGATAGCCTGGTCGAAGAGCTGGCGAAGGCCGAAGCTCGTGATAGGCAGCGCTATCTGCTGGCTGCAGATTTCGGCGAGGCTGAGGCTTTCCCGTCCCGCGAAATCATGCGTAGGATTGACCATGCACATGACGGGCTCGGAATATTGCGCGACGATCTCGATGCCGGGCCGGCCGCGTGGATTGTAGACGATGCCGATGTCGGCCTCGTCGCGCGACAGCGCTTCGGCGATCCGGTCCGACGATTCCGAATAGACCGAGAACTTGATCGCCGGGAACTGCTCGTTGAAATCGGCGATCGTGCGTGGCAGGAAGTCCATGATCAGGCCCTCGATGACCCAGATCTTCACTTCTCCGAGGCGGAGACCCTTCAGGTTGCGGATGCTTTCCTGAACGCGTTCCATGTCCCGGAACATATGGCGGGTGAAGCGTTCCAGCACGAGCCCTGCCGGTGTCAGTTGAATGCCGGTATTGGTGCGCTCCAGAAGCAGCGCTCCCAGCGATTGCTCGAGAATGGCGATCTGGCGGCTGATGGCGGACGGGGCGACGTGCAGTCTGTCCGCGGCGCGCCGGATGGAACGCGTTTCGGCGACTTCATTGAAATATCGGTAGGTATTCAGATTCACTTCGATCTCCCTTGGCTTTGCCGAAGATCAAGCAAGCACTATGCCAATTGTTGCGGCGGGCGTTCTAAAATAAGCAACGCGCCGAAGATCAATTTGATCTACTTCCGGGGACGGTGGAGTTGTTATGCATCATGCGTCGCCCGCCGATCCCGTCATCGCCGCTGCGTCTTGTTGACTGTTGAGCCGCGGTCGCCCGGCCGCCGTGGCCCCGCGCCTTGACCGTAGCCGATGCTGTTTCGTTCCCAAATGCCGGGCGCCGAAAAATATAGCCATGCGTCAAGCCGGCACTATCTGGCCGGGACGGCGAATGGACAGAAGGAGAGTGACGAAAATGCCCTTCGCGACGGTCGACGGCTCACAGTTCTACTACGACATTACCGGAAACGGTCCGCCGCTGATCCTGGTGACCGGCCTTGCTGGGGTCGCATCCTACTGGGATCCCAACCTCGCCGGTCTGAGCAAGCACTTTACCGTCATTCGCTACGACCATCGCGGCACGGGGAGGAGCGTCCGGTCGGAGGGAGCCTATTCGATCGAGTTGCTGACGAAGGATCTCGTCGGCCTGATGGATCGGCTCGGGATCGACAGCGCCTCGCTCGTGGGACACTCGACCGGCGGAGCGGTGGGCCAGGTCATGGCCGCCACGCATCCGCAGCGTATCGACCGCATGGTACTTTACGGTTCCTGGTCGACATTGTGCCAGCAGATGCGGATCTGCATGGAAATGCGGCTGGATCTGCTGAATGCCTACGGGGTCGAAGCCTATCACAAGGCTTCGCCGCTGTTCCTTTACCCGCCGCGTTTCGTCTGCGAGCAATGGCCGGCCCTGGCGAGAGGCATAGATCTGGCGGTTGCCACCACCACGAGCAAGTCGATCCTGACGGCCAGGGCGCAGGCCGTGATCCGTCACGACGGATCACCCTATCTTGCCGGCATATCCGCGCCGACGCTGGTGCTGGTGGCGCGCGACGACATCCTGACCCCTCTCAACGCCTCGGAAGAATTGGCGCGAGGCATTCCGGGAGCAACCCTGCAGGTGCTGCCATACGGCGCGCATGCTGCTTCTGTCTGCGAACCCGAAGCCTTCAATCATGCCGTCCTGTCGTTCCTGCTGAACAAGGGAATCCATGAGGAGCTTCACGAGCAACAGGCGATCATCGGTTGAGACGGCCCCGAAAGGAAAGCATCATGCAGGTTTTGCAGGCGCAGGCAGGAGCAGGGAACCCAGGCGCCATGTCGACGGTTCAGGGCATGCAGAGCGCGCAGTACCGGAACGGAATGGCTCGTCTCGGCGCGGCGGTGACGATCGCCACCACCGACGGGCCGGCAGGGCGGGCCGGATTTGCGGCCACGGCCGTGTGCAGCGTCTCCGACAGCCCGCCGACCCTCCTGGTCTGCCTGAACAAGGGCAGTTCCGCCTATCCCGCGGTCATGGCGAACCGGGTCCTTTGCGTCAACGTCACCAGCAACCGACACCAGGCACTCTGCGGCCTCTTCGGAGGCAAGATTCCGGTCGAACAGCGCTTTGCCGCCGCCGCCTGGACAACGCTTGCAACGGGTGCACCCGTCCTCGAAGGTGCGTTGGCATCCTTCGATTGCCGGATCGTCTCCATCTGCGATGGCGGCACGCACGATGTTCTCATATGCGCCGTCGAAAAAGTCATCGGCAAAGAAGATGGCCGGCCTCTCATCTATTTCGACCGCGCCTATCACAGCTTCTGAAACCTTGCCCCGGATGCAGCCTCCGGGGCATGGCGTAGGCCGATGAAGAACTCTCTTGACGTATCCTGAAACAGGCAGGAGGGTCTTATCCACACACCTTTGAATTGCCTTTTGCGCAACAGCATTCGCACTCAGCGGCAACACATGCGAACATGCCTGTTCGATGGGCAAAAGCCTCGTTCAAGGCATCAAAAAATTATTGTTGAATCAATTAGTTGTCAAAAATATACCGGCCAGGTGCCGATTATTTGGACAAGCGCTGGAAAGGGCCTGACGCAGCATAACTGGAGTTCGAATTTCGGCAACGCGCTGAGCACCACTCTCGATTCGAATGGGCGGCTGTGTGCTGCTAGCGTGTAATCGAGGACGTTTCTGGCGTGAGCTGGCGGCGTCCATTCATTCATAATATCGGGGAAGAAAAGATGACGCGGCTCATCATCAAGAACGGCATGGTCCTCACGCTCGATGAAGCGGGCACGTATCACGAGGCGGCAAGCGTCATCGTCGACGACGACCGGATCACCGCGATCGTGCCGGCGGGCCAGCCCGTGGACGAGAGCAGCGCCGACGAGATCATCGACGCTGCCGACAAGATAGTCATGCCGGGGCTGATCGACCTGCACTACCACACGGCCATCGGCAAGGGCTTCAACGACCACATGCCGCTCTGGGAATATCTCGACGAGTGCTGGTATCCGCTGATCAGGGCGCTTGATCCCGAGGCGGCTTACTGGGCCGCGCTTGCGAGCTACACGGAGTCGGTGAAGTCCGGGGCGACTACCGTCAACGACATGTACCGCCAGCTTGACGCCCTGGCGCAGGCCGCCGAGGACATCGGCATCCGTGCCGTGCTTTCCAACGATGTCGCGATCGAGGAGCACGACCTCGACAGCCTCCAGGACAATTACGACGCCTATCAGCGCAACCATGGCAAGGCCAATGGCCGCGTCGAGGTGCGCGTCGGCATCGAATGGCTGCCTCTGGCATCGCCTGACCTGCTGCGTGAAGCGCGCGCGATGGCGAACGACCTCAAGTGCGGCGTCCACGTTCACCTCAACGAATCGAAAACCGAGGTCGATTTCTGCCTGGAGAAATTCGGCCGCCGGCCGACGGAGCTCGCCTACGACACGGGTCTTCTGGGGCCGGATACGGTCGCGGCGCATTGCGTATGGCTCAGCGACCGGGAAATCGAGATGATGGCCGAGACCGGCACGCACATCTCCCACAATCCCAATTCCAACGCCAAGCTCGGAAACGGTATTGCCCGCGTTCCGGAAATGCTGGCGGCCGGCATCAATGTCGGCCTCGGGCATGACGCGGTGGAGTGCAATAACAGCGCCGACATGTTCGAGGTAATGAAATATGCCTCCCTGCTGCAGCGGGCGAGCCGCGTCGATGCCAGCCTCATGCAGGCCAAGGACGTGTTGCGCATGGCGACCAACAACGGCGCCAGGGCGCTGGGCCACCAGACGGGGCAGCTATCCGCAGGCCGGAAGGCGGACATCATCCTGGTCGAGACGAACAGCGCGATCTTCACACCCCTGCTGCGCGATACGGCGGTCCATATGACCAGCCACCTCGT
Source organism: Rhizobium sp. (assembly GCA_036398815.1). Taxonomy (GTDB): domain Bacteria; phylum Pseudomonadota; class Alphaproteobacteria; order Rhizobiales; family Rhizobiaceae; genus Rhizobium. Next base: position 52,478 of record DASWOH010000238.1, on the reverse strand, counting down.
CTTCGCCTCGAATGGAAGTGTCGTCGATACGTCGATCATCGATGGCAAGGTCGTGATGCGCGGCCGGGAACTGACCCTTGTCGACGAAAAGAAGATCGTGCGCGAGGCTAATGCAGCGTTCCGGCGCATCAAGGACAAGATGGTCGTCAAGCGCAGCAAGGCCTGACGCCGACAACGGATCAATGCAAGCGGCCGCTTCCGCCGGTCGCGGTATCTAACAGGAACATCACATGAAAAAGATCGATTTCGAATATGGCCTGTTCGGCAAGCTTCGTGCGGCGGCCGCGCAAGACTGGGACGACTACGTCAGGCATCCCTTCGTGAAGGGGCTGGGTACCGGCGCGCTGCCGCAACCCTGCTTCAGGCGCTTTCTGACGCAGGACTATCTCTTCCTGGTCCATTTCGCCCGCGCCTACGCTCTCCTTGCCTACAAAGGGACCTCGATCGAGGACGTTCGCTCGGCCACCAAGTCGCTGAACGCCATCATCGACGAGATGCCGGTGCATGTCGGCTATTGCGCATCCTGGGGGCTGACCGAGCAAATGATGGCGCTGGAGCCGGAAGCGCCGGAAACGATGACCTATACCCGCTTCGTGCTCGATGTCGGCCTTTCCGGTGATATGCTCGATCTCATGGTTGCCCTGATCCCCTGCGTCGCCGGCTACGGCGAAATCGGCCAGATCCTGATGTCGGAAGAGACGACGGTACTGGAAGGCAATCCCTACGCGGACTGGCTCCGCAACTACGAGGGCGAGCACTACCTGCAGAGCGTCCAGGACGCGATAAACACCCTGGACACGATTGGCCGCCGCCGCGGAGCCGAGGCCCGTTTCGATCAGCTTCTGACCATCTTCAGGACTGCGACGCGCCTGGAAACGAACTTCTGGCAGATGGGCCTGAATGCCACGCCGTCCGCGCTGCTGGATGCCGCCGAGTAGCCGGACCGCCGCCCTGTCCCCAGCGCCTGAAGAAAAAGAGATCGCCTTGAACGCACACCAAACAATACGCCCGCCGTCCGATGCCCGATTACCCTCTCAAAATGCCACGCCGGGCATCCGGGTCGAGAACCTGACCCTGCGTTTTGGCGAGCACACCATCTTCGAAGACCTGAACTTTGAGATCAACAGCGGCGAATTCGTCGTCCTTCTGGGATCGAGCGGGGTCGGAAAGAGCAGCTTGCTGAAAATCATCGGCGGTCTCGCCAAGGCAACGGCGGGAACGGTGACGGGCACGGACGGTCTGCCGGTCGCCGACCGCATCGCCTATATGGGCCAGCAGGACCTGCTGTTTCCCTGGCTGAATGTCTTCGAGAATGTCACGCTCGGCGCCCGGCTCCGCCGCGAAAAGGTGGACAGGGAATGGGCGGAACACCTGCTTGAGCGCGTCGGCCTCGGCAACCGGCACAAGGTGCTGCCCTCGGCGCTTTCCGGTGGAATGCGACAGCGCGCGGCAATCGCCCGAACTCTCTACGAACGCCGGCCGATCGTCCTGATGGACGAGCCTTTCTCCGCGCTCGATGCCATTACCCGCGCCATGGTCCAGGATCTGGCGGCCGAAATGCTCGAGAATCGGACCGTCCTCCTTATCACGCACGATCCCATGGAGGCTTGCCGCCTCGGCCATCATCTCATCGTTCTTTCCGGCCAGCCGGCCAGGCTCGGAGCCCCGATCACCGTTGCCGGAAAGCCCCCGCGCGCTCCGGACGACCCCGATCTCCAGAAGAGTCAGGGCGAACTGTTGCGCCTGTTCGTGGAAAATGCCCGATGAACAGCAAGCTATTCAGCCATCTTGGCGCAGGCGGTCGCGGCCTTGTCATCTTTTTCGGACTTGTTTGCATCTGGTGGGCGGCCGCTGCCGTATTCCGCCTGCCGCCTTACATGTTGCCGACACCGCCGGCTGTGGCGGAGGCGCTGTGGAACGGTCGGGGCTATCTGTTCGGACACACGTTGATCACGGCATCGGAAATCATGCTGGGGCTGTTTTTCGGCTTGTCGTGCGGCGCGTTGCTCGCCTTGATCATGGTCTACTCGCCTATGTTGCAGCGCTGGCTGATGCCCGTGCTCGTTATCAGCCAGGCCATCCCGATCTTCGCACTCGCGCCTTTGCTGGTGTTGTGGTTCGGTTTCGGCCTCCCCTCGAAGATCGTCGCGGCTTCGCTGGTGATCTTCTTTCCGGTGGCCGCCTCGTTCTATGACGGGCTGCGCCGCACCGAGACCGGCTGGATGGATCTTGCCAAGACCATGGGCGCCTCTCCCTATGCGCAGCTTCGCCACGTTCGTCTGGTCGCAGCCCTGCCGGCTTTCGGCTCGGGCCTGCGTGTGGCCGCGGCCGTCGCGCCGATCGGCGCGGTTATCGGTGAATGGGTCGGGTCCGCCGGCGGGCTGGGCTATGTGATGCTCAACGCCAATGCGCGCATGCAGACGGCGGTCTGCTTTGCCGCTCTCTTCGTGCTCTCGCTCATGGCCGTCGGCCTCTGGCAACTGGTCGACGTCGTGTTGAAGCGAATCCTCTATTGGGTCCCGGACGCCAACAAGGCCGATTGACCCCGATCATCTTCAAGCAAGAAACAACCCCGGAAAGGAACAGGCATGCTCAGGAAATTGATGTTGGGTGCGGCGTTTGCCATGATGGCCAGTTCGGCGCACGCCGCCGAGAAAGTGACAGTGCTGCTCGACTGGTTCATCAACCCGGACCACGCGCCGATCCTGGTCGCGGAGCAGATCGGTGCATTCAAGAATGCAGGTCTGGAAGTGGAAATCGTGCCGCCCGCCGATCCGAGCATGCCCCCGCGTCTTGTCGCCGCCAAGCAGGCGGATCTCGCCATCAGCTACCAGCCGCAGCTTTATATGTATGCGCAGGAAGGCCTGCCGTTGGTGCGTGTCGGCACGATCGTCAACTCGCCGTTGAATACGGTGACCGTGATGGCGAATTCCGGCATCAACTCCATGGCCGATTTCAAAGGCAAGAAGATCGGCTTTTCGGTCAGTGGCGTCGAGGAAGCCACCTTGGGTACGATGCTCAAGCAGGGCGGGCTGTCGCTGAGCGACGTGACCATGATCAACGTCAATTTCCAGCTCACCAGTTCGCTCATGTCCGGCCAGGTCGATGGCGTGATTGGCGGATACCGGAATTTCGAGGCGACGGAGATGCGCGACCTCGGCGCCGAGCCGAAGCTGTTCAAGGTCGAGGACTATGGCGTTCCCGCTTATGACGAACTCATCGTGCTCGCCAACAAGGACAGCGTGAACGAGCCCAAGATCAAGAAGTTCATGGAAGCCGTGAAGCAGGGCACCGACTACCTTCTCGCCCATCCCGAGGAAACCTGGGAGGCCTTCGCCAAGGCGCATCCGGACCTCAACAACAACCTCAACAAGCAGGCCTGGAGTGATACCTTGCCGATGTTCGCCAAGGATCCGCTTGCCCTCGATGTCGCCCGCTATGAGGCCTACGGCAAGTTCCTGCTCGAAAACAAGCTGATCAAGTCGGAGCTACCAGTCGGCGACTACGCCGTTGAGCTCAAGTGATCGACAGGCGGCCGGATCAGTTAGGATCCGGCCGTCCTTTCCAGGCCACGCTTCCTTCCCGAGAATCGAGAGCATTCCACATGAATACCGATATCCAGTCGCTCATTGATCAGGTCGACAGTCGCGAAGGGGAACTGCTGGACCTGCTCTGCAAGCTGGTTTCCTTCCGGACGCCGGCACCGCCCGCCCGCAACACGGCGGATGCGCAGGCTTTCATGGCCGCCTATCTCCAGGAACTCGGCTTCTCAATCGACAAGTGGGAGATGTATCCCGGCGATTTCAACGTCGTCGGCGTCCTCAAAGGCACAGATGGCGACGGCTGCAAGAGCCTGATCATCAACGGGCATATGGACGTTGCGGAAGTCAGCGAGAACGAGATCTGGGAGACGGGACCTTTCGAGCCCGTCGTGCGGGACGGGCTCGTTATCGGTCGCGGAACGGCCGACATGAAGGGTGGGCTCGCAGGCGCGCTGTTCGCCCTGAAGCTCCTGCGCGATGCCGGGCATTCCCTGCCGGGGGATATCACGTTCCAGTCCGTCATCGGTGAGGAAGTCGGCGAAGCCGGAACGCTCGACTGCTGCAAACGCGGCTATACCGCGGATCTGGCGCTGGTGGTCGACACGTCCGATCTGCATATCGAGGGCCAGGGCGGGGTGATCACCGGCTGGATCACCGTCAAGAGCCCGCAAAGCCATCACGACGGCATGCGCCGCCAGATGATTCACGCGGGCGGCGGCCTCGTGGGCGCGAGCGCAATCGAAAAGATGATGAAAATCATTCAGGGATTGCAGGATCTCGAACGGCATTGGGCCGTGACGAAATCCTATCCGGGGTGCCCGCTCGGTTCCACCACCATCAATCCGGCGGTCATCGAGGGCGGCCGCCATGCGGCCTTCGTGGCCGACGAATGCCGGCTGTGGATCACCGTGCACTACTATCCGAACGAAGATCACGAGACGATCGTCAAGGAAATCGAAACGCATATCCGCAGGGTTGCCGATGCCGATCCCTGGCTCCGCGACAACCATCCGCAGTTTCGCTGGGGCGGGAAATCCATGATCGAGGACCGGGGCGAGATCTTTCCCTCCCTGGAACTCGATCCGTCGCATCCGGGCGTCCTGCTGCTCGCATCGCAGCATCAGGCGGTGACCGGTCGACCGGCCGTGTTCGGCGTATCGCCGACCGTCACGGACGGTGGCTGGTTCGGCCATGAAGGCATACCGGCGGCAATTTTCGGACCCGGCAAACTCAGGCACGCGCACGCCATCAACGAGCAGGTCTCGATAGCGGAACTCAAGGACTTCACGAAGATCATGCTCGCCTTCATCGCGGAATGGAGCGCGACGCCGAAGGTCTGATGCTTCCAGGATATGCCGAGGTTCAGGAGCGAGTGGAAAGCCTCGCGGTCGGAGCGAAGTCCTCGCAGCGGCTGGTCGCCCCGGAACGCGCCGGCCAGCAGGCGCCGGTTGGCGGCATCTCGGCGTCCTTTTCAACAGGCGCCTGCTGGCCGGCGCGAGCATCCCGATGCTGGCCTATACCGGCTCATTCGCGCTCTACACCTATATCTCGCCGCTACTTCTCGACGTGACGCATATGAGCGTCGGCATGGTGAGCGCCATGCCTGCCCGGCGCGATACCCCAAACGGAAATCGAATAGCTCCCGATCGCGCGCAGCCGGATATGTGGGAGCATTCGGGGGAAGGATGCAATTGGATAGGAGTTTGGCCGGCAAGGGTTGGTCTTTTTAAATGGCCAGACTTTGAGGCTGGCATTCCGTGGGAGATCAGGCCGGCGCGGTTTCTTGCTCCTTCATGAGCGACTCGATCCTGTCGGCGTCAGCGGCGGTCGCCGGGTTGTAGACCACCATGCTCAAATCGGACCGGCCATCGACCGCAAAGGCCGAATATTCGAACGCCAGCGGGCCGAGAACCGGGTGTCGTATGTGCTTGACGCCCTCGCCATGGCTACGGATGGCGGTATCGCTCCACATCGCTTTGAACTCGGGGCTGAGCCGGCAGAGCTCGTCGACGAAAGGCTCCACCTCCGCCGTGGCACCCGCATGGGCTGCGTCTATCCGAAACGCGCCAATCACGAAACGGGCCACGCTTTCCCAGTCATACTGCACAACGCGGGCGCGCGGATCGAGAAAGATGATGCGTAGAAGATTGCGCTGCTCAGGCGGCAACGATCCATAATCGGTCAGCATCACGGTCGCTGCCCGGTTCCAGGCGACGACATCCCATGTCGCGGTCCGGATGAGGGCGGGGCTCGGCTCCAACGCATCGAGCACGCGCTGCAGCCGTGGCGTGACGCCTTCGTTCTTCTGGTAGCGCACCTCCGGCGGCCGGCCGAGGCCGAGCAGGAACAGGTGCTCGCGCTCCACATCCGTCAGCATCAGGGCGCGGACGATCCGATCGAGCACGTCGGCCGAGGGCGCGCCGCCGCGTCCCTGTTCGAGCCATGTGTACCAGGTCAGGCTGATATTGGCGCGTTGTGCCACCTCCTCGCGGCGCAGGCCGGGCGTGCGCCGCCGCTCCGGCGCAAAGCCGAACGCGGCCGGGTCGAGCTTCGCGCGGCGGTCCTTCAGATAGAGCCCGAGCCGGTTCTCGGTCGTAACATTCTCGCTCATCCTATTAGCTATTATACTACGATAATATCACCACTTTACCAGAATAGATACTGCGCACACATTTGTCTTCAACGAAACTTGGAGACTTTGCTCATGCGCGTGTTTGTCACTGGTGCGACCGGATTCATCGGCTCGGCTGTCGTCAAGGAGTTGATCGCGGTAGGCCATCAGGTGCTCGGCCTCTGCCGTTCGGACGAAAAGGCGGCGGCTTTGGTCGCCGCTGGCGCCGAGGTCGTTCGTGGATCACTTGAGGATTTGGAAAGCCTCAAGGACGGCGCCGCCCGATCGGATAGCGTCATCCACCTCGCCTTCAACCACGACTTCTCGAAATTGGTGGCGAACTGCGAGGATGATCGACGGGTCATCACGGCGCTCGGTTCGGTTCTCGCCGGCTCCGGCCGACCATTGATCGTGACCTCTGGCACCGGAATGGTGAATACCGTGCCGGGCCAGCCGGCCACGGAAGACGGTACGGTCATCACCTCCGCCATGATTCCGCGCGCGGCCTCGGAAGAGGCCGCCGCCGCTGTCGCCGCGGACGGGGTCAATGTGTCGGTGGTGCGCCTTCCGCAAGTCCACGACACGGTCAAGCAGGGCCTCGTCACGTATGCGATCGCGATGGCTCGTGAAAAGGGCGTTTGCGCATATGTCGGAAACGGACACAATCGCTGGCCTGCGGCGCATGTTCTCGATGCGGCCCGCCTCTACAGGCTGGCGATCGAGAAAGCGGAACCGGGCGCGAAATATCACGCGGTCGCGGAGGAAGGCGTGCCCCTCCGTGATATCGCGGAGGTTCTCGGCCGACGCCTGAAGTTACCGGTCAAATCCATCACCCCGGAAGAGGCCGAAGCTTATTTCGGCTGGCTCGCAATGTTCGCGGGGCTCGACGTCCCAGCCTCCAGCGCGCAGACGCGGAAAAAGTTGGGATGGCAGCCGACCGGGCCGCGACTGATCGCCGATCTCGAACAGTTGCGTGGCTTCGATAGCTGAAGCTTGCAGGCGTTTCCGCAGAAACAAGCGGGGTGTGCCTCGGTGCGAGCCTCTCCGTCAGCCGGTCGAGCGTGGCGAAGGCCTTTCGGGAGTTCGACGAGACCAGGCGAATGAAGCCGGCGATCTATCATGACCGGATTGTCGCTGTGATGGAGGAACTGGTCCGGGTCGAAAGCAGGCCGGCCCGAGGGCTTCAGCTTCGCCAGCTCAGCGTTCTCGCGACCATAACATCGTGGCCAAAGATGCAAATGCAGTGCGCCCCCGGCGGCATCGATGCCTGAGCATCCGCGACGCTTGCTTTCCGAAATGAGCACCAGGCCGCATGGGCGCGATCTCTTGCGTCACGCCGTCAATGCCGGCGCCTGCGCGACTGGTCCGGCGCGGAGCACGTTTCCGCGATCCAGGACGACGACCTGCTGGCAGGCCTGGATATGTTCGGGGCTGTGGGGAGCCCAGACGACGGTGGTCGTTCCACGGATGGAATCGAGGTAGCGCAGGATGCGAGGCTCCCACTCCGGCGTGCCGGCGATGCCGTCGCCGTCGAGCAGCAGAACAGCCGGTTGATTGAGCGTCGCGGCGACGAAGGCGATCAGGTGGCGGAACTGCAGTTCGGCGATATCCTCCGAGAAGGGGTTGAGCTCGCGGTCCAGCACCTGGTCGGCGCTGCGGCCGAAGGCGGAAAGGTGGCGCCAGTCCGGGCCGATGACATGCTCGAGGGCGGCGAAGGCCTCGTCATCGCTGAGTGTCGGCATGCGCAGGCGCAGGTAGTCGCGAACGGTAATGGGCAGCGCGGGGACGAACTGCGGGACATAGCCGATCCAGGCGCGATATTCGGTGGTATCGAACTGGCGGATGTCGCGGTTGCCGATCAAGACGCGGCCGGATTGAGGGCGGCGCAGGCCGGCAAGACACTCCAGCAGTACGCTCTTGCCGCTGCCGCTCGGGCCGACGATGGCGACCCTTTCTCCCGCTTTTACGCTGAAGGATACGCCGTTCAGTGCGGCATCATAGTCGGCATCGGGTCTGTAATAGATCCGTTCGGCGGCAAGCGTGACATTGGCAAGACCAGCCGGGCTGGAGAACTCGGAGCCGGTGCTTTCGGCCGGCGTCGCTATCAACTGGTCGACCTGCCGGATGGAGCTTCGCACCTGGCGCAGGCGGACCATGGAGCTGAAGGCTTGCTGCGCGGGCGTCGTCACCCGCCAGATCAGCATCATCGTCGCCACCAGCCCGCCGGCATGCATCGCCCCGCCGAGCACCAGAACGATACCGACGCAGAGTGTTGCGAGCACGGTCAGCATGCTCAACATCTGCCCGATCGCCTGGGCGCGGGCGACGGCAATCGCATAGTCGCGGTTGCGGGCCGCCGATTCGCGGGCAAGCTTGGCGAAGCGGCTGAGCCAGCGGCTGTCGGCGCCGGCCTGGTGGAAGGCGTTCATGCCGTAGAAGGCAGAAACTGCGTTTTCTTCGAGACGGCCGGATGCGGCGCCGGCAGCCGCCGATTTGCTGGCCACGTAATCGGAGGTCGGCAGAGCGAGCCCCGCATAGGCAAAGAGGGCAACGATCGGCACGAAGACCAGCCAGCCGCCCATCAACGCGATGACCACCAGGAAGATCACGATGAAGGGATAGTCGATCAGGTTGAGGCCACCTGCGCCGCTCAGGAAGGTGCGGGCGTTCTCGAAGCCACGAAGGCGGACGAGATTGTTCTGGGCGCCGAGCCGCGTCGTCGTCTCCATGGGCAGCGACAGCATCTTGCCCATCGTCGCCGTGCCGATGCGCGTGCCTGCCCATGCCGCCATCGATGAACTCAGGAATTGGCGGCCGACGCTCAGTGCCCAACCGCCGATGACCACGACGGCGGCGAGCAGCGAAAGGCTCCAGATCGTCGACAGGGCGCCCGAGGGGATCACGACGCTGTAGACCACCATGGTGTAGAGCGACACGGAAAGGGCAGCCATGTTGATGATGAAGCTCACGGCGAACAGCCTGAAGATCTGGCTGCGCATGTGCTCGAAGAGACTGCGAAACCAGTTCGGCCGGGCCTCGTTGACCGTGTGGAAGTTGATGTCGGGCTCGACCGCGAGAATCGTATCGCCATTGGAGAGCGCAAGGTTGGCGTGGCGGCCATCGACAAGCCAGAGATCCCAGAGGTCCTCGTCTTCCGGCCGGCCGAGAGATGCCGTAATCGCCCGCCCGCGTACGAACGAAACTGCCGGTCGGCAGCTGGCTGGTGTCCGACGGCTTGCCGGTGGCGATGATGCGGCGCGTGCGATAGCCGAGCGTCGGCAGGAGCAGCTCCAGATGATCGAGCGTCATCGGCGTCTCGGCGGGAGGCAGGAGAGCCGCCAGGCTGCGTGCCGTGCCGAGCCAGCCGAGCGCCACGAGCATGGCCGGGAGAGCCGCGGCAACGGGCGAGTTGTTGCGTCGCTCGGCGCCGACCGCGGCTTCGAGACGTTCCAGCCAAACCGTTTCGGACCAGGTTGGCGGTCTCTTCGGGGCTGAGGGCGAGATATCTGGCGCGGCAGGGGAAATCGGGACCTCGCTCATGCTTCCACCTTCCTGCGATCGACGCGCACTTTCATGTCCGCCAGCTGCAACAGGGCGGCGTTGCTCGTCACCATGAAGACGGTCGTCCGGCCCTTCAGCTCCTTCAGAACGGCCAGGAGTCGCGCCACGCCGTCAAGATCGAGCGAGGCGTCGGCATTGTCGAGGCACAAGACAAGGGGTTCGCGCACGAGGGCGCGGATAAGGCCGATGCGCGCGGCGATGCCGGGTGTGATGATTTCCGTGCCGCCCTGGCCGACGGGCGTCATGAAGCCCTGGCGCAAGCTGTCGATGAAGGTGCCGAGGCCGAGCCTTTCGGAAAGCTCCATCGCCGCCGCTTCGTAGTTCGGGCTGAACAGGGTGAGATTGTCGAGAAGCGTGCCGCGGATCAGCTCGGCGCGCGAGCTTGCCTCGGTCACGCGTTCCCGGAAGCCCTGCGGGTCGTAGGCGCTGTTCGGCCGGCCGTCGAAGGTGACGGAAAGGCCGAGCGAGTCCTCGAGGCGGGCCATCGTCCGCATCGTCATGGTGCCGACCGGCGAATTCGGTGCGTCGATATGAACGAAGCTGCCCTGCGGGATGGTGACGGAGCCGCCATGCATGTGCAGAGCCTGGCCGGACATGACGATGGGGCCGCCGGTGAACTGGCCCGGCTCGGTTCCGTCGGCTTCCGTCCAGACGGGGGCGAGCGGAAGCGAGAGGACCTTGTTGATGCTGCTCTCGGCCTCAAGCTTCTGGTGGCGACGGCTGAGATAACCGAATGCCCCCATCGCGGGGCCGACGGAGCGGCCCGCAAGCAGCGTGCAGGCAGCGAGGCCGCCGGTCGTCAGTTCGCCGGCGGTCACCATGAAGGCGCCGGCGGTCACGATGCCGATCGTCGAGAGTTGCGCCATCAGGCTGCCGTTCTCCCGGATCATCGACATGCGGTTCCCGACGCGTGCGGTTGACTCCATGACATCGGCGACGGCATCGCGATAGCGCCGCGTCAGCAGCGTCTCGGCGGCCATGGCCTTTGCCTCGACGATGCCGGTGAAGATCCCCCAGCCGAGCTTCTGGCGCTGCAACTGGGCTTCGTGCGCATCCCGCTGGGCCTTCGCCCCGGACCGTGCGACGGCGAGGGCCGCGAGCAAGGCCAGGAGGGTGAAGGCGATCGGAACGAGTGCGAGCCACGAGCCTATATAGGCGATGAGGGCAATATAGATGATGGCGAAGGGCAGTTCATGCAGGGCGACCGCGGCATTGCCGGACCAGAAGTCGCGGACTTCGCCGGTGGCCCGCACCGCATCGGAGAGGTCCGGGATGCTGAGCTGGTGAAGAGCCTTGCTGTCGGCACGCATCACATGATCGAGCACACGCACCGTCATCTCCGCCTCGAAGGCCGAACCGACATAGGCGAACAGCACCGAACGCGCATATCGCACGCTGGCTTCCAGCACGATGGCGACGGTGACGCCCGCGGCCAGCACGAATGTCGTGCCATAGGCCTGGTTCGGCAGGATCCGGTCATAAGTCTGAAGCAGCGCCAGCGGAACGGCCAGCGCCAGTATGTGGCTGACGATCGAAGCCGCAATGCTGACTGCCGTCACTCCCGGAGGCTTGGCTACGTTCAAGCTTGCCATGGCTCCCCTATACTGATTGCGCCGAGTGCCTGTTGATTATCAGCCGACATGCCACAGGAAAGTTACTCGCGCCCTTTGGCAAATCTATTATCAATTGAAACGTGTATCTTTGTCGATCAAAATATGCGGTGTTGTTAATGAAACGTGCAATACGGACTTTTCGCAACGGTTGGCCAACGCTACTCTTGAGGCTCGACATCGCGCGTTACATGCATTTGTGACGGTGATGAAGGAGGTTGCAAGACCCATAAGGTGGTCGTGGAGAGGAGTTTATCATGAATGGCAAGACTGACCAGCTTCAGGAATTCGTTGACGGAATCGCCGCAAGCGTCGCCATCGTCGGTCACGGGGATGCAGGCGAGCTTGTCGTGTCGGCCTGCAACGAGGGCTTCTTCGACATGACGGGCGGGCGGCGGGGTGGCCTCGGCGTTCGCAGCTTTCCCGCGGCGCTCGATTCGCTCATGCCGAGCTATGCGCGCCATGACCTTCGCGCCAAGCTTCAGGAGTGTTTCACCTCCGGCGTCGCGCAGGAACTGGAGCAGGCCTATGATCTGCGGGACGGAACCCGCTGGTGGCGTCTGTCGCTCAAGCCGTTCCGGCATGCGGGCGGAGATTCCACCGTCGTGGAGATCCTCATCACAGGCCTGGATATCACGCCGAAGATGACCCTGATGCATGATCTGGAAGTGAGCACCTCGCGCTTTCGGTCCGTCGTCAACGCCGCTTACGATGCCATCATCACGATCGACCAAACTCACAATATCACCCTGTTCAACCGTGCGGCGGAAAACCTCTTCGGATATGACGCGTCCGAGGTGATCGGCCAGCCGATCATCAATCTCCTCCCGGAAACCTATCGGGCGCATCATTCCGAACGCATCCATCAGTTTGCCCGATCGCCTGTCAATTCGAGGCAGATGGACGAGCGCAATCGCGTTTACGGACAGCATCGCGACGGAACCTTGCTGCCGGTGGAAATCGCCATCTCCAAGATCAATGTCGACGGATTGCTCGAGTTCACCGCCGTCATCCGGGATATCACGGACCGCGTCCGGCTGATGGATTTGCTTCAGAAAGAGGCCGTCACCGACGAACTGACCGGCTTGCCGAACCGCAGGGAGTTCCTTGAGGTCGTCGAGAATATCCTGCGAACGGACGAGCGCTTTTCGGTGCTCATGCTCGACATCGATTACTTCAAGAAGGTCAACGACACCTATGGTCACGATGCCGGCGACGAGGTCCTGCGCATTCTCGCCAAGGTCGGCGCTTCGGTCAGCCGCAACATGGACGTCTTCGCCCGGTGGGGCGGCGAGGAATTCATCGTCGCGATGCCGGGAACGGACCTCGAACAGGCGAAGGCGCGCGCGGAAATGCTGCGAAAGACATTCGAGACGCAGGATTTCGCCCACAACTGGCGCAACGGCAACGCGATTCCCTTCACCGTCAGCATCGGCGTTGCCACCCGCGGGCATGGAGAGCACGATTTGCAGGCGATCCTCAAGCGCGCCGACAAGGCTCTCTACAAAGCCAAGGAAGGCGGCCGGAATCGCGTCGAGACAGAATAACGATCCCATGCTGCCGTCGGCGATTTCGTCGCTTGCGGCAGCATCGCTTCCATGAAAGCGTGGATTAGCGGATCGGAACGAGTTGCTGCTGCGCCCGCAGCAGTCGTTCAAAATCTTCCGCTTCGAGCGGCGGGGAGAGCAGATTGCCCTGGCCGATATCGCAGCCATGCTCGCGCAGCCAGCCGAGCGCTGCCTCGTCCCGGATGCCTTCCGCCACCACCTTGAGACCCAGCTTGTGGGCAAGATCGATCGTCGAGCGCACGATGATCTGATCGGTGCTGTCGGTGGCAAGATGGGAGATGAAGGCCTGGTCGATCTTCAGATAGCTTGCCGGAACGAGCTTCAGGTATGAAAGCCCGGCATGGCCGGTGCCGTAATCGTCTATCTCGATGGCCACGCCCAGCCGTCGTATCTCGTCGAGTTGGCGCTTGGTGCATGCCGGGTCCTTCATATCGGCACTTTCCGTCACCTCGATGTCGATCCAGTCCGGCCGGACGCCGTGGCGTTCGAGCATCTCCGCCAGTCGTGTCGCGAAACGCTCGTCCGAGAGGTCCCGCATCGAGACGTTGATCGAGATCTGCGGTGCGAAACCCTCCGCACGCCAGACGGCGACCTGGGGCAGGGCCGCCGCGAATGCCCAGTCCGTCATCGCATTCATCAGCGAGGTGTGCTCGACCAGCGGCACGAATTCGTCCGGCGGAACAGCGCCAAGGGTCGGGTGGTTCCAGCGAAGAAGCGCTTCTGCGCCGATGCAGCGGCTTGTCGAAAGATCCGTCTTGGGCTGATAGACGAGGCGGAGCTGGCCCTTTCCGGCAAGCGCCGGGACCATGTCGTCCAGGAGATGGGCGGCGTGGGGCGAGGCCAGATCGATTTCCGGGCCATCGGGACACCAGGAATGTCTGCTCTCCTGCGATTCATTCTCCTGCGATTCATGGGCGACGCTGGCGGGAGCCTGCATAAGCTCTGGCGCGTCGGCGCCATCGGGGTTTTTAGCGTCCCGAGGTTTCTTTGCCATGGGGCAAACTCCCTCAGCGTTCCTGCATGGCCGACGCAAGCGTGACGTAGATGGGCTTCAGCAGGTACTGGAAGACGGTTTTTTCGCCGGTGAGGATGCTTGCTTCGCCCGTCATGCCCGGCGTCACGACATGGCTCTGGTCGGTGCCGACATAACCCTGCCGCAGTTCGACCTCCACCGGAAAGAACGGCTCCTGTCCGGGCTGCGCGTCGGTGCTCGACGGCGCGATGCGCACGACATCGCCCTCGATTGCCCCGAAGCGGCCGTATTCGAAGGCGTCGGCCTTCACCAATACCTTCTGTCCCACATGCACGAAGCCGATATCGCGCGGCGCAACGCGCGCCTGCATCAGCACGCCGCCGTCGGTCGGCACGATTTCGGCCACGGTCCCTCCGGCCGGAATGACCGTGCCGATCGGTGTTTCCGATACCTTGTGCACGATGCCGTTGACGGGTGCCCTGACCTCGATGCCTTCGGCGCGGCTGCGCAGGGCCAGGAGCGTGACATTGGCTTCATTCAGTTGCTCGATGCGGTCCGCCCGCTGGTTGCGCGCATCCCCCGTGGTCTTGGCAATCAGCGAGGCACGCTCGGCCTGGAGACTGCGGATGCGCGCCTTGAGTTCGTCGAGCGACGTCACCAGCTGAATATAGGTGCGCTCGGCCTGTGCCGACTGTTCTTCGACCTGGGCGACGCGGCTGCGCGTGATGACTTCCTTCAAGGCGCCCGCACGCGTCCGATCCAGCAATTCCCGGGTTGCCTGAAGGCTGCTTTGGGCCGACGGGATCTGCTGCTCTGCTGCATCCAGCGACACCTTGACCTCGTCGATCGCATGATCCCGTTGATTGAGATCGGCCTGCAGACCTTGCGTTTGCTGCTTGTAGAGCGCCAGCGCTTCGTTGACCATCTCCGGGTACTGGCCCCGATATTGATCGAGATTCGGTTCGCGGCCGTCAGCCTGCGCGCCGAGACGCTCCATCTCGATCTGCAGCCGGGCGATGCGCACCTGGTTCAGTTGAATATCCCGCAAAAGGTCGGTGGCGCGGAACTTCGCGATCACCTGGCCTTTGGTGACATGATCGTCGTTGCGCACGAGAATGTCTTCCAGCAGCCCGCCTTCGGCCGTCTGGATGACCTGCAGGCGCTGGACCGGCACGAACTCGCCGCGTGCGCGTGCGACTTCCTCGACCTTGACGAACAGCGACAGCAGGATCACCAGCGCCACCAATGCGATGACCCCGATGAGAAGATTGCGTCCCCCGCGCGTCACTCGCTCATAGTCGACATCGCTGCCGATCTGCGTCGTCGACCGGCGATCCCGGGCGATCGGCGCCGCAATCTTCTTCTGGGCTTGGCTGTCGAGAGCGAGGTTGTCCACGTTTGTCTCCCATCACATCACATCTTGCGACTACTGGCGGCGTTGGTCGCAATCGAGGTTCGCCGCTGGCCGGCCTTGATTGCGCAGAGCTCATTTTACAACCACTATTGCCGCTGGATAGAAGAATAGCAACAAGTGGATATATCCAGCTTTGCTAAACATGAAGGCAGACTAAATCCGCGTCCATATCGAAACATCGTGTGCCATCGATGGCATTGGTCTTTCGCCAGCCCTGGGTTCATGCGGCGGGATAGCCTACGATAGAAACTGGTCCTGCAGCCACCTCATACCATCGGCTTTTTCCAAAGTCACGACGGGACCATCGGTGACGACACTTGCTGGAGCGCCGCCGCCCCCCTCCACGGCGGTCGCTGCCGCGACACCCGCAATGATCGCGCTTCCATGGATGAGGCCGGCCGGATTGCGCACGGTCGCAAACATGCGCCCCTCGAAGACGGCATCGATAGCGGGCGGCATGGCATCGATGCCGCCGATCAGGATGCTGGTGCGCCCCTGCGCCTTCATGACGTCGTAGGCGGCGAGCGCCATGTCGTCGCTATGGAAGAAGGCGGCGTCGATCAGCGGGTATTTGGCGAGATAAGCCTCCCACAGCTGCTTCACTTTCGCCACGTCCCAGTCGCCTGGTTGCGTGTCGAGCACCTCGATATCGGAATAGTTCTTAACCACGGACTCGAAGCCTCTGGTGCGACCTTGCGCACCTGTATGGTCGAGCGGTCCCTGCGTCATGATGATCTTGCCCTTGCCGCCGAGCTTGGTGACCAACGCCTGGGTTATGGCCGCGCCCATGCCTTCATTATCGGCTCCGAGATGGCTGTAGACACGGATCTCATTCCCGGATGCGATCTGGGTGTCCATCGTGATCACCGGAATGCCGGCATCGATCATCTTCTGCACAGGCTCCGTCAGCGTGCCGCTGTTGTTGGCCTGGATGGCGACAAAGTCCCATTTCTCCGAGGCCATCGTGACGATCGCGGCACGCTGCTTGGCGGCATCGAGTTCGCCGTCGAACCAGGTCACCTCGACGTTGAACAGCTTGCCCCAATGTTCGGCCGCCGCCTTGCCCTGGGCGCACCAGGTCGACTGCAGCCCACCATTGGAGAACGCTGCCCTCAGCGGTTTCTCCGGACGACCGGTGGCGACATCGGCTCGTGCCGCATCCAGACCGAGGGGGCTCAGCGCCGCCAGCATGCCTCCACCCGACGCAATCGTCAGGAAATTACGCCTGTTCCTGTTCAAAGTATCGGTCATCCCTGTCTCCTCGGAAAACTCTTCGAATGATGCGATTACACGAGAATCTGGCAGAATGGTCCGCCTCTCGTTCATTCATAGGCATGTCGGGTGCCAAGCATGGCAGGTCCGGTCAATCTGGAAAGCTGATGCCTAGCTTCGCTCTCGTCAACAGTGCGGCAAAGAAAAAGGGCTCCGACACACTTTTGATGACAGCGACCGACAATCTGCAATTTTTATATCATTCAATGATTCATAGTCGGCAGCCTCATGCCACGATCATCGAAATTGTGTCTGACCCAAAATTCGATGCCGAAACCCATGTAATCAGTAAGCCTGTCTTTCAGCATCTTTGCGACAGGCCCGCTCATGCCGCCTCCGACAGCTCCACACGATTTCTGCCGCCAGCCTTCGCACGATAAAGTGCTTTGTCCGCAGCCTCCAACACATGCTTGAAGTCGGTAATAGGCCCTTGCGAACACGCAAGACCGATACTGACGGTGACATTGATGGCGTCGCGATCGAACGTCAAAACCATGGCTTCGATATCCTTGCGGATTTTTTCGGCGACCAGAGTGGCAGAAGCCGCGTTGGTCCTCGGCAGGAGCACGACAATCTCCTCTCCGCCATATCGGGCCGCTATATCCGTCTTGCGGACAGTCTGCCGTATCACGTCGGCCACCTGTGCCAAGACTGTGTCACCAAAGGAATGTCCCCAGGTGTCGTTGATCTTCTTGAAGTGATCGATATCGAGCATGATGATCGAAAATGGGGTGTCCCTGGTTCCGGCTTCCTTGCTGCAACGGTCGCCCTCGCGTTGCAGGACACGGCGATTGGGAAGCTTTGTCAGCGGGTCGACACTGGCTTCGTTCTCGAGCGCGCGTTGAATGCCGACGCGGTATTGTTCCCGCTCAAGGAGATCCGACAGCAGGAGAACGCCGAGGATATTGGCGGTCATCACTGGAAGCGTTGCCGAGAAGAAAAGCTCGCGAGCGAGCGCCGGAGGCAGGAACGCAAAAACGATCAGCGACGCGGCGGTCGCCAAACCAAACAACGCCGATCGTCGCCAGCCTATGCCGACCCACCGCCGCGGCAGCAGCGTCAGGGAATATCCCGCGAGCGCAACGACCCCAATGCCGACGACGCCACCAACCGCGCCGATCCCGCCGACTGCGACGCGATAGAAACCCATCATCATCGCAGCCACGGCCGTGCCGATGGGGCCGCCATAAATTGGCGCGAGAACAAGGAGAATGGAACGCCCGTCGTGAAAGACGCCTGGCGTCCACCGGATCGGATCGCTCATTGACAGAATTCCCCCCAGGCCAAACAGCAGCCCGACAGCAAGGGATT
Source organism: Rhizobium sp. (assembly GCA_036398815.1). GTDB lineage: Bacteria > Pseudomonadota > Alphaproteobacteria > Rhizobiales > Rhizobiaceae > Rhizobium. The sequence continues at coordinate 34,616 of DASWOH010000238.1, read as the reverse complement.
TCAGAGCGCCTCGTTCGACGGTCCGGATCACCCAGGAATATGCATAAACGATGATAGCCACCTGACCCAAGATACGCACCAGCGACGGGATATGGGGCTCAATTTCCATGGATATCAGTACTCTTCCCCAAAAGCCGCACGGCGTCCATTCCTGTCAGCTCATCATCTTGGCAGCGTCAATGGCCCGGTGAAGATGGACCCAATGGCTGGGAAGGCAAGCGCTGTATAATATGTCATAGCAATTCACGCGCAGCATCGGCAAGCGAAGCAACTACCTGTGGAGAACAACTCCGCGCGTGATTTGCGACATCAATGCTGGCCGTGCAATTGATTTGGCAATGAATTCGTGAGCCTCCGCTGTCATAGGAGCTTCCGGATGTTTTCAAGTCCCTAAATTCGGTAGGTGGAGCAGGTTGGCAACCGTCATTTTCGCTTTGGTGGCGAAATGCCGGGCCGATCTGGCCTTTTCATCGGTCTTGCGCTGTTCGTTGCGATCCTACACGCCACATGGAATGCCTTCCTGCGTAGCGGCGGCGGTCTGGTCGCTACGGTCGCCTATGCGGTCGTGGTCGCAGCGTTCGCCCTCGGGCCGGCCGGCCCGATCACGGCGCTGCGAGAGACAAGTATTGTGTTCGCCGTTCTGATCGGCTGGCTGTTTCTTGGCGAAACCATGACCGTTCGACGTACCCTCGCCTGCCTGATCGGTGTGGCGGGGCGATTCTGCTCGGTCGTTGAATGACGCTTGTCGCGAATGTCAGGGAGGCTGTCCGAAAACGCGGCCGGCGTAAGGCCTTGCTGCAATCTTGCAATGACGCTCAGGTCATCATTGCGGCCGCATGGAGCAGTCCGGCACGGTCGCTTTATCTGTCTTCAAATTTCGGCAGGATAGCTGGTGAAGCCGTCGTCACCGCTCGCTACACCGGAAATCGCGTCGTTGATTTCGTTGAGCGGCCAACTTTTGGGTTGGAGAACCGATATGTCGATCGGGCGGCTGCGGTAGGGGAGAAAAGCAGCATCGGCACTGGCCGGGGCCTTTATCTAAGCTAGGTCAAGGTTCTTGAGATAGAGCGAGAGCAATTGCGTCTGCGAGGAGATGCCGAGCTTACGATAGACATTGCGCCGATGGACTTTGACGGTCCCAGTCGAAATGTTCAGCCTCAGGCCGATCGACTCGGAAGAGTGTCCTTGCAGGACCAGGTCGACAATCGCCGTTTCCCGGCTGGTCAGATTGAGATTGCGCCAGACGGTATCGGCTGGTTGCAACGAGTTTCCGGAGGCGCCGCGCTTGCGGCCATCGCGCGTCCTGGAGTTCAGGTGTGCGTCGAAGCGGGGCGCAAGGCCGGACCAGTAATGCCGCACCATGCTCGCGATCAGCGGCTCAGCCATCTTCAACAGCGTGAATTCCGCCGCAGCGAAGGGGCCCGTTTCCTCCCGCCGCATTAGCGACAGCACGATGGTAATGTCGTCATCGGCGGCGACGAAGAAGCCGATCTCCTCCGCCAGTCCGGTCTGGACGTAATAGGTGCGATAATATTCGCTGGAGAAGAAACGGTCAGGCGCCAGTTCCCGCATGCGGAAGACGCCGACGCGGCGCTCGCGGGCTGTTTGGTAAAACGGATCGAGGAGGTAGGGCCCCGCCTGATAGAGCGTGACGAAAATGATGTGCTCCTTCGGGTCGAAGGTATTGTAGAGGTCGATCGGCTGCTCCTTGCCGCGGTAAGCGAAGACGACGACATAGTCGAAGCGCACCAGCGCTGCCATCATCCTGCGGAAGGTCTCGCCGAATTCGGCGTCGGTCATCGTTGCCCGGCCGACCGTCGCATTGAAGGCTCGAAACAGCGCCTCCAAATCCGTGCTCATATGACGGAACCTCCTTATTGCCCCGCGCGAACCTGCGCGCCCCTGTATATACCTTCCATGAAGCCAAGTGGGCTCAAATACCTCTTTCGGGGTATATACCGTGAGGGAAGGCCAGGCTTAGTCTTTCCTTAACGACGGTGGCAAAAGCAGCGCGAGACTGCCCAATCCAAACCAACCGCAGGGAACAGACGTGGTATCCGCTTCGACGAACGATATCGAATTCCGTTCGGTCACAAAGAACTATGGCGCCGTGACCGCTGTAACGGACATCAATCTCAATGTGCCGAAGGGCGCCTTTCTGGCGCTGCTCGGCCCTTCCGGCTGCGGCAAGACGACATGTCTACGCATGATCGGCGGTTTCGAGCAGCCGAGCGAAGGCGCGGTGCTGATCGATGGGCGCGAGATGAACGGCGTGCCTGCCTATCGCCGCCCGGTCAACATGGTGTTCCAGCACTATGCGTTGTTTCCGCACTTCAATGTGGAGCAGAACGTTGCCTATGGGCTGAAGCAGATGCGGCCGAAGATTGCCTCCGCCGAGATCAGCCGCCGGGCTGCGGAGGCACTGGAGATGGTCCGTCTCGGCGGCTTTGCAAAGCGCCGTATCCATGAAATGTCCGGGGGCCAGCAGCAGCGCGTGGCGCTGGCGCGGGCCATCGTCAACCGCCCGTCGGTTTTGCTTCTCGATGAGCCGTTGGCAGCCCTCGACAAGAAGCTGCGCTCGGCCATGCAAATCGAATTGCAGACATTGCAGCGTGAACTCGGCATCACCTTCGTTCTCGTCACCCATGACCAGGAGGAGGCGCTTTCGATGGCTGATGTCGTCTGCGTCATGAGCGCCGGGCGTATTCGCCAGTTGGGGTCGCCGCAGGAGGTCTACGACCGTCCGGCCGATCTCTTCGTCGCGGATTTCGTCGGTAAGACGAACCGTGTCGGCGCGACGATGGAAGCCGATGGAACGACGCTCAGGCTTGCAGACGGCTCTGCGATTGCGGCAGGCGAGCGGCAGCGTGTTTCGCCGGGGGAGGCGATCATCGCGATCCGCCCGGAAGCGATCCGGCTGACGCGGGCGCAGGCGCGCGAAGTCGCCGCCTTCAAGGGTGTCGTCACGCACCGCATCTTCCTTGGCTCATCCGCGGAATATGCCGTGACCGTTCCGGGGCTCGGCGATTTCCTCGTCACCGCCGACCGGCGCGGCATGAACGAGGGCGATCTGGTCGAGCCGGGCGAGGCGGTCTTCCTCGGCTTCGATCCGGCCGCAGCGCATGTCTTTTCAGCATCGAGTGCAGCTTAAGATCAAAACAAGGGAACAGCATCATGAGCAAGGACTACAAGGACAATCTCCCCATTTCCGCCGAAGGCTTGATGGACGAGTTCATGCGCCTGAAGCGCGGCTCCGTCAGCCGTCGCCACTTCCTCGGCATCACCGGCCTTGGTCTTGCGACCGCCGTCATGTCGCGCTTCCCCGGCGCGCTGTCAACGCCCGCCTATGCGGCGGGTGAACTCGGCACGCAGATGTCGATTGCAACCTGGCCGAATTACCATGATCCGGCGACCTTCGAGAACTTCAAGGCGGCAACGGGCGTTGCCGTCGAAGTCAATGTCTTCGGCTCGAACGAGGAAATGCTGGCGAAGTTGCAGGCGGGCGCTTCCGGTTGGTCGTTATTCGTCCCCACCAACTATACGATCTCCACCCACCACAAGCTCGGCCTGATCGAAGAGCTTGATATGTCGAAGATCCCGAACTTCAGTCAGGCAACCGAAAACCCGCGCTTCACCAAGGAAGGCCAGATCGATGGCAAGACCTACGCCGTGCCGAAGAACTGGGGCACGACGGGTTTCTCCGTTAATACCTCGAAAATCAAGACGAAGCTTTCGAGCTGGAAGGATTTCTTCGAGATTGCCCAGACCGAAGCCGACGGTCGCGCCATGGTGCACGATTATCAGCTCACGACGATCGGCAGCGCGCTGGTTTCGCTCGGCTACGATTTCAACTCGATCAAGGCTGACGAGCTTGCCAAGGCCGAGGAACTGTTGATCAAGGTCAAGCCGCACCTCTTCGCCATCAACAGCGATTATCAGCCGGCGATGCGCGCAACCGATGCATGGATGACCATGTGCTGGACGAATGACGGTGCGCAGCTCAATCGCGATATCCCCGAGATCGCCTATGTACTCGGCACGGACGGCGGCGAAATCTGGACGGACTACTACGCGATCCCCAAGGATGCGCCGAATAAGGCTGCAGGCTACGCCTTGCTGAACTATCTGATGGATCCGGCGAATGCCGTGAAGGAGCACATCGCCAACGGTGCGCCGGCCACGGACAGCCGCGTCATCTCGATGCTGCCGAAGGAGATAACATCCAACAAGATCGTCTATCCGGACGAGGCGGCGCTCACCCCGCTCGAATTCGGCGCCGCGGTGACCCTGACGGATCCGGGCCGTGCCGAGCTGATGGCCCGCTTCAAGTCGGCCTAGTCGCGGATCGGCCTTTCGCCTCTCCCCGTTCCGACGGGGGGAGGCGACTTACCCCACATGACGTTGAAATTGGGGTAAGCCGGCGCTGCATACTCCTCCGCGCCGCTTGCGGGGAGAAGGTGCCGGCAGGCGGATGAGGCGCGGTCCCAATCGTGAACGAGGCACCGAAAGAATGACCCTGACACCGGATACCAGAAAACGCCTGATAACCGCTGCGCTCATTGCGCCGGCGAGCGCCTGGCTGTTCGTGTTCCTCGTGCTGCCGTTCATCGCCATCGTCGTCTTCGCCTTCGGCGAGCGGGCGCCGGAGGGCGGGTATCAGGCGGCGTTCACTTTCGCGCAGTTCGCCAATCTTGGGTCGCGCGTGGCAGCCTTCAAGAATACGCTCGTTCTGGCGCCGATCGGCGCATTTGTATGCCTGCTGGTTGCCTATCCGGTTGCCTATTGTCTCGCGGTCAAGGCAAGTCCGAAATACCGGTTGCTGCTGGTTTCGCTTGTCGTCGTGCCTTTCTGGACCAGCCTGCTCGTGCGCACCTACGCCTGGATGTACATTCTCGGGGCGCGAGGCATTCCGCATCTGCTGGAATTCGTCGGTATCGAGAATGTCCGGCTTCTCAATACGCCGGGCGCGGTGTTGCTTGGTATCGTCTATGGCTACCTGCCACTGATGATCATGCCGATTTATGTCAGTCTCGAGAAGCTGGACCGCAGGCTTTTGGAGGCCTCGGCCGATCTCGGGGCGAAGCCGCTCTCGACCTTCTTCGGCATTACGCTGCCGCTGTCGTTGCCGGGCGTCATGACAGGCGTGGCACTCGTTACCATCCTGCTGCTCGGGGAATACCTGATCCCGCAGCTGCTCGGTGGCGGCAAGGTTTTCTTCATCGGCAACGCGCTGGTCGATCTCTTCCTGCAATCGCGCAACTGGCCGTTCGGTTCGGCGATTGCCGTAACCCTCGTCGTCGTCGTCGTTATCGTGCTTCTCGTCGCCATGCGCATTGCCTGGCGTGTCGCGGGCACCCGTCAGGTGGATCTCGTCTGATGCGCGGGCTTGTCACTGCAGTCTATATGTTCCTCTACACGCCGATCGCTCTGGTCGTGCTGTTCTCGTTCAATGCGGGCCGGAATGCCTCCGACTTCACCGGCTTCTCGACGCAGTGGTACGGAAAAGCGCTTTCCAACACCTTTCTGATGGAAGCCCTGCGGAACAGCCTGATCATCGCCTTCGTCAGCGCGAGCCTTGCCGCACTCTTCGGCACGATGGCCGCGATCGGCATGGAACGGTTGGGTGCGAAGACACGGGCCGTGTTCGACGGGTTGTTCGCCGCCGCGATCGTTGTTCCGGGTGTCGTTATCGGCATTGCGACGCTGGTGGCGCTCGTCGAGGTCTTCAGCTTCCTCAATCCGCTGCTGGCAGCCATCTGGCCTGGCGAGCAGCCGCCGAAGCTTTCCCTGGGCTACGGCTCGATCATCGCCGCGCATGGGCTTTTCACCATGGCGCTGGTGACGATGATCGTAAAGGCCCGCATTGCCGGTCTCGGGCGCGATATCGTCGAGGCATCGAGCGATCTCTATGCCACGCCATTCACGACCTTCCGACAGATCGTGCTGCCGCAGATCCTGCCGTCGATCCTGGCCGGCTTCCTGCTTGCCTTCACCTTCTCCTTCGACGATTTCATCATAGCCTTCTTCGTCGCCGGGTCGAACACGACGTTGCCTATCTATGTCTTCGCTTCGATCCGCCGCGGCGTGACGCCGGAAATCAACGCCATCGCCACCATGGTGCTTGTTGCATCGCTGGGGTTGATCCTCATCGCGCGCTTCTTGATGCGCGAAAAGACAACAACAAACTGAACGGGAAACGCCATGATCCTCAGGAATCAAGTTGCAATCGTCACGGGAGCAGGGTCCGGCATCGGACGGGCCGGAGCGCTGATCATGGCGAAGGAAGGTGCCCATGTCGTTGTCGCGGATATCGGCTTCACCAATGCCGGCGAGACCGTCAGCCAGATTCATGCCGCAGGCGGCAGCGCCGAACGCCTGATTGTCGACGTGACCGATGACACTGCCTTGGAAGCGGGGATTGCGGCTGTCGCGGAGCGTCATGGACGCATCGACATTCTCCACAATCATGCCGGTGCTCAGGTCGCGGGCGACCTTGAGCAGGTGTCGATCGATGGCTTCGACAAGTCATGGAACCTCAATGTGCGCGCCCATTTCATGGCTTCGCGCTTTGCCATGCCGATCATGAAGAAGGCGGGCAAGGGTGTGATCCTCAACACGTCCTCTTCATCGGGCGTTCTCTACGATCGCGAGATGATCGCCTATACGACGACCAAGCATGCCGTGATCGCCATGACGCGGCAGATGGCGGGCGACTATGCCAGGTTCGGCGTTCGCGTGAACGCACTTTGCCCCGGCTGGGTGGATACGCCATTCAACGAACCCTTCATCGCGCAGATGGGAGGGCGGAGTGCGATCGAGTCGTACGTTGCCGAGAAAGTGCCGCTCGGACGATGGGCAAACGTCTCGGAAATCGCCGAGCCGATTCTATTTCTGGTTTCGGACCGTTCTTCCTACATGACCGGCCAGATCCTCGTGGTCGACGGTGGCGAGACCATCGTCTGAACTTGGTCAGTCGCGTTTGCGCAAAGAGCGTTTCGAGGCCGCGATCATGCGTGCCTGCGCGTCGATCGCCAGAACACCGAGAATTGCGAATGAAAGAACGGTCGGAAATCTCAGCATGCCGACCGGCTATTGCATGGCGTTATATTTGATGGAATATCGCGGCCCCAATGGACTTCGATCATCGATCAAAGCGAACGATGGCCCTGCCGCCTCCGGTAGCCGTTGCCATTCTGCACTGAACTGGATTGTACCGCATGCGCTTGCAGGATCTCGACCTGATTGTCTCGCAGGGCAGAATAGCCGACCGCAGCCCCAATGCCATTCGCGGCGCCGCCGTGACGGCGGCCGCTCTGACCGAGCGATACGGTCTTCACCAGACGATTGTTGGAACGCCGCAACCGCACCAGACCGACGACTGGTCGCTCAGTCTTCCGCAAGCCGTCGACACGCTCGTCGCGCTCAAAGCCGCCGTCGAGCATGTCCTTCAGGGCAATCGCGTTCCGCTTCTGGCCGTCAACACCTGCTCTGCCGGCCTTGCAACGCTTCCGGCGCTTGCCGCCTCCGTTGCCGATGCCAAGATTCTCTGGGTGGATGCCCACGGGGATTTCAACACGCCGAAGACAACAGGGTCCGGTTATCTCGGCGGTATGGTTCTTGCCGCAGCCTGCGGTCTCTGGGACAGCGGGCACGGCGCCGGTATTGCGCCGGAAAACGTGCTTGTTGTCGGCATTCGGGATGTCGATGGCGAGGAGATCGATCTTCTGCGAAGCTCCGGCGTTCGCATGCTGGCGCCCGTGGAGGTCACGCCCGAGGCTGTCGTCGATTTCATCGGAGAATCGAAGGTCTGGATCCATATCGATTGGGATGCATTGGAGCCGAACCTGGTGCCCGCCGCCTATGCGATCGACCACGGGCTCTTGCCATGTCAGCTTCGGGATGTCCTGATGAGCATCCCGGTAGCCCGGATTGCCGGTATCGAGCTTGCCGAATTTGAGGCGCCGGACGACGAGGGCCAATGCGCAGCGGCGGTCTCCACACTTCTCGACATCGTCGGTCCGGCTTTGGATCGCTATCTTTGAACTTCTTTCCATGCAAGACCATGTTGGTGAACGCTATCCACCGGCGTCCCGTCGAGGTCAAAGAGGAATGCGTGTTCGACGCGCATGTATTCCCCATTCCTTTTGGAGGCTTAAGGCTGGTCGGGAGCCGGCGTTGCTTTACATAAGAGGAACATGGTCGGCCGCAGGCATTGGGCAATGTTTTCCGGCCGGAGCGGCTTTGCCTCCGGCAATCGAAGACAGGCCCCTTCGTTCGGCAAACCGATTCGCATCTCTTAGGATTGAACCCTGTGCGTTCGGATAGTCCGTCGTCCTTCGACACCTATTCCAGAGCTTGAAAATCTTTTGCGGTCATATACCCGTGGGCTGGTCGTGATGCATTTTGATAATGTCGCAGAAAAGCACCGATGGCGCCGCCGCTCGCGCTAAGGTCTCGGCAAATCCAAAGTTCGGAGTCGCAAGCAATGGCAGAGTTTCCCCAGAAGGCCAAGGTCGTCATCATTGGCCTCGGCGGTATCGTTGGCGCATCGATCGCGCATCACCTGATCGAGCGCGGATGGGACGATATCGTCGGTATCGACAAGTCCGGCATCCCGACCGATATCGGCTCGACGGCGCACGCTTCCGATTTCTGTTACACCACCAGCCACGACTATCTCTCGGTCTGGACCACCCAGTACTCGATAGATTTTTTCGAGAAAATGGGACACTACGCCCGCATTGGCGGCCTTGAGGTTGCCCGAACGGGTGACGACGCCTGGATGGAGGAGATCAAGCGCAAGATCTCGTCCGGCAAGGCCTTCGGCACCAATGTTCGTCTCGTCACACCCTCCGAGATCAAGGAAATGTTCCCGCTGATCGAAGAGGACCAGGTGCAGGGCGGTATGTTCGATCCGGATGCCGGCCTCGTCATCCCGCGCTCGCAGACCGTCGCCGGCAAGCTGGTGGATGCGGCTGAGAAGTCCGGAAAGCTGAAGGTATACGGCAATACGCCAGCACAGTCGTTGATCGTCGAGGGTGGCCGCATCAAGGGTGTCGTCACCCATCGCGGCACGATCATGGCCGACCATGTCATCGTCTGTGCCGGCATATGGGGCCGCCTGATCGCCGAGATGGTCGGCGAGGACCTGCCGGTCATGCCGGTCGACCATCCACTCACCTTCTTCGGGCCGTATAACGAGTTCGAAGGCACTGGAAAGGAAATCGGCTTTCCGCTGCTGCGCGACCAGGGCAACTCCGCCTATATGCGTGACACCGGCGACCCGAAGACGACGGAAGGCGGCCAGATCGAGTGGGGTTATTATGAGACCGTCAGTCCCCGACTCTGCCACCCGCGCGACATCCTTGAAAAGCACGAGGCCCGCCTGTCGCCCTCGCAACGCGACCTCGAGATGGAACAGATCCTCGAGCCGCTCGAGCGCGCCATGGAACTGACGCCTATCCTCGGCGAGCTCGGCTACAATGAGGGCCATTCCTTCAACGGCCTGCTGCAGGTTTCCGCCGCCGGCGGCCCATCCTGCGGCGAAAGCCAGAAGGTGCGTGGCCTCTGGTACTGCGTCGCCATCTGGGTGAAGGACGGTCCGGGCTACGGCAAGCTCATCGCCGACTGGATGACCGACGGTCGCACCGAGATCGACCACAACAGCATCGACTACGCGCGCTTCTATCCGCACCAACTGACGGAAGAGTTCATCGAGGGCCGTTGCTATGAAGCCGCCCAGAAGATCTATTTCCCGGCCGTGCATCCGCGCGAACCCTATGCCTCGGGCCGCAATGTCAAGCGTTCGCCTTTCTACGAGCGCGAGAAGGAGCTTGGCGGCTATTTCATGGAGCTCGGGGGCTGGGAGCGCGCGCATGGTTATGCCGCGAACGAGCATCTGCTGGAGAAGTATGGCGATCGGGTGCCGGTGCGTGAGAACGAGTGGGACAACCGCCACTTCTGGCGTGTTTCCAACGCCGAGCATCTCGCGATGAGCGAGGACTGCGGCATCGTCAATCTCAGCCATTTCCACATGGTCGACATCGAGGGGCCTGACCATGTCGAGCTTCTGGAGTGGCTGTGTGCTGCAAAGATCGGCGGCGATGGAAATATCGGCAAGGGTATCTACACCCACTTCCTCGACGACGAAGGCATGGTGCGCGCCGACTTTACCGTCATCCGCATGGCCGACCGTTGCCGGCTGATCAACGGTGCCGATGCCGGCCCGCGCGACTTCCACTATATGCGCCGCATCGCCGAGGATCGGGGCCTCGACGTCACCATCACCGACGTGACCGAGAAGTTCATCACCATCGGCATATGGGGCCCGAATGCCCGCGAGACGTTGAAGAAGGTCGTTGCCGATCCGGCCGGGCTCGATGCGGAAAACTTCCCCTTCGCCGCGATCAAGCAGATCCAGATCGGCGGCAAGACCGTTACCGCCTTCCGCATCTCCTATGTCGGTGAGCAGGGTTGGGAACTGCACATGAAATACGAGGACGGTCTTGCCGTCTGGGATGCGCTGCGCTCCACCGGCGTGATGGCCTTCGGCGTCGAGACCTATGCGAACTCGCGTCGTATGGAAAAGAGCCTGCGCCTGCAGAATGCCGACCTTCTGACCCAGTATAATCTGATCGAGGCGGATCTTGCCCGTCCGAAAGTCAAGGAAGCCGACTTCCGCGGCAAGGCAAAGCATCTGGAATACAAGGCCCGTGAGCATCAGCCCGCCATGCTTTGCACGCTGATCATGACGGACAACACCGACAGACAAGGCGTCAAGCGTTACCCGGTCGGCAATCTGCCGGTCATCGATCCGGAAACCGGCAAGGCGTTGGTCGATGAGCTCGGTCGCCGTTCCTACACGACCTCCATCGCCTTCGGCCCGACGATCGGCAAGAATATTGCCCTTGCTTACCTTCCCTGGGCCTACTGCCAGGAAGGCCGCAAGCTGAACGTCGAATATTTCGCCGAGACCTATCCGGTCGAGGTTGTCAGCATCGGCTACAAGCCGCTGTATGACGCTGAAAATCTGAAGCCGAGAAGCTAAGCGGAGCAATCCGTGTTCCGCCTCTCAAGGCGTATGCATAAATCAACGCCGCCTGGATGAGACTATCGCCAGGCGGCGTTGTTTTTTCTGTCGCGGTGGCATCGACCTCAGCCGGATTCCGATACTTCGGTCGGACTGGCGAGGGGCAGCATGCCGCGATAGATGCCGGGGACGGAGCCTTCGATCGGGATCGCGCCGACGCTCCTGCGATAGAACTCCATCGGCCCCGCCCCGCCGATCACGCCATAGGCATAACCCTGGGCATGCATGTCCAGAAGCGTCGTCAGCAACAAGGCCTGGCCGACGCCCTTGCCGCGCATGGACGGATCGACGCCTGTCGGCCCGAAAAAACCTTTGGCGGTCGCCTCATGGCACGCGAAGCCAACCAGCACGTCATCCTTGACGGCGATAAAGCAGGACGGTGGCTGGCGCATGGTGGCGGCCGTCGCCTCCGCCGCCCAGCCCGCGCCGAATAGCGGCTGGATCCAGGAGGTCAGCGCGTTGAGTTCGGGCACCAGCACCCTGCGGATGACGATCCCCTCGTTCTCCATGCGTTTTTGCAGCGCCGGGTCCGGTTTCAATTCGTAGAGCTTAACAAGCATGTCCATGGATTTATCCTTTGTCTCGTCAGCCTTTTACGGCACCGGCCGTCAAGCCGGCAACGATCCGCCTCTGGAAGAGAAGGACCACTATGATCAAGGGTAGCGTCACGGTGACGGAGGCTGCCATGATTTGTCCGAAAGGATATTCATAGCGGCTGGTGCCGGCAATCAGGCCGATGGCGACCGGGACGGTGCGGTTCTCGTCGGTGAGGGTGAAGGTGAGCGCGAAGAGGAATTCGTTCCAGGCCAGGATAAAGGCGAGAATGCCGGTGCTTGCAAGGGACGGTCCCATCAGGGGCAGGAGTATCTTCATCAAAATCCGGAAATGCGAGCAGCCGTCGATGATCGCCGCTTCTTCGAGCTCGCGAGGGAATTCGCGGATGAAGGTCGTCAGAATCCATGTGGTGAACGGCACGGTCGACAGCAGATAGGTCAGGATCAGCGCGCTTGGCCGATTGAAGAGCCCCATCCAGTTGATCAGCTCGAACATGCCCGACAGCACGACCACCTGCGGGAAGATCGAAACCATCAGCACGATCATCAGCACCGCCCGCCGCTGCGGAAAGTCGATCCGGCCGAGCGCGTAGGCGGCGCTGAGCCCGATCACGAGCGACAGGAAGGTCGTTGCCGTGGCGACATAGGCGGAGTTCAAAAGGGAACCCATGAACACCGGATTGTCTATCAGTTGCCGATAGTAGGTAAAGTCGAAGGCAGGCAGAAGTGCCGAATGGTAAAGCGCCGCCCCCTGCTTGGTCGAGGAGACGAAAGCCCAATAATAGGGAAAGAGCGTGTAGAAGAGCACGAAGAGAAGTGCCACGATCTGCAAGCCCCTGATGCACCGCCGCCTCATTCGATAATAGGCGGACGACTTGCGCTGGGGTCTTTGGATGCCGGATCCTTGCATGATTGCGTCTGTCATCCGCGTCAGTGCCCCGCTGCCCGATCGAGGCGAAGCACCCCGATGATGATGATCGCGGCAAGTGCCACGAGCAGGAATACCCAGGTCGATGCGGCGGAGCCGACGCCGAGTTCCTGAAAGCTGATCAGCCTGTCGCGGGCGTAGATCGATACGGTCATGACATTCTCGTTGCTGGCAGCCATGACATAGGCAAGGTCGAACATTCTGAGCGCGTCCAGCACGCGGAACAGCACCGCCACGCCGATGGCCGGCCGCAGCATCGGCAGGGTGATCGACCAGAAGCGTTTCCAGGCCGGAATACCATCCACCTCCGCGGCTTCGAAGATTTCCGGCGACATCAGTTGCAGGCCGGCGAGGATCAGAAGCACCATGAAGGGCGTGGTCATCCACACGTCGACGAAGATGACGACGCCCATGATGAGCGAGCTGTTGGCGGTCCAGGCGATGCCATGGTCGATCACGCCCAGTTCGATGAAGAGCTTGTTGATCACGCCGAACTGGTCGTTGAGCATCCATTCCCATATCTTGGTGGAGACGACGACGGGGATCGCCCATGGAACCAGAATGGCGGCGCGCGCAAGCCCCCGGCCGGGGATCGCCTCGTTGACGAGAAGCGCGATCACGATCCCGAGAACCGTTTCGATCGCAACGGAGATCACGGTGAAGACGAGGGTATTCTTGACGGCGACCCACCAGCCATGATCCTGGATGACCTCGATGAAATTATCGATGCCGATCATGGAATAGGCTGAGGGATTGTCGAGATAGGCGTCCGTGAAGGCGAAGAAGAAGGTGCGGGCGAGCGGCCAAAGGGCGACGACCAGCATCACCACGATGATGGGAACAAGAAACAGCCATGCGGCCCGATGATCCCGTCGGGCAAGTCGAGCGCTCATCGGTCCGTCGCCCCGTTTGCAGCCATGGGCGGCCGATCAAACGGCAGGCGCTTGCCGTCGGCATCGAAGACAAACACGGCCGCGTCGGCAAAACTCAGCCCGACTGACTTGCCGATGAGATGCTGCCCAGGTGCTGTTGCAAGCCGTATCACCCAGATGATGTCATCCGCGATGCGGCAATAGCCGAAATGTTCGTGCCCCAGATCCTCGACGCGTTCCAGCGTACAGACGATGCGGCCTTCGATCCCGTCGACGAGGCGCAGCGCTTCCGGCCGGATGCCGATCGCGGCGACGGGCTCGGCTGACCCTTGCACGGCAGCGCCTAGCGAAAGGCCACCGGGGCCTTCGATCCGGTTGGCGCCCGCCGCATGGCGCATCGCAACGGGCAGGAAATTCATGCGCGGGCTGCCGATAAACCCTGCCACGAAACGATTGTCGGGCGCATGATAAAGCTCTTGCGGCGTCCCGACCTGCTCGATGCACCCATGGTTGAGAACGACGATCCTGTCGGCGAGCGTCATGGCCTCCGACTGATCGTGTGTCACGTAGATCATCGTCGTCTTGAGATCGTGATGGAGCTTGGCGATCTCCATGCGCATTTCCATCCGCAAGTCGGAATCGAGGTTGGAGAGCGGCTCGTCGAAAAGGAATATTTCCGGTTGGCGCACCAGCGCCCGGCCGATCGCCACGCGCTGGCGCTGGCCGCCGGACAATTCCCGCGGCCGGCGCTCCAGCAGATGATCGACCTTGAGCATGCGCGCGACCGACGCCACCTTCTGGCGGACCGCCTCGCGACCCATGCCTAGGGTTTCCAGGGCAAAGCCGATGTTGCGCGCGACGCTCATATGCGGGTAGAGCGCGTAGGACTGAAAGACGAATGCAACGCCTCGCTTGGATGCGGGCACATCGGTGACATCGTCGCCCCCGATGCTGACGACGCCCTTCGATGCGGAGATGAGCCCGGCGACGATGCGCAGAAGCGTCGATTTTCCGCAGCCGGAAGGGCCGACGAAGACGACGAATTCGCCGTCGTTGATCTGGAGGTCGACGTCTTGAATGACGGTATGTGTACCAAAGCTCTTTGAAACGGATTCAAGCGAAACCGATGCCATTTTACACCTGGGCCTTAGGATCATAGAAGGCTCGCCACCGTCTGGCGGCGGCGAGACAGCGGCGCGTTTGGCGGGCGGGAAGACAGATAGACCCTCCCGCCGGCGCTCAAGGCGGTGTCAGCGGCTTTCCTTGAGTTTTTCAAGCCGGCCTGCAAGCGACGTCAGGCCCGATTTGATGTCGGTGCCGCCGGAAAGCATGTCGTGAACCGTGCGATAGAAGGCCTGCGAGACCCTGTTGTAGCTGGTGCCGGTATAGCCGGACGGGCGCACGGCGCTGTCGGCGAATGCCTGCTGGTTGTCCTTGAGGAAGGGGATCTTGGCCAGGATCTCCGGGTCGCCATAGAGCGCCGGGATGGACGGATTGACCGCATCCTTGAGCGCACGCATCTTCTGCATGTCGGGGCCGGTGATGAAATTGACGAAGTCGGCGGCGATTTTCGGCTTGGCTGAGTATTTCGATACGCCGTAATACATCGGCCCCAGGCAACCGCTGGACTTCTGCCCTTCCTTGCCGACCGGAAGCGGCATGACGCCGACCTTGTCGATGATGGCGCTTCCCGTTTGGTGCGACGTTCCCCAGACATAGGGCCAGTTGCGATGGAAGACCGCGTTGCCGGATTCGAAGATTGCCCGCGATGCTTCCTCGTCATAGTTCAGCACACCCTCGGGGCTGATCGAGCCTATCCAGCCCTTGGCCTTGCCGATTGCCTCCGCGGCCTCGGGATTGTCGATCGTCACCTTGCCGTCATCGGAAATGATCGTCCCGCCGCCATTCGAGGCTACGACTTCGATGGCATCGCAGGTCAGTCCCTCATAGCTTTTTGCCTGCCAGACATAGCCCCACATATCGCCGTGGCCGGCAGCCCGCTCCTTGTCCTGGATTTCCTTGGCGGTCGTCGTCAGTTCATCCCAGGTCTTGGGTGGCTGCTTGCCGTATTTTTCCAGAAGATCCTTCCGGTAGAACATCAGCCCGACATCCATGTAGGCGGGCATGGCGACAAGGTTGCCGCCCAGTTTCGCGGCATTGAGCGTCGAGGAAAAATGCTTGTCCTGATCGGCCTGTGGGATCAGCGTCTTGAGGTCGAGCAGGTTGCTCTTGAACATGCCGAGCCAGATGACGTCGAGAAACAGGACGTCGACATCGGTCGATTTTGCCGCAAGCAACTGCTGATAGAGCGGGATCGCATCGTCCAGCAGCGCGGGCATCTTGTTGATCTTCGCCTCATTGCCTGTCTTCTCTTTCCAGGCATTGGCGACGTTCGTGCACAATTCGAATTCTGTCGGCGCGCAGAAGACGGAGATCGTCTCGGCATGGGCCGAAACCGTCCAAAGGCCGGCGCAGAGCGACAGGGCAGCGAGGCTTTTCTTAAACATGAACTGTTCCCTTGATTGTGATAGCGCTTTGGCATCGTGCGGAACTCTACGGCTCCTTGACGCTAATAGGACTGGTTATGACCAGTCATGTCAACATGGACTTTCAAGAGATTTGCGTCAAAGATGGCAAAGGCCTGAATGAGGTCGCGAAGGAAACGGCATTTGAATACGCGCCAGAGCAAGGAAACGTTGATTGAAACACAAGACATGGTTGATCGAGGCGATCCTCGCCCGCTACACAAGCAAGTGTACGAAGCGTTGCTGGCGTCCATCCGCGATGGCAAGCTTCCCTTGCGCGGCAAGCTGCCGTCCGAGCGCGAACTCGTCGATCTCTACCATGTCAGCCGTATCACGGTCCGCCATGCGATCCGCGAGTTGATCCAGCAGGGCGTGGTCCAAAGCCAGCCCGGCAAGGGGCTCTACGTCACCGAGCATGGCGGCGGGTTCGAGCTGCAGGTTCTCAAGAGTTTTACCAGCACCGCATTGGCCAACGGCCGCAATCCCGGCCATCGCCTGATCGAGGCCAGCATCGTCCGCGCGCCGCTCGACATAAGCCGTCCGCTGTTCCTTGCGCCCGGTGCGGAAGTGGTCGTGCTGACCAGATTGCGCCTGATCGACAATATACCGGCGGTCATACAGACCGACTGGATTCCCGCCGGGCGCGTCGCCGGCCTCCTCGATCTCGACTGGGGCGTTGCCAATCGCTCTCTTTATGCGGAACTGCGCGAACGCTATCGGATCTATCCCAAGCGGGGACAGACGACGCTGAGCGCGCGCATCGCCACCGATGAAGAAACGGCCATATTGGAGCTTACGCCGCCGGCCGCCGTTCTGACCGTCGACCAGATCGCCTTCGACGACCGCAATCGGCCGGTGAACATGACGGCGCTCGTGCATCATCCGGCCCGCTATCCCCTGACGCTGCTGCAGTCGGAAACCGGCGATTTCACGCAATATTGAACCGGTCGGCTAGTCACAGGCCGTGAGGCTTGCCCAATGTGGAATGAAACGCCTGGCTGCTAGCGGATGTTTGCCAGGTTCAGTTCGACGCCACCCAGTTGTGCCATTCGTCCTCGCTGCCATGGAAGGCGTTGAGGTCGATCCGACCTTCCACGCCTTGCGACAGCCCGGAGCCCGAATATTGCCAGAACAGCCACTTGCGGCCCGGATAGACCTTTGACGGATGTTCGGCGACCGCGCGCAGCCAGAAGGGATAGTCTAAGAATGCGCCCCTCAGATTGTCGCGATAGAAATCCGGCGCGGTATAGATGACCGGACGCTGGCCGTAATGCCGCTCCAGCTTGTCCATGAAGACCTGCATCTTTTCGAGGACCCGTTCACGGGAGACGCGCTGCCTGCAGCTCGATTCCCCGTTCCACTCGACGTCGATCACCGGCGGAAGCGCGCCGGCTTCCTTCGGGACGTTGCGGATGAACCAGTCGGCCTGTTCGCCGGCGGTCCGGCACCAGTAGAAGAAGTGATAGGCACCCCGCTTCAGTCCGGCCTCCTTGGCCCTGCGCCAGTTCTTCTTGAACATGGGGTCGAGATGATCGCCGCCGTCGGTTGCTTTTAAGTAGACGAAATTGGCGCCTTGCATCCGCAGCGTCTCCCAGTCGACCTCACCCTGCCAGCGCGAAACGTCGACGCCGTGCACGGCAAGCTTTCTTGGCGAGAAGGAGCCGAAATTGATCGGCTTGGCGTCGCGGAAACGGCGGCCGTAGATCGGCATACGCGTTTCCGGTGCTACGCTGCTGACCCTGGGGTTGGCCGGCATCAGAAACGCGACCGGTCTTTCCGATGGAAGGGGCATGCCCTCTGTCCTGGTGACCGACAGGAATGCCTGCGGACGCGGGCCTGGCTCTGGCGAAGCGTATAAGCCCTGCTGCCGTTCCGCCTGTGCAATCACCTCGCCGACACTGGCCGCAGGCACGGGGCCGTTCGAGCGCGTGATGGAATTGGTCGTTTCGGATGACGGCAGCCCGGTGGCGATGTCGTCCGCACCGGAACTGGTGGAGCAACCTGACAACATCAGGGAGGCAAGAAGGATTACTGATACAGCCGAAAGACGCATAGGAGCCCGCACGCAAAACAAGGGTCGACAGCACAATCGATGCCGTCGAGAGTTCACCAGCATGCATTGCTAACGGAGAATTACCAAAAAAGACTGAATCCAATCTTTACAAGCTCGCGGCAAGCGCGAGCCGGGCCAGCTGATGGCCATCAAGGCAGCATGCCGGCCCAACCAGTCACTCAGGCGAAGGCATAGGAACAGTCAGGGCGCTTGGGGACGCGGCGTTGCCAAGGGATGTAGCCTTCCTCCTCCATCGCCTTTTCGTCCATCTTGACACCCCGGCCAGGTCCGGTTTCCCTGCTACTGAAAGCCTGGAATAGCTATTCAACATGTTGTGGTCGTATATCGGCCCTGCCCATAAAGGAGAGGACGGGCATCGTCCCGTGACATTGCCTCGCGGATTGCAACGCAGAGAATGGAATGGCTCCCGAATTCTATCACGTTCACCAGAACGCAAACGAGCACGGCAAGCGCGCCATCGAGATAGGGTAAGCCGTCAGGTCCAGTCTGCCATCGTTCGGAGTTGAATTTTTCGTCACCTTGCACGCCCAGGCGACCAGCGAGGAGGTCAGCATCCTCGCCCTGACTTTCAGCGAGATAATTGACGGTAAAACGCTGGTTTTCCACGAGGGCATGTCGAGCGGTGGACTGACGATTGAGGCAAACAAGAAGCGAAGGCGGCGAGTCCGAGAGCGAGCACACGGCCGTGACCGTACAACCAGCCCGGTTCCCGTTCTGCCCCGTGGCCACGATCGCGACGGACGATACCGGATTGCGCATGATCGTGCGGAAGCGAGCCGTATCAACGGGTGTGAAAACAGAATCTTCCTGTTTGGTGATCCCCATCATTCTTCGATCCTTTCACTTTCGTCGACCGTTCTCAGGTGGGCATTCGAAATCTGCAATACCTCGTCGAAGTGCTTACGAATGATGCGTTCGGCGTCTTCGGCGTCTCTCTGGATCAACGCGCTGGCCACCTCCAGATGATGAATCTGCAGTCGCGCACTTTCTTCGGCCGTCGGATGAATGCCGACCGCCGAGAATGAGTATTCATAGAACTCTTCGATTAGATGCAGCAGCCGGCTGCTGCCCGATGCCTGAGCGATAGATAGATGGAACGTCCGATCATGCTCGGAGCGCGTGTTGTCGTCTGCCGCTCCCCGACGTGCCGCGTCGCGACAACTGCGCAAGATCTGTGATAACTCCTCATCCGAAGCGTTCTGGCAGGCAAGACGGACAGCGGCTCCCTCAAGCGCCTGGCGAATGACCAGGATTTCCCCCAGCTTCTTGTCAACATCGGCAACGATGACCCCGCCGTTGACCTGACGCAAAACGAGACCTTCGCTTTCAAGGCGCGATATCGCTTCGCGCACCGGCGTGCGGCTTACTGCCAGTCTATTTGAAAGCTGCGTTTCGACCATGCGCGTTCCAGCGGGAATACCGCCTCTCAGGATGGCCCGCCGTAATTCCCTATGTACGTGAAGAACAATAGGCTCCCGCTCCACTGCGGTCAGATCGAGGCCGATGTCGTCGTTTTTCGTCGTTTCCGTCATAAGTCCGTCATTCTTTCTTACAGAGGCCGCTTCGATCGCTTCTGGGCCAGTGCCACGAGCCAGAGCCCAAGGACGGATACCACTGTCATGAAGGTCGATACGGCAGCGATGGTTGGATCGATCGTTTGTTGCACATTTACCCAGATCTGTCGCGGAAGCGTCGGCTCTGTCAGCCGAGTGAGGAACAGGCTGAGAATGATATCGTCGAAAGAGGCCACGAACGCAAAGAGCGCTCCACCCAGGATCGCCGGTCGCAGATTCGGCAGCGTGATCAGCCATACGGCCTTGAAGGGCGAGGCGCCTAGACTGCGGGCGGCCCACTCCAGGCGCCTGTCGAAACTGTAGAGAGATGCGGTCACAATCATCACGACATAGGGAACGGCAATGATGCTGTGGGCCGCGACAAGGGCTCCGGTCGTGCCGAGAATACGAAGTCGGACATAAAGGAAATAGAGGCCGACGGCGATGATGATCTTCGGCAGGATCAGTGGGCTCATGACCAGCATGCGCAGCATCGCCTTGCCCGGAAAACGATAACGCACCAGGGCGAGAGAAATCGCGAAACCGATCACGAGCGAGACAATAGCGGTCAATCCGGCGACAAGGAAGCTCAGCCGGGTTGCCTGCATCCACACCTCGTCTCCGAAATAGGCCTCGTACCAGCGCAAGGAGAAGCCCGGCGGCGGAAACTGAAGCATCTCGGTCGGTGTAAAGGACACCATGAAGATGATGAGGATCGGAGCGACCAGGATGCCGAGGATCGCAGAGGAGAAAATGCCGAGCACCAGCCTTCCGGAAAATATACGAGTCACGTTCATGTCCTCACTTGGCTCCGCCCCATAGGCGTTCGAAATCGAGGAAGCGGTTGGCCATGAGCTGCAGGCTGCCTGTCACCAGAAGCAGGATGACCGAAAGCGATGCCGCGAAAGTCCAGTCCATTGCTTCGTTGATCTGGATGGCGATCATGAGCGGCAGCGTCGTCTGTTGGGGACCGCCCAGCATGGCCGGCGTGATGTACATGCCGATCCCCAGCATGAAGACCATGTACGAGCCCGCCAGCACGCCGGGCCTCGTGAGCGGCAGGAAGACGTGGCGAAAGGCTGCCATCGGGCTTGCTCCGAGATTACGGGCGGCGAGGAGCAGGTTGCGGTCGATGCCGTTCATCACGCTGTACAGGCTGAGGATCATGTAGGGCAGAAGGTAATATGCGAGCGCGAACACGACCGCGGTATTCGTTCCGATGAAGGCCAGCGGCGTGTTGATCAGCCCGAAATGCAGAAGCGCAGCGTTAAGGATGCCTTGTCGCCCGAGGATGACGAGCCACGCATAAGTTCGCACGAGACCGCTGCTCCAGAAAGGAATGAGCACGAAGGCCATCAGCATGACCATCCATCTGTGGTTCATCGTCACCAGCCAGAAGGCGACGGCATAACCGCAAACCAGCGTGATCGCCAGCGTGATAAGGCCGAGGAAACCGGTGTAGGCCAGCACCATCCAGTAGGCCGGCTCCTGGAGAAACATCTTGAAGCCAGCCAGGGTGAAGCCGTTATCGTCGTGAACGGACTGCCAGAAAAGGCGGAGCAACGGATAGCCGAAGAACAGGAGGTAGAAGACCAGCACCGGAACAAGGAAGACCGGAAATCTTCCACTTGCCCGCCGTCCCGGTTTGGGTGCGGCGGCCGCTGAAGCGGCCGCATCCCTGGCTTGAGTCATGATCTCCGTCATGCTCAACGAACCCCGAGCCTGGCCCAGCCGCGGGCGATATCCTGACGGTGTTCACCGAGCCATCCCGTATCGGCAATACGACCAAGTTTCGCCGTGGTCGGGTTACCCGGCAGGAGCTGCGCGGCATCGGGATCGATGTACTTGTAGGCATCCACATTGATCGGGCCGTAATTGGTCGGCTTGGCCAGTGCGGCGAGGCGTTCAGGCGCACAAACCCAGCTCAGGAACTTCCTTGCCGCCTCGACATGAGGGGCGCCTTTCGGGATAACGAAGAAATTCGGAAAACGCAGATGCTGGTTCCAGTTGATGGCAACCGGCTTTCCCTCGGCGATCAGGGGTACCAGGCGGCCGTTGGGGATCACGACCATGTCGACTTCGTCGTCGGCCAGGAACTGAACGACCTTGGCGTAGCCGTCGGAGAACACCATGTTGCTGCCGAGTTCGGCAATCTTGCCGAAGGCTTTGTCGATATCGAACGGATAAAGCTTGTCGATATCTGGATTGACCGCCATGGCGGCCTGTTCCACCGGCGGGCGCGTGGCGCCGACCGACCCGCGCTTGCCGGGAAAGGCTTGCACGTTCCAGAAATCGGCCCAGCTTTTCGGCCCCTGCGGGTAGGTCTTGGTGTTGTAGGCCATGACCATCGCCCACTGGATGGTCGGAAAGGCGTAGGGGTAGCGCATGTCCTCAGGAATGCCGGCCTTGCAGCTTTCCGGTATGGCGTTCCAGTCGATGGGTTCCAGAAGATTGTCCTTGCTCAGGGCATTGACCGAGTCGGCCGATAGGTCGACCAGGTCAGCTTCGACATTGCCCGACTGGAGCATCACCCGAAGATTGGCAAAGTTGTAACCCGCCGCTTCGGTCACATGAACTCCCGTGGCTTCCGCATAGGGCTTGAACCAGTACTTGCTCTGGTTTTCCTGATAGCTGCCGCCGAGGGACAGGATCGTCAGGTCTTCCGCGGAGGCGCTTGCTGCCGACAAGACAAGGGCGAGGACCGCGCCGGCGGTCAGCATACTTTGGCGAAATTCTTTGTTGCTCATTGTATGTTTGTTCCCAGTTGTGGCGATCATGTTCGGCCATCGCCGTTGGCCGTTCCCATCAAGATAAGAGGATCAGAGCATTCTGTGGCTCGAAGCCGACCCACAGCGGCATGTCCGCGGCGATTTCGGCTCCGACGCCCCTGTTCGGGCGACGGATCTTCAGTTTCTGGCCATCGGCCAGTTCCACGGTGTAGATGATGCTTTCACCGAGGTAGAGTTGCGATATCAGACGGCAGGCCATCGCATTGGCGATGTTATCCATCGCGGTTACCAGCCGCAGCCGTTCCGGACGGACGAAGACAGCCACGGACGCCCCCGCAGATGCTGTCGGCTCTGCCGCGACACGGCAGGACTGGCCGAGGATATCGATCAAGGTCGTATCTTCCTCATGTGCGGTCACCCTGCCTTGCAGGAAATTGGACTCGCCGATGAAGTTGGCCGTGAACCGGTTGGCAGGCGCCTCGTAGGTCTGCCGCGGCGGGGAATAGCTGGCGATACGTCCATCCTCCATCACCGCGATATCGTCCGACATGGTCAGCGCCTCTTCCTGATCATGCGTAACGTAGACGACCGTCAGGCCGAGATCGGTCTGGATGCGTTTGATCTCTTCCTGCATCTGCAGACGCAGACGACGGTCGAGCGCGCCGAGCGGCTCGTCCATCAGTACCAGCGAAGGACTGAAGACGAGGGCGCGGGCAAGCGCCACGCGCTGTTGCTGGCCGCCCGAGAGCTGATTCGGGTAGCGCGCGGCGAAATCGGCGAGGCCAACCATCTTCAGGAATTCGGAGGACCGGTCACGCGTCTCCTGTTTACCAACTCCGCGCATTTTCAGGGCGAAGCCGACATTGTCGAGCACCGTCAGATGCGGAAACAGGGCATAGTTTTGGAAAACCATGCCGATGTCGCGCTTATGGGCGGGCAGGGTGGTGACGTCTCGGCCGTTGATGCGAATGGCACCGCTTGTCGGCTCGACAAAGCCCGCTATCATCATCAGCGTCGTGGTCTTGCCGGACCCTGAAGCGCCCAGCAACGTCAGAAACCGGCCCGGTTCCAGATCGAGGTCGATGCTGCGCACGGCAGTCGATGGACCGAAGTCCTTGCGCAGAGCTTCCAGCGAAAGGGAAGCGCCTTGCACTGCCGTCTTCGGTGCAGTGTCTGTCCGGTCTGCCATCCGTCAACCGGCCTTTGCCGTGACTTCTGGGCCAAGGCCACGTTCCGCCCATGTGCGGGTGACGCCGACGTCGCCGTATTTCTGCTTGGGTGCGTAATGGCCGTCCACCGTGGCATCGGCAACGAGGCGGATGAGCTGGCTGTCGCGGGTATGAAGTGAGGCCGCGCGAATATCGCGCCAGAACATTTCGAGCGGCATGGTGCTCAGAAGCGCACGGGTGCCGATGATGTCAAAGGCCTTGGTCGCCACCGCCAGCGCCGTTTCGCGCGCGGTGTGGTGAGCACTCAGTGAGGCCAGGGCCGCTTCGCCCCAGCTCTTTGCCTCCCACAGCCGCGTGGCTAGCATGGCGGAGCCGGCCGCTGCCTGGATCGAAGCCGCCATGTGGCCGACTTCGACCATCAGGCCATCCTCGTTGCGCAGGAAGGGACGCTTGCGCATGGTATCGAGGACGCAGTCGAACGCGCCGCGAGCGCTGCCGATGAGGTGAAACGCCTGCGACAACTCCAGCGTATAGGGGTCTTTGGTGATGAAGTCGGCCGGTTCGCCAAGAACGTTTTTCCAGGGGATGAAGACATCCTTGAGCGTTGCGCTCCAGCTCACCGTCCCTCGCAGACCGATGATGTTGTCCCAGCCGTTCTCGTTGAAGGTAAGGCCTTCACTGCCGGCTTCGACGATCGACAGCGTCAGCCCGTCGCGGCTGGTCTCTGCGCCCGGTGCGATTGACCAATAGAGTAGATATTTGGCAACGGGGCCGTTGGAGCAGAAGTGTTTGGAGGCATTCGCCCGGAAGCCGCCCTCGACGGGCTGCATGCCGGCATGGAAGAACAGCCGCGTTTTCGTGTCCTTGCTGGCAACGCTCTCCTGGTGGTTCACCTCACTGCCGAGCGACCCCATGAGGACACCATTTTCCGCAACATCGCCAAGAATGCGCTGTTTCTGCTCCTCATTGCCGAGACGGGCGACGGCACCGCACTGGTGGTAGTGGATAATCAGGTTCCAACCGGTTGTCGAGCATGCGCGCGAGATTGCTTCAGTCACGATGTAGCAACCGAGATGGGCGTTGCCAGACTCCGGCGCCTCGCCGCCATAGGCCTTCGGCACGGCCAGCTTCAGCAAGCCCGCTTCGCGCAGCAGTGCGATATTCTCTTCGGTGAACCGAGCAGCCTTGTCGAAGCTCTTGTCGGCCGCCTTGATCTTTGCGGCGACCTCGCTGGCGACCTCGAGCCATCGCTGCTGTTCACTCGTCAGATTTGTCCACATCATTTCTATTCCTTCGCGCCGCTTGGCATTTGATGATTGCCAGATTGGTGCATTCTGCATGCAGCGAGTCAATAGAAAAATGCACAAATATCGGCCTTTATTTGTGTATGATTATTTATTGTGCTTTCTTGAGGCGTTTTGATGATGTGTAGATCACTATTTTGGGAAAAAATGCACAATATTTATTCATATATGTTGGTCGCCTGATTTTGGGGCGGAGGTACTTGCTATTCATCAAGATGGATGTCTTAATTGCTGCATGCAGAAAATGTAGGAGCGTCTATGTCCCATCACCCTGCCGAACCGTTCTCGCCTCTGGCCGGATTCTCCAGGCTGCGTGCTCTCATGCGCGACGAAGCATTGGACGCAGTTATTGTTGGTCCCAGCGCAAGTTTCCGGCAGTTGCTGGGTCGAGACGCCAATCTTACAGAAAGAATGATTGCCCTCGTGCTGACGGCGGACAATGCGGTTGTCATCGTTCCGCGCCTTCAGACGCCGCTCTACGAACATTTACCGATCGAGAAGGCCGTGTGGGACGAGCATGAAGACCCCACTCTTCTTGCATGCAGGATCTTGCGCGAGCACGGCTGCCGCACGATCGGTATCAACCGGGAATTCTGGTCCGGTTTCCTGTTACGGTTGCAAGGTCACGCTCCAGGCATGACCTTCAAGAGTACCGTTGCGCTTGATCTGATGCGGGCGATCAAGACGCCGGAGGAAATCGAGGCGATGAAGCGGGCATCGTTGCGTATAGATGGGGTCTGGAGTCGCTTTCTCGACGACCATCCTGTGCTGACAGGAAAGACAGAGCTGGAGTTGCGGTCTGCGATCCGAATCCTGATGCAGGAGGCGGGATTCAGCCATGTCGCATGGATCGATGTCGGTGCTGGTCCGAATGGCGCATCATCCCTACACCACGGGTCGGATTATGTTATCGGTTCTGGCGATCCGATCGTGTTCGACTTCGCCGGTGTGTTCAATGGCTGGTATGCCGACATCTGCCGAGTGGCTACTGCCGGTCTGCCGGAGCAGGATTATCTCGACGCTTACGACATCCTTCTTGAAGCGCAGGAAGCCGCCTTTCAGGCGATCCGCCCCGGTGTTTGCGCAAGCATGCCCGATGAAGCAGCTCGCACCATCCTCACGGCGGCAGGATATGGGGAAGCATTCACGCATCGCGTCGGCCACGGTATCGGCCTCGACGCTCATGAGGAACCCTATCTCGTGCGGGGCAGCAGCCTCATGCTTGCCGAGGGTATGGTGATGTCGGACGAGCCCGGCATCTATATTCCCGGCCGTTGGGGCATGCGCGTGGAAGATATCGTCGCCCTCACACCGGAAGGACCTGTCCGGCTCAATCAAGCTCCCCGTTCCATTGCAATACGGAAGTGATCCCATGCAACAGCCTCCTGCCTTCCCGCCCACCTTTCCGGTGGCGGAATTCCAATCGCGCCTTGCGGCCCTGCGCGCCATCATGGCCGACCGCCGTGTCGATCTGCTCGTCATCGACCAGTTCGAGCACATGGTTTATTTCGGTGGACACTTGCCGACCGCCGCCATGTATCAGGCTCTTCTCGTGCCCTTGGTTGACGAACCGGTGGCCGTGATCCGGGCGCTCGATGCACCGGTCTTTGCCGAGACGAGCTGGCTCTCGGATTGCGTCGCGATCGGCGACAGCGACAATCCGATCAAGGTCGTGGCGGAAACGATCATCGCCAAGGGACGTGGTGCCGCGACCATCGGTATCGAGCGCGATAGCCATTTCCTCACCGTAAATCGCGCTTTGGAACTGGAGAGCCGGCTACCGGATGCGAAGATTGTCGATTTCTCCGGCGTCATGTGGGAAATGCGACAGGTGAAGTCGCCGCTTGAACTGGCCTGCCTGCAGGTTGCGGCCGAGATCTGCGACCGCGCGACGGCGGCTGGTTTCAAGGCGGCCGCGACGGGGGTCAACGAAAGGGACGTCTCCGCGGCGATCACGGCCGAGGCGTTGCGGTGCGGTGCGGACAATACGCGCCTCGTGCTGATGGCGTCCGGTCCCCGTTCGGCCGCGCTTCATGGCGCGCTTGGACGTCGCACCTTGGCGGATGGCGACATTCTGCATGTGGAAATGGTGCCGCATTTCCGCGGCTACACGTCCCGCATCATGCGTCCGAAATCAATCGGCACGCCGACCGATGAACAGATCCGCGCGGCCGAAACAATGATCCGTATCCAGGATGAACAGTTCCGTGCCATGAAGCCGGGGGCGGAGGCCAAGGAGGTCGATCGCATCCTGCGCGAGGGGATTCTTTCCGCTGGCCTGCGGGACAGCTATACGAATGTCACGGGCTATACGCTTGGTCTCGTCTTCATTCCGCGCACCAGCGATTTCACGCGGGTTTTCCTGGCCGACAGTAGCTGGCGGCTTCAGGAAAGCCAGGTCTTCCATATGTACACCTGGGCTGGCGGCATGGCCTTCAGCGAGACCGTTGTCGTTACGCCGGAGGGCGGGCGGTGCCTGACGAAAATGGAGCGCAGGCTTTTCAGCTAATCCGCAAGCGGCGAAAGGAAACACCATGACCGCCCAAAGCAAGCAGGTTATCTTCGACTACTATCGTCGTGTTTGGGACGAAGGCGAGGTGCAGGCCATTCCCGCACTTTTTGCCCCTGACTATGTGAACCACGCCGGCGCGCGCGGCATGTTGAAGGGGCCGGATGGCATCTTGTCAAACTATCGATCCCTGAAGGACGCATTCCCCGATGTGGCTTTCACGCTCGATCTCGTTCTGTCGGAAGGCAGCCGCGTTTGCGCCTACTACACCATGACCGGCACGCATAAGGGGCCTTTCATGGGCATCGCACCGACCGGTAGCCAGGTGAAAGTACCTGGTATCGGAATCTATGAGGTCAGGGACGGCATGATTGCCGAGAGCTGGGTCGTTCGTGATTCCCTCGTGCTTCTCCGCCAGCTCGGCGCGGACGTCACCGTCAAATCCGCATGAAGACGATCCCCGAATGCTTCCTTGCGGATCTGATGGCGCTTCTGGAGATTCCGGGGGTGGCGGCCTGGGAGCATGGCCGGCCCGATCTCGACCGGGCGGCGGAATGGCTGCGGCGACGGTTGGAGCAGGCAGGATTGCACGCAAGATTACTGACCGACATGCCGGGTCCCGCCTATGTCTACGCCGAAACGGATATCCGTCCGGACCGCCCGACGCTTCTGCTCTATGGACATTACGACGTGCAGCCGGCGCAGATGGCCGATGGCTGGACTTCCGAGCCATTCCGCCCCGTGCTGCGGAACGCCTGTATTTACGCCCGCGGCGCGACGGATCAGAAGATGAACCTGCTTCTGCCGATCTTCGCTCTGGCGGAACGTGATCTCTCCGCTCTGCCATGGAATATAAAAGTCTTCTATGAGGGAGAGGAGGAGATACTTAGCCCCAATCTCGATGCCGCGCTTCTTCACTACAGCGACTTGTTGCGATGCGACATTGTTTTCAGCACTGACGGCTGGCAATCGAGTGCCGGCCAGGGCGATCTGCGCCTGGGACTACGTGGCTTCTGCGGGCTGGAGATCACAGTGACGAGTGCTACGAAGGAGTTGCATTCAGGTACATTCGGCGGCGTGGCACCCAATTCGGCACAAGCGCTCGTACGGGCGCTTTCCCTCCTCCATGATGCAGAAGGGAATATCGTTCTGCCCGGATTCATGGATGGCGCAACGACGCCAGCGGAGGTGGAGCGGCAGCTTCTTCGTGAACAGCCATTTGACCGCGCCGACTGGCTTACTCGAGCCGGATTGGCGGACTATGCCGTTCCGCCGGATCTCGCCATCAGCGAGCGGATCGGCCTTTATCCTACCATCGAAATCAACGCCTTGGAGGCGGGGCACTATGCGGCTGGCCTGCGCACCATCGTCCCGCGCTCGGCCCGCGCCCGCCTTTCCTGCCGGCTGGTTCCGGGGCAAGATCCCGACGCCGTCGCAACATTGCTGAGAGACGTCATCGACCACGCTATTCCGGCGTACTTCGATCGGAAAATCGCTATTTTGCCGGGAAAGTCACGCCCCTATCGAGTGGCGCGCGACGATCCGTTCCAGCAGCTAGCCGCAAGCGTGCTTACGGCCGTGGACGGGCGAAAGCCCCATTATTCTTATTCCGGCGGCAGCATTCCGATGCCCGGAGCCATCTCTTCGACGCTTGGCGTCAACACCATCATTTTTGGATTCGGTCTGCCCGACGAGAACATGCACGGAGTGGATGAATTCTGCCGCCTGACGGATATCGAGAGAGGCATGGCGGCTTGGAGGTTGCTCCTCAGCCGTGTGGCGGGGTGACGCTTGGACCGGAATTCCAAACACAATCGTATCAAGGATATTCATCATATGGGCACTCTTGCGTGAATCGGAATGCTGACGCGGTTCAGGCATGTGCGTTTTGAGTTATTGCAGGTGCACTGTGACCGGGGTTGCGGTCTGAGCGAAAGCGCTGCGGGCGACCGCATTTCGTTGACCCGACAGCCTGCCAGTCCATTTCCTTGTCAAACTAGATCGTCAGTGAACCACACTGAACAAGCGCTTTGTTATATGCGGAGCAGTTCGTCGTCCGGTGGCGCGAAGGTGCGGGTTTTGCCATCCCTCCCAACGACAACGGTTCGAAGCAAAAACGGAACTCACAAACGATTTATGCTACAAGCCCTATAGCCCTCTAAAGCCGCACCGGCGCCCTAATCCGTCACCCGTAGGGGGAGTAGACGCCAGTGCTCTCGACTCTTGGTCAGAGCCGCATCAGGCCACCATCGACCACAAGTGTCTGACCGGTCACGAAACGCGCGTCCTCGCTGGTGAGGAAGGCGACCGGTCCGGCGATGTCGGCCGGCGTGCCGAGCCGCTTGATCGCCTGCATCATGTAGACCTGCGCCTTCTGCTCGTTCGGCATGCCGCTCGCACCTTCCGTGTCGGTGATGCCAGGATGAACGGCGTTGACGATGATGTTGTCAGCCGCGAGTTCATTGGCGAGAGCGCGGACGAGACCGACCACACCCATCTTCGACGTGATGTAATGGGAGAAGCCCATTCCGGGCGGTGTCACCATGCCCACCGCGTCGGAACCCACGGCGACGATCGACCCGCCACCGGCCTTGCGCATCAGCGGCACGATCGCCCGGGCGCCGATCACATGCGCGTCGAGGTTCACAGCCATGACGCGGCGCCATTCCTCCTGTGTCATCTGGTCAAGCCCGATGATCGGGTAGATGCCGGCAGCATGCACGAGGATGTCGGCACGGCCGAACTTCTGCTCCACCTCGGCGGCGACGCGCGCCCAGTCGGCCTCACTCGTCACGTCAGCGGCGATGGCAATTGCGCCATTGCCGATCTCGGACGCTTCCTCTGCGGCATCCTGGCGATTGACGAGGACGACTTTCGCGCCGCGCTGCGCCAAAAGATTGGCTATGCCGCGCCCAATGCCCTGCTTGCCGCCGGTGATGATCGCGACCTTGTCCTGATGTGTACTCATTGGTGTTTTCCTTCGTTGTAGGCAAAATTCTGCCCTTGCCGGCTGCCCATGGTCGCCGGACGCAGAGTTTCGATGGCGGCAAGTGCCGTCAGTTGGGTGGTGGAGCGCTCTCGGCCAAAGCCCTCAGGCGTGGTTCACCGATCATGGCGAGCATGTCCGTCCTTTCAGCCGTCCAGCCGAGTTCGTCGCGCGCCCTGGGTGAACGCGACCGGCTTGACGAGGCCATAATCAGGGCGCCGAACTCGCCCCAGACATCGTTCGCTTCTTCCGGGGAGACGCTGCGCGCCTCGCAGCCAAGGTCCCGCGCCACAGCTTCCGCGATCCATCGGTTGGGGATCTCGCCGCCGACGCCATGATACAGCGCGCCCGCTTCGCCGCGTTCGACCGCCAGCGCATAGAGCCGGGCGATATCCTCGATATGGACATTGGAATAGCTGGCCAGCCCTTCCCCGACATAACAGGCAGCGCCCGTCGCAGCGACCGAGCGATAGGTCATCACGACGTGGCCATGATCCGCCGGACCCCAGATCAGCGGTGGCCGGATCACAATTCCATGGATCTCGCGCTTTGGGGCGGCACGCACGAGCGCTTCGACCTCGATACGGCGCGCGGCCAAAGGCTCGGGCGTAAAGACATCCTCCTCGGAGAAGCTGTCCTGGCTCCAGGCTCCGCCGGTCCGCTGGAGGAAGACGCCGGTGCCCGAGGTGAAGATGAAGCGCTTGTTCGTCCCGGCGATCGCATCGAGCAGCACTGAGACGGCGCGACGCTCGGCGTCGGGATGAAGCTGGGTCGCATATATGATTGCATCCGCATCCTTGGCTGCCGCAGCCAGGTCATTCAGGCCGTTTTCCAGATCGCCGATAATCGGCCCGATCGACGCGGCTTTCAGCCGGTCCGCGCTCTCCGCGGAACGCGTAACGCCCCGCACGATGTGGCCTTTCGCCGAGAGATGGCGGGATACCCCGCCGCCCACGAGCCCACCCGCTCCGAATATCAAAATATGCTGTTTCATGACCCATCCTATCGTGAACGGGAATATACGGACGGCCTTCCATGTTATAAGCCTATATTACTCGATGTTTGATATCTGTTTGGACGATACATGCTGGATGGCGTTTCCCTGGATCATCTTCGCACCTTCGTGGCCGCCGCCGACGAAGGCAGCTTCTCCGCCGCAGGACGTAAACTGGGCCGTGCGCAGTCTGTCGTGAGCCAGACGATCGCAAACCTCGAAGCACAGCTGGAGTTGACGCTGTTCGAGCGGACCGCCCGCTATCCCCAACTCACCGCCGGCGCGAAAAGTCTACTTCCCTCAGCTCGGCAGATCGTCCGTGACGCAGACAGATTGAAGGCCCAGGCGCGCAGTCTTTCCGCAGGACTCGAGCCCGTCCTGTCGATCGTGGTCGATGTCATGTTCCCGCAGCGATTGCTGACGGAAGCGGTGAGCGCGTTCGCGTCGGTCTATCCGGGCACGCCGCTCCGCCTCCACGTCGAGGCGCTCGGAGCCGTTGCTGAATTGGTCGTGGACGGGAGATGCAGCGTCGGCATCATGGGAACCTACCCGATGATCCCGCCGTCGCTTTCGTCGGAACGCCTGCTTTCGGTCGAAATGGTGAGCGTGGTGGCGCCGAGCCATGCTTTGGCCAGATGGCGCGGACCAGTGCCGCTGGATCAGGCGGAAACGGAGACGCAACTCGTTCTTACAGATCGCTCCGCGTTGACAAAGGGCGTCGATCTCGGCGTCCAGAGCAGCAACACATGGCGTCTTTCCGACCTGGGGGCCAAGCACGCCTTTCTGGTCGCCGGTCTTGGCTGGGGACATATGCCGTTGCCAATGGTTGCCGACGATCTAGCGGCGGGACAACTGGTCCAGATCATGCTGGAAGGGCCCGGACCTGGGCTTTTGCCGATGCAGGCCATTTACAAGGCCGACAGTCTTCCTGGTCCGGCCGCTCGGTGGCTGCTTGATCGCATCCGCTCCTCTGCGAACATGCGGTTGCGAGAATGGGACGGTCTGAGAGCGTAGCAGTCTTCGCTTTCTCCGTTACCGCTTACTGTCTACCTGCTCACGCCCGTTGCACAAGCATATGCACCCCGGCCGAACTGGCAATCGCGCAGGATAGCGCGCCATAGCGCATAATCGGCGGTGCTCGGTGGCGATTGCGTAGCTAGCGGCGGCTGTATCGGGCGTTCAGCGGGGGCGTTTTGCGCCCCGCGCTCATGCCAATCGCCTCGGCCTATATCCGCCGGCAATGGTAGCCAAAGGATTGTGGCCAGACGCTGCCGGTGCCGGGTCGGAAGGATGGCCGTCAGTTCCCCCGAGCCAGTGCTTCGGCATCCGGACCCGCCGGGAAACGGAACTTGCCGGAAGCATCATGGACAGCGTTCCAGATCGCCTCGCTGACATCGCTTTCCTTCGTCGTCATGGCCGGCTTGGCGAAGCCCTCCAGGATCGGCCGGGCGAAGTCCGCGTATTCGCCCGGAAGCAATTGCGCCAACGGCAGGATGGCATTCGCCGTGAAGCTTGTTGTCGGCGCATAGCCGGGCTCGACCAGCCTGACGCGAATGCCGAAATAGCCCAGTTCGTGCGCAAGCGAACCAGAGAAGCCCTCGATCGCCTGCTTGCTGGCGGTATAGGCCGCCGCAAGCGGGAAGGGCGCGAGCGTGACGCTGGACGTTACGTTGACGATCGTGCCGGATCGGCGCTCGCGCATCTGCGGGATCATCGCCTGCGTCATCGCCATCACGCCCAAGCTGTTGGTATCGAAAATCTTGCGGATCGCCGACATGGGCGTGGCTTCGAACGCACCGACCATGCCGATCCCGGCATTGTTCACCAGCACGTCGATTGGACCGGCCGTCTCGACAAGGGTAGCGATGCTCTGCTCGCTCGTCACGTCGAGCGGCAGTACACGAAGTCGATCTGTTTCGCCGCCGAACAGGACTGGATCGGGACGTCGCATCGTCGCGACGACGTTCCATCCTCGGGAAAGGAAAAACTCGGCAGTGGCTTTGCCATAGCCCGACGAGGCTCCGGTGATCAGGATCGTCTTGGTCATCATCTGTCTCCTTAGGTTCGATAAAAAGGGAGATAGACTAAGGTGTTGGGATTATATATGATGATATGTCCATAAATAATTATTGATCGTCCAGGAAATGGATCCTCTTAGCGAAATCATCGCCTTGTTGCGACCGAACGCCGCCATCGCGAAGCCGATTTCCGGCCGTGGTCAATGGGGTGTCCGCTATCAAGCGCATGACGCGCCGGGTTTCACGATCGTTCTTGCCGGTAAGGCATGGATCGTGTTCGACGGCAGGGAACCGCTCCAACTGGCGCAGGGCGATTTCCTACTGATGCCAACGACACCTGCCTTTTCGCTGTGCAGCAAACTTAGCGTCGCTTGCATTCCGGTCGAACCGAAAGGCGAAGCAGTCCGGCATGGCGAGCAGGAGGGGGAGGCCGATTTCGTTGCGCTGGGCGGCAGTTTCGCGTTCGAGCGGATCAACGCGCCGCTTCTGCTCTCGCTGCTACCCGACCTCATCCACATCCCGGCCTCGGAAGGCCGGACATCTCGGTTTAGTCGCCTTATAGGTCTATTGGCAGAGGAGTGCGCCGCTGATTACCCCGGCAAGGAACTGATCGTCCACCGCATGCTCGAAGTAGTGCTGGTCGAGGCGCTGCGCTGGCGCAGCATCGGCAGCGAGACAGTTCCGGCAGGGCTGTTGAACGGGATGCGTACCCCCAGCCTTGCCCGCGTATTGGCCGCCATGCACGCGGACGTCCGCGCGAACTGGACGGTAGCGGAACTTGCAGGGATTGCCGGCATGTCGCGCTCGGCCTTTTCGGCGAGGTTCGGCGAGGAGCTCGGTTGCGCGCCAATCGAATATCTGGCGCGCTGGCGCATGGCGCTTGCCAAGGATGCACTGATGTATGGAGCAAAGTCACTGGACCACATTGCGAACGAGATCGGCTATGAGTCCGCCAGTGCCTTCAGCACCGCGTTCCGCAAGCGGCTCGGCGTGGCGCCTGGCAGCTTCGCCCGGTCCAACGAGGGGCTGAGATAGACATGCCCGATAACGGGCTATGGAGAGAAAACGGCGGCAATCGGCATTAAATCGTTCGCATAACAGGCTATTTGTGGCCCTATGGCGGGCCATGCGGGATACCGATGAGAACTATGTCTACTCCATAGCCCTCCATACCCTTCCAAAATAGGCACAAGCGTCGACGCGCCGAGCCTCAACAATCTACGTCGTCGAAGATCGACTGAATGTTTGAGCGTGCACTGGCGGCTCGACCGACCGGCGTTTCCACTCGATCTTCGACATCGGGGTCACGGGT
>DASWOH010000237.1:0-23383 GCA_036398815.1 Rhizobium sp. | reverse complement strand
CGACCCGAATTTCGGCGGCTGTGGTCGCACGATCACTGACGAGGAGGGCTTCTACACGTTCCGCACCGTGCGCCCCGGCGCCTATCCCTGGCCGAACGGTCCGAACGACTGGCGGCCGGCGCATATCCATTACTCCATCTTCGGGCATGGCTTCGCACAGCGGCTGATCACGCAGATGTATTTCGAGGGCGACCCGATGATCTGGAAATGTCCGATCGTCGGCACGATCCCCGACAAAAAAGCGATCGAGCAACTCATTGCACCACTCGACTGGGGCCATACGATCCCGATGGACGCGCGTGCCTATAAATTCGACATTGTGCTGCGCGGGCGCCGTTCGACCCTGTTCGAAAACCGGCTGGAGGGGAATTGATGGTACAGGAACTCGGCTACCTCAAGGAAACGCCGTCGCAGACGGCAGGTCCCTATGTCCATATCGGACTCACCCCGAACTATTGCGAGATCGGCGGCGTCTATGAAGCCGATCTCGGCACATCCATGGTCAACGACAAGACTCTTGGGGAGCGCATCACGGTCAAGGGCCGCATCATTGACGGCGCCGGTACGCCGGTGAAGGATGCCGTCGTCGAAATCTGGCAGGCCGACAGCGCCGGGCTTTACAATAGCCCTTCGGAGATGCGCGGGACGGCCGATCCCAATTTTGCCGGCTGGGGCCGCTGCCCGACCAGCGCCGAGGATGGCGTCTTCAGCTTCGAGACGGTGAAACCCGGCCGCGTCCCTTATAAAGACGGGCGCAAGATGGCGCCGCACATCACCCTTTGGATCGTGGCGCGCGGCATCAATATAGGCCTGCATACGCGCCTGTACTTTCCGGATGAAGCCAAGGCCAATGCGGAGGATCCATTGCTTGCCCGCATCGAGCATCGCCAGCGTGTCGCCACCCTGATCGCCAGTCAGGAAGGGTCGGTCTATACGTTCGACGTGCATTTGCAGGGCGACAAGGAAACGGTTTTCCTCGATATATAGACCATGAGCATTTCCGCCTTCGACCACCCGTTTCTCTCCGGCCTCCTCGGCGATGGGGAGATTTCCGCTTATTTCTCAGTGGAGGCCGATATCCGCGCCATGCTCGCCTTCGAGGCAGCACTCGCCAAAGCCGAGGCGCGGCATGGTGTCATTCCGCAAGAGGCAGCGCAAAGGATCGCGGAAGTCTGCGGTACGTTCCAGCCCGACATTGTAAGCCTGAAATCAGCGACGGCCACGGACGGCGTCGTCATTCCCGATCTCGTCAAGCAGTTGCGCAAGGCCGTTGGCGGCGATGCCGGGCAACATGTGCATTTCGGCGCCACCAGCCAGGACGTCATCGATAGCAGTCTGATGATTCGCTTGAAGGCTGTTGCTTTCCTGCTGACCGGTCGTCTTTTCGCTGTCACGGCCGGGCTCGAAAAACTCGACAAGCAATGTGGTGCGAACCGGCTGATGGGCCGCACCCGCATGCAAGCCGCCATCCCGATGACCGTTTCCGACCGGTTGCGCGCCTGGCGCACGCCGCTCGACACATATCGCGACCGGCTGACGCAGGAGAGCTTCCCCCTCCAGTTCGGCGGCGCGGTTGGCACGCTGGAAAAACTTGGATCGAATGCCGCCGATATCAGGGCATCACTGGCGCAGGAACTCGATCTCACCGACGCACCGCAATGGCAGAGCCAGCGAGGAGGCATTGCCGAGTTCGCCGGCCTGCTCTCCCTGATTTCGGGCAGTCTCGGCAAGATCGGCCAGGATGTCGCGCTTCTGGCGCAGACCGGCGAGGAAATCGAGCTTGCCGGCGGCGGCGGCTCCTCCGCCATGCCGCACAAGCAGAACCCGGTCGCAGCCGAGACCCTGGTCTCGCTTGCCAGCTTCAACGCCGTCCAGCTCTCCGGCATCCATCAATCCCTCGTGCACGAGCAGGAACGCTCAGGTGCCGCCTGGACGCTCGAATGGCTGCTCTTGCCGCAGATGGTGATGGCGACGGCCGCCTCGCTGCGATCGGCGCGGGAATTGATCGGGAACGTGAGGCGGCTGGGAATAGATTCCTGAGTTGAAATTCAAGACATAAACATAACCCTAGCATTATCGATACAAGCGTTTATTTCATTTTACATCACTATTTCGTATGCCAGATTGACCGTCGCAGATTTGCGTAAAAGCAAGCTTGCCTCGGGGAGCAGGCTGGCAGGGGAGGAGAAAAATATGAAACGGGTTGTTTTGGCCGTCATAGCGGCTATCGCCATCAGCAGCGCCGCCTATGCCGACACGATCAAAGTCGGCGTCATCGGGCCGTTTTCGGGGCCATTCGCCCTGCAGGGCAAGAATTTCAAGGCCGGTATCGATGCTTATATGGCCATGAACGGCAAGAAGGTCGGCGATCACGAGATCGAGGTGATCTACCGCGACGTGCCGCAGGCCGATCCAGCGCAGTCGAAGTCATCGGCGCAGGAACTGGTGGTCAAGGAGCATGTGCAGTATCTCGCCGGCTTCTATTTCACCCCGGACGCCATGGCGGTGACGCCGATCCTCAAGCAGGCCAATGTGCCGATGGTGATCTTCAATGCCGCGACATCGGCGATCGTCACCAAGAGCCCGCTGGTGGTGCGCACCTCGTTCACGACCTGGCAGACCTCGACGCCGATCGCCAAGGTCGCGCATGACGGCGGCGTCAACAAGGTCATCTCTGTCGTCAGCGACTACGGTCCCGGCGTCGACGCGGAAAACGCCTTCAAGGCGGGTTTCGAGAAGATCGGCGGCCAGGTGGTCGAGACGGTGCGCATGCCGCTGTCGACCAATGACTTCAGCCCGATCATGCAGCGCATCAAGGATTCCGGCGCGCAGGGCGTCTTTGCCTTCCTGCCCTCCGGCCCGACCACGCTCGGCTTCGTCAAGGCTTACAATGAAAACGGCCTGAAGGGTGCCGGCATCAAGCTGTTTTCGCCCGGCGACCTGACGCAGGAATCCGATCTGCCGGCGCTTGGCGACGCAGCGCTCGGAATGCAGACGACCTTTCATTACGCAATTTCGCACGACTCTCCCGAAAACAAGGCCTTCGTCGCCGCCGCCGACAAGGCAATCGGCAACCCGGCTGAACTGACATTCCCGGCAGTCGGCGCCTTCGACGGCATGCACGTCATTTACAAGATGATCGAGGCGACCGGCGGCAAGCAGGATGCGCAGAAGGCCGTCGATGCGGTGAAGGGTCTCTCCTGGGTCAGCCCGCGCGGTCCGGTGACCATCGATCCGGAAAGCCGGCATATCACCCAGAACATCTATCTGCGCGAAGTCGCCAAGGCCGCCGACGGCACCTATTACAACAAGGAAGTCCAGACCTTCGAAAAACAGGGCGATCCCGGTCTCGCGGCAGTGAAGTAAGCCGCTCTTCCTTCATTCTTCGCATATAGGAGTGAACGGGCGGCTCGCGTCCGTTCCCGCCAAGGAAGATAATGGCAAGAGCAAGAACGAACGGACCAGCTATCCCATGCAAACCGTGCTTAGCATTGCAGTCGATGCCCTCGCCTACGGCATGGTGCTGTTCGTGATTTCCATCGGCCTGTCCGTGACCATGGGGCTGATGCGCGTCGTCAATCTGGCCCATGGCGCCTTTGCCATGATCGGCGGCTATATCGCCTCCTACGCGGCGCGGGATCTCGGCCTGGGCTATGCCGTCACGGTTCTGCTGGCTGTGGTCGGCACGGTGATCATCTCCATCCCGATCGAGCGGCTGCTCTACCGCCGTATCTATGGCGCGCCGGAATTGACGCAGGTGCTGATGACGATCGGCATCACCTTCTGCATTATCGGCATAGCCAATTATGTCTTCGGACCGACGCTGAAGACCATTCCGCTGCCGGCCGATCTGCAAGGTTCCGTCGATCTCGGTTTCCGCACCATCGGCACGCATCGCCTCTTTGCGATCGTCTGCGGGCTCATCGTCGCCCTGGCGCTATGGTTCACCATTGAGAAGACGTCGTTCGGCGTGAAGCTTCGCGCCTCCGTCGACAATGCCTCGATGGCGGCAGCCCTCGGCGTACGGACGGAGATCGTCTATGCCGTCAGCTTCGCCGTCGCCGTCGGGCTTGCCGCCTTCGGTGGGGTCGTCGGCGCCGAGTTCCTGCCGGTCGAGCCCTATTACGCTCTCCGCTACATGGTCACTTTCCTTGTCGTTGTTTCGGTCGGCGGCGCCGGCTCGATCGGGGGGGCGCTGCTTGCCTGCCTTGTCCTCGGCTGCATCGACACCACCGGTCGTTACCTGATGCCGGAATATGGCGAGTTCTTCTTCTACCTCGCCGTCATCGCCATCGTCTGCGTCTTCCCGCGCGGTCTAGCCGGAAGGACGAAGTGATATGGCGTTGACCATGGATCGAGAGACCATCGCTGCCGCCAGCAACCGCCGTGCCCTTGGGCGCGATGGCATTGCAATAGCGGTCATCCTCATTTTGGCGGCGGTCGGCTACCTGCTGTTCCCGGACAATCTCGCGCTCCTGACGCGGTTGATCGCCATCGCCCTGCTCGTTCTATCGCTCGACCTCGTCACCGGCTATTGCGGCGTGGCGACGCTCGGCCATGCAGCACTTTTCGGCGCCGGTGCCTATGCCGCCGGCATCGCTTCGGCACATTACGGTATCAACGATCCCCTGCTGATGACGCTGGTCGGCATCGTCGCCGGCGCCGTCGCGGGGCTGATCTGCGGCATCGTCATTCTGAGAGCGCATGGCTTGCCGCAACTCGTGCTGTCGATTGCGCTGATCTATCTCTTCCACGAGTTCGCCAACAAGGCGTCCGGCTGGACCGGCGGCAGTGATGGATTGTCCGGCATTTCCATCGACCCGCTGTTCGGTCTGTTCGAATTCGATCTTTACGGGCATACGGCCTATCTCTACGGCGTGGCGCTTCTATTGGTCACCCTGATATTGCTGCGTTTTCTGGTGCGCTCACCCTTTGGCATGCTCTGTCGCGGTATCCGCCAGGACCCGCTGCGCATCCGCGCCATGGGCGCCTCGCCGAAGATCACGCTGATCAAGATGTATGTGATCTCGGGCGCCGTCGCCGGCGTCGGCGGTGCGCTGAACGCGATCTCGACGCAGGTGGTCGGCCTCGACAGCCTCTCCTTCACGCAATCGGCCGAGGCGCTGGTCATGCTCGTGCTCGGCGGCACCGGCTCGCTGTTCGGAGCGCTTGCCGGCACGCTGATCTTCATGCTGTTCGAGGATTATGTCTCCGCCGCCAACCCCTTCCATTGGCTGACCATCGTCGGTTTGCTGCTGATCCTCGTCGTGCTGTTTGCGCCGAAGGGCATTTATGGCACGGCCGCGGCCTATATCGCCCGCCGCCGGGAGGCTCGTTCATGAGCGCGGTCTTCGAGGTCAATCATCTGAAGAAAGCCTTCGGCGGGCTGACGGTGACGAATGACGTGAGCCTGTCGATGGCGCCGGGCGATCGTGTCGCGCTGATCGGGCCGAACGGCGCGGGCAAGACCAGCTTCGTCAATCTGGTCACCGGTAACCTGCGGCCGGATTCCGGCGAGGTTCGCCTTGGCGGCGAAACGGTGACGAAGCTCGATGCCATCGGCCGTGTCCGGCGCGGACTGGTGCGCTCTTTCCAGGTGACGCGGCTTTTCCAGGATATGACGCCGGCCGAGCATGTGGCGCTTGCCGTGCTGCAGCGCACCGGCCGTGCCGGTCGCATGTTCGGCAACTTCCTCGCCATGCGCGATGTCATGGACGAGACCGGCGATCTCCTGGGCACGCTTGGCCTTGCCAATCTCATGCATCGCAAGGTGAGCGAAATCGCTTATGGCCAGCAGAGATTGCTGGAGATCGCCGTCGCCATGGCCTTGAAGCCGAAGGTGCTCCTGCTCGACGAGCCCGCCGCCGGCGTGCCGCAGAGCGATACCGGCCGTATCGAACAGGCGCTGGCCGATCTGCCCGACGATCTCGCCGTGCTGATGATCGAGCACGACATGGATCTGGTCTTCCGATTCGCCAAGCGCGTCGTCGTGCTCGCCGCCGGCACCATCATCTTCGACGGCTCGCCCGCCGACGTCACCAAGGATACGCGGGTGCGCGAAGCCTATCTGGGGAGCTACGCCAATGCCGGCCACGCCGCTTGAAGTGGAAAATCTCTCGGCCGGTTATGGTCCAACGCGGGTGCTGGAAGGCGTTTCCTTC
Organism: Rhizobium sp.; assembly: GCA_036398815.1. GTDB lineage: Bacteria > Pseudomonadota > Alphaproteobacteria > Rhizobiales > Rhizobiaceae > Rhizobium. The sequence goes on along the minus strand of DASWOH010000237.1, from coordinate 17,222 downwards.
TCCGTGCCTGCGGGCGGCCGGCTTGCCGTGCTCGGCCGCAACGGCATGGGGAAGAGTACGCTGCTTGCCACGCTCGCCGGCCAGACCCGGCGCTATGACGGCCGCATCCGCCTGGGTTCGTCCGAGATTGCCGGGCTGCCGAGCGCCAGACGCGCCCATCAGGGCCTCGGCTACGTGCCTCAGACGCGCGATGTCTTTCCGACGCTGACGGTTGAGGAAAACCTCTCCGTCGGACTGAAAGGACGACCGAAGAGCGCGCTGCAGGAGGCCTACGACATGTTCCCGCGCCTGAAGGAGCGCCGGAAGAATCTCGGCGGCCAGCTTTCAGGCGGCGAGCAACAGATGCTGTCGACCGCCCGTACGATCCTCGGCCGTCCCTCTGTCCTGCTTCTGGACGAGCCGCTGGAAGGGCTTGCGCCCGTCATCTGCGAGGAATTGATGGCGGCTTTCGCCAAGCTCGCCAGGACAGGCGACATGACCATTCTTCTCGTGGAGCAGCGCATTCAAAGCGCGCTGGATTTTGCGAGCGACGTCATCATCCTGGAGCGTGGGCGGCTTGCCTGGAGGGGGACGCCTGCGGCGCTTGCTCAGGATCACCATGCCGTCGAACGCTTCCTCGGCGTCGGCGGGCTGCACTAGCGCATCCGCTCTTAAGACGTGCGCCAACGGCGGCGCGGCTTTACAATGCAATTGAACGGCGCGTCCCCGTCCGCAGCGGGCAATTGCAATGACAGTTCTGTTCGTCATAAACATTCCGTCTGCTTGTTTTTAGAGGAGGCGCATCATGGACCGATTCACCGGCGGTTGCCTGTGCGGCAACGTCCGAATCGTGGCGTCAAGACGCCCATACCGGGTCGGCCTTTGTCACTGTCTCGACTGCCGCAAGCATCATGGCGCGCTTTTTCACGCTTCCGCGATCTTCCCTCAGGATGCGGTGACGATCGATGGCGAAACACGCGACTACGCCGGGCGTTTTTTCTGTCCTCGCTGCGGCTCGCCCGTTTTCGCCCGCACCGCGGACGAGATCGAAGTGAATCTAGGATCGCTGGATGCCCCCGACCAATTGATACCAACCTACGAACTCTGGACCATCCGTCGCGAATCCTGGTTGCCGCCGTTTCCGCTCATGAGACGATACGACCGTGATCGTGACGCCACGAGCCGCTTTGAGGATTAGGTCGCACTCACAGCAGGCTTCATCTTGGTCAAATCCGTCCGGAAAGCCTAGGTTTGCCGATTCATAATATTGTCATCGTTATGAGCGCTGTTCTGCTGGAGGCGGATTTGTCGGAGAACACTTCGGGTCATTGGGATTTCTGGATCGACCGTGGCGGCACTTTCACCGATATCGTGGGGCGCGATCCCTCGGGAGAATTGCACGCCCGCAAGATCCTGTCGGAAAATCCCGAGGCCTATCGCGATGCCGCCGTCTATGGCATCCGCCTGATCGGCCGTGGCGATACGACGGTGGTCGATGCCTATCTCCCGCCGGTGCTCGGCCGTTATATCAGCCAGATGCGGCCGGCGTTCCCGGCCTCTCGCCGGTCGAGATTCTGATCATCCATTCGGTCCGTCATCGCGAGCGGCTATTGGTGAAAGCAACCAAGGTTTCCGGCCTGTCGCAGGACGATCTTTCCGACATTGCGTCGCATCTGAGGGCGCTGTCGGGCTATTACGAACAGGCGGCACAGTCGGCCGCGACCCTATAAGACCACAACCGCGGTCGCCGTTGCTTCGGCGGCGGCTCGTTCGCGTCAATTCAGCATATCCGAATATCGGCCTATGGGCTTTTAGCTTGCTCAGTCCTGAAGGACGCTAACATGGCGCATGAGGCCGATCAGGCAGAGCGGCAGCAGCGTGGTGATGATAATGGTGATGAACGCCATCGCCATGCCGAGGCTGATCGATCCCTGCTCGAATTGCCGCCAGATGAAGGTGGCGATCGTCTGCATGCCGACGGGCGCGACGACGATCGAGGCGACGAGTTCACGCGAGGCGACCGCGAAGACGAGCAGCATCGACGTCGCCAGGCTGGGGAAAACCAGCGGCAGCATGATGCGTCGGAAGGCGGTGAAGCTGCTGGCGCCGCAGACGCGCGCCGCCGCTTCCAGATTGTCGCCGATCTGCAGGAAGGCGGCGGTGGTATAACGCACCGGCTGCGGCAGCAGCAGGCAGCAATAGGCAAGCAGCAGGATGAAGCCGGTATTGTAGGGCGTGAACGGCAGGCCCGGCATATTCCAGGCCAGGATCAGCCCCACGGCGACAACGATGCCCGGCAGCGCATTCGGCAGGATCGTCATGATGTCGAGGATCATCCGGCCGCGATAGCGCGTCTTGACGGTGGTGTAGGCCGCAAGCACACCGATGAGGCCGGTCAGAAGCGCGGTTCCGATGCCGAGCGCCATGCTGTTTCCAAACGCCTGCAGCGCGCCGGCGCTGTCCTTCAAGACGGCAAGGAAATTGTCGAAACCAAGATTGCCGGGCGTCAGCCCGCCGGAAATGGTCTTGGACGACGCGGTGGCGAGAATGGCGAGCAGCGGCACGCCGGTTGCGAGGAAAGCGACCACGGCGAAGGCGATCAAAACGGGGATCTTCGACGCGCCGAGCGGCCGCTTGTCCTTGTTTTGCGGCTTGCCGCCGGTGGTCTCATAGGAACGCCGCGCCAGGATCCAGCGCTGCAGCAGGAAGGTGATCAACGACATGGCGACCAGCACGATCGACAGGATCGCGGCTCCCGGCAGGTCGATCGGCCAGTCGGAAACGCGCAGGTCGATGCCGGTGACCAGCACCTGGAATTTCGCGCGCCCCCCGAGGGCGGCCGGCGTGCCGTATTCCTCGATCGCGGCGGCGAAGACCAGCATTAAGCTACCGGCAAGGCCAGGAGCCGAGAGCGGCAGGGTGATGCGCCAGAAGGAGCGCGCCGGCGAGGCCCCAAAGACGCGGCCGATATCGGCATAACGCGAGCCGACAGCCTCCACCGTGCGCGAGACGGCGAAATAGACGATGGGAAACGTGTTCATCGCCATGACGAAGGTCATGCCGAACAGCGAGAAAAGCACAGGCGCGAGGTTGAAGCCCGCCAATTGCTGTAGATAGCCGCGCGGTTGCAGCGTCATGATCCAGCCGAGCGTGGCGATATAGGGCGGGATCATGAACGGGACGAGCAGAACCACATCCCAGAAGGCGGCAAAAGGCACCTTGTAGAGCGCGCGGCAGACGCCGAGCGGGACGGCCAGCAGCGCCGAGAAAAGCACGACTCCGAAGCCGAGGATCAGGGTGTTGCGGCTCATCGTCAAAAGCGCGCTGTCACCGAGCGTCGCGAAGAATTGCGAGAAGGGCGCCGCAAGGGAGCCCTGCCCGATCTCGGGGAAAATAGCCTGCAGGACGATGGCGGCGAACGGCACCGCGACCACCAGCATCAGACTGGCCGTCGCCAGCCATGCCGCGGGTGCTGCGCCGCTGACGCCGTTCGCTTTCATCCTGTTCAGACCTTACTTCGCGAACTTGTCGGCGAATTCCTTCAGCGTGTCCTTGCGCTTGCCGTAGATCGCCTGGCTGTCGTATTTCAACAACTTGAGATCGCCGACCAGCGGGCGGTTGGCCGGAATGTCGGTGCGCGACGGCATCAGATAGGTATCGGCGACCGCTGTCTGGCCTTCGTCGGAAAGCATGTAGTCGATGAACTTCTTGGCCTCGTCCTGTTGCTTCGACCATTTGAGAATCATGGCCGGGCGCGGCGCGATGACCGTACCGGAGGACGGAAAGATCACTTCGATATCCTCGCCCTTTGCCTTGCCGGCCATGGCGATATAGTCGACGGCGCCGAAGACGGCGGCCTTGGCACCCTGCAGAACCGGGTTCAACGCATCGGCATTGGCGCCAGCGACGATCGCGCCATTGGCCTTGAGATCATCGAACAGCTTCCAGCCATCCATGCCCTGCAGGGCGGCCGTCAGCTCGAAGGACGAGCCGGATTGGGCCGGGTCCGGAATATTGACCAGATCCTTGTAGTCCGGCTTGGTCAGATCGGCCCATTCGCTCGGCTTCGGCGTGTTGCTCTTCGGGTTCCAGGCGATGCCGAGCGCGGATACGCCCTGGGCAACGGCGGTATCGGTCTTCAGGAAGTCCGGCACCTTTGCGGCGTTCGGGCTGGTGTAGGCAACGAGCCAGCCGCGCTTGGTGAAATCGGTCGCCGTATCCCAGGAGGCCGAGATCAGCACATCGACCACCGGGTTGGACGCTTCCGATTCGATGCGGGCCATGATCTTGCCGGTCGTTGCCTGGAATACCTTGACCTTGATGCCGGTCTCCGTCGTGAAGCCGGCGGCGAGCTTGTCGATGAGGCTCTGCGGACCTGCGGTATAGACGGTGATATCGGCATGCGCGACACCGGCCATCATCATGGCCGTTGCGGCTGCGAGCGCCATGGTCCTGATCGATTTGAACATCCTCGGAATCTCCTTTTATCTATGAATTCGGCTTGAAAACCAGCGCACATGCTGAGGATCGATCCGCAGGCCGACGGGTTCGCCCGCACGAAGCTTGGCCCTGCTGATCAACTGAAGTTCGGTACAACCCTCGCCCGATCCGATGCGGACCGTCGCGACATGGCCATCACCGCGAAATTGTGAACGGAGCACAGTGCCGCTGAGCATCGCCAGCGAAGCCTCGACCAATTCGATGGCGCCGATCGGCAGCAGCGCATGCGTGGTGTCCGCAGCCGCCGCATCGGCATCGGCAATCGCCGTGCCGCCGCGTACCAGCCGCCAGGCGCCGTCCAGCCGTTCGACGGCGGCGACGCAGCCGAGCCGCAGGAAATCCGCTACTTCCGGCGTTGCCGGCCGGTCGACGAGAATATCCGGCGGCGCCAGTTGCTCGATCACTCCGCCGCGCATGATCGCCACCTGGTCGGCAAGGCTGAGCGCTTCGCTATGATCATGCGTGACGTAGATGGCGGTGAGGCCGAGCGAGGAAATGAGATTGCCGATCTCGCCGACCATGGTTTCGCGCAGTTCGCGGTCGAGGTTGGAGAGCGGTTCGTCGAAGAGGATGAGCGCCGGCTCGGCCACGATGGCGCGGGCGATGGCGACGCGCTGCTGTTGCCCACCGGAAAGCTCGCTCGGCTTACGCTGAGCGTAGCCGCCCAGCCCGACGCGTTCCAGCGCCCTCAACGTGCGGCTCTCGCGATCCGCCCTGCCGACCCCGCGCATTTCCAATGGAAAGGAAACGTTGCCGCCGACGGTCAGATGCGGCCATAAGGCATAGTCCTGAAACACCATGCCGAGCCCGCGCCGCTCCGGTGGCAGGAAAGCAGCGTTTGCCGCATCCGCCACGATTTGTTCGCCGATCGAGATGCGTCCCTTCGTCGGCGCGAGCAGGCCGGCGACCAGCCGCAGCAGCGTGGTCTTGCCGCAGCCGGAAGGGCCGAGCAGCGCCAGCGTCTGTCCTTTGGGCAAGGAAAAATCGATACCATGAAGCACCGACGTCGCGCCGTAGCTCAATTCAAGCTCCGCCGCTGAGACAGCGGCAAGCGACGGGCGTGCGAGGGCGTTCATTGACAACCAAACGTCGTGCGAATTTAAATTAAGGCGACATTTAGACAGGCCGGATGACAGTTTTGCGACATTTTTATTGCGGGGCCGTGACATCGCCATGAGAGCGCATGTCACCAGCGACGGGAGTAAAGGCGGGTTATGCCGCTTCCACCAGGGCGCGCGCTCGAAATTTTATCTATTTTGCCATTTCATACTTATATTAGACCAGTGCGATGTGTCGTTGAGCATCAGCCAGAGCATTTGGGCTGATGAACTGACGGGATTTAGTTTTCACAGGAGCATGGCTTTTGTGAAAATTGCTGGCTTCGCACGGTAGGAAAAGTGTGCTTACGTTGATGGAAAGGGGAATGGTGTCAAAACTTCTATGAAAAACGATAGTTTCAAGCTTAAATTCTGGGGTGTGCGGGGAAGTATTCCCGTATCTGGACCGGAATTCGAGCGTTACGGCGGGAATACGTCCTGCATCGAGTTACGGCATGACGGCAGGCGCATTATTTTTGACGCCGGAACCGGGGCCCGGGAAGCGGCGGCATCGCTCGCCAAAGATGGCGTGCACGAGGTCGATATCTTCTTCACCCACTCGCATTACGATCACATGATCGGCCTGCCCTTCTTCAAGCCTATCTACGATCCCGGGGTCAGCGTCGATCTCTGGTCGGGCCATCTCGCAGGCAAAACGACGACGCGACAACTGATCGGCCAGTTCATGCGGCCGCCATGGTTCCCCGTAGAGCCGGATATCTGTCGCGCTACCATGGGTTTCCGTGATTTTGCGGCCGGCGATACGCTGAAACCGCATCCGGGCATTGTCATCCACACCGCCAAACTCAACCATCCGGGTGGCTGCGTCGGCTACCGCATCGAATGGGGAGGCCGGATCATCGCGCTGGTCTACGATACCGAGCATGTGAACGGCCATATGGACGAAGCCGCCCTCTCACTGATGGCCGGAGCCGATCTCGCTGTCTATGATACGACCTACACCGAGGCGGAGATGTCGAAGCATCAGGGCTTCGGACATTCCACCTGGCAGGAGGGTGTCAGATTGGCGAAAGAGGCGGGTGCGAAGCGCCTTGCGCTTTTCCACCATGCGCAATGGCGCACGGATAAGGACCTGGACGATATGCAGCGCGATGCGCGCGAAAGCTTCCCCGGCGCCTTTGCCGCTTTCGACCGCCAACTCCTCGAGCTTTAATTCATGAAATCGCCGACCGGGCGCCACTCGATGGCGGCATGACCGGCTGTTTCCCGGAATAGCGTGTCGATGAAATCCCAGGCGAGCGCATCATGGACGAGATGATGCGTCAGGATGCCGATCGGCTCGTCATTGCCGTCGAAGCGGTTTTTGAGCTCGCCGAGCAAAACGTCCACCAGCTCCCCATGAGGACGTCCTCCGCGCGTGCCATGCCAGTCCATGATATCGACATGGGTATTGACCAAGGCGATCGGCCTCGGTTTGGCCAGCCCATAGACCGAGACCGCCCGATAACCGAAGGGCGCAAGCTCCGGCAGCAATGCCTTGTCGATCCGGTTCCACGGCGGCACAAGCATCGGCGCGAATTGCTGAGGATAAAGTTCTCTGAGCTTGTCGAAACCCCGGCGGAGTTCATCGAGCACGATCGCCTGCGGGCGGTGCAGGCCGAGTTCCTGCTTTTTCGTCTCATCCGGCGCATAGTTGTGATGCGTCCAGCCATGCACGGTTACCGTCAGGGCCTTCTGGCGTGCCAGGCGCTCGGCGAGCGGCTTGCCGGTGGGGCCGGGAATGACCGCCAGAGCCATGGGCACGCCGTAGCTGTCCGAGAGCGCCAGCAATTGGTCGAGCGCCTCGGTCGGCTCGATGGCGTCGTCGTCACGGAACCATAGCTTCGCCTTTCGCCCGGCCTCGGCCCAGCGCTGCAATTCATCACGCAGGGGCTGCCATTCGGCTCTATCGCTCATAATTAGGAATCTCCCAGATGTTTCCGCAGAATGGTCTCAAGCCGTTTCGAGGCCCCGCTCAAGGATCGTTCTTCGTGAACGAAGCGATGGGCCGCCTGGGCCATCACACTCCGGTCCCCGTCGTCGCCCAGCAACCGCGCGATCGCGTCGGCATAGGCTTTCAGATCACCATCGGGCGTCAATATCCCGGTGGTTTCGTTCTTCACCACTTCCGGCACGCCGGCGGTTGCCTGCGCCACGACCGGCAGGCCCGCCGCCTGGGCCTCGAGATAGGCAAGGCCATACGCCTCGCCGCAACCGGGCCAGACATAGATGCCCCCTGCCCGCAACTCGGCGACGATCTCCGGCGCCGTGCGTTCTCCGAGCCAGGTGATGCGGTCGCCGTCAAGACCGGAAAACAGGGTTCGCACCTCCGCCCGCATCGGCCCTTCGCCGATGACGGTCAGCGTCCAGTCCCGATCCCGGATCAGCTCCAATGCCCGGGCGAGCATCACGTAGCTGTCGAACTTGTCGCCGCGGCGCATCATCGCAACGGTGATCAGCCGATGCGGCGCACGCTCCCCGGCCAGAGATCCGAAAGGCGCGGTGTCGATGAATGGCGGAAAACGTTCGTATCGACCCTCGGGGATGGCGTCGGCAAGGCCGATCCGGTCGCGCTCGGTAAAGCACAGATTGACGGCGGCCTGCCGTACGGCGTCGGCGACGAGGCGCTGGTTGTCGCCCCAGCCGTCGTCGTCATGCCGCCGGCCATAGGATGCCTCGGCGGTGACATAGGGGATGCCAAGACTGGCTGCAACCCGAGGGCCGATCATGTCGGGCGTCTTGTAATAAGGATGGTAGGTGAACCAGAGGTCCGGCGGCGGCTCACCGCGCCATTTTTCCAGCAGCCTGTCGATTTCCCCTCCCGCTTTCCGGGCGATTTCGGCGCGGGGGGCCGCCTCCGGCGTCGGCGTGAAACTGCGCAGTTCAGAGGCCAGCCCAACCCTGTGTCCCGCCGTCTCGAAGGCTGCAATGATCAGCCGCGCCATCAGCCGGTCGCCCGACGGCACGGGATGGTTGGGCGATTTCAGAGGGGCGTAGAAGGCGATCTTCATGGCGCAGGCCAATGGTTGACGATTAAGTGATGGTTTGGCCCGGAAATGTGACGGGAAATGCCCGAATTCCGACAGGTTGCTTGACAATTAAGGCCCGGCTTCAACGGTCGCATTCTCGACAGCATGCGGCATTGCAGCTAGATGATTAGGCGATAACCGTTTTCCGTTCCCTTGTGAACGGGCAATATAAATTGGATTTGATGACCACAGAGGCAAGAAAACCCATCATATCCGATCGTGTTGCACGAAAGTTCCGGCTTGGCTCCGGTTTGATCATCTTCGTTTTCGTGATCATGCATCTGGCCAATCATTCCCTTGGATTGATCTCGCTCAGCGTTGCCGATCATGCGCAGCATTGGTTCCTGGCCGTCTGGCGCAACCCTGTCGGCACGGTTCTTCTCTATGGCGCATTGATCGTCCATATCCTCCTCGTCCTGCGTATGCTTTACAAGCGTCGCACCCTGGTCATGCCGGCGGGCGAGGCCTTCCAGATCGTCACCGGCCTGCTGGTGCCCGTCCTGTTGATCGACCACATCATCGCGACGCGCATCGTGCATGAGATCTATGGCTATCAAGACAATTACCGCGCCATCGTCCGCACTCTCTGGGTCTCCTCGCCCGCAAACGGCCTGCGCCAGTCGATCGTCCTACTGATCGTCTGGATCCATGGCTGCATCGGCATCCATTTCTGGCTGCGCTATCGCGCCTGGTACACGGCCATCGCGCCCGTCATGCTGTCCTTCGCCATCACCCTGCCGGTTCTTGCGCTGCTAGGTTTTGCCGCCATGGGAAAGACGATATCGCACGAGGCGGCGCAAGACGACGAGCGCGGTTATCGCGGCGGTTATTACAGCGACATGCGCAGCCTTGGCGAAGCCGGCTCCGTACCGGGCAGTCAAGTGAGCAGCGCCACATGGCCCTATCGCGCCGGCTTTTACGGCGCTTTCAGCATGTCGATCCTCGGCCTTTTCGCCTTCCGCACCCATCGCAGACTGCGCGAACGGCAGCATCAGGTGGCGATCCGCTATGCGGGCGGCGAAGTCGTATACGCGCCGCGCGGCTTCACCGTGCTCGAAGCGAGCCGCCTCGGCGGCATTCCGCATTATTCCGTCTGCGGCGGCAAGGGACAATGTTCCACCTGCCGTGTCCAGATCATCGAGGGTGCGGACAATCTGCCGCCACCCGAGGCGCTGGAGCAAAAGACCCTGAACCGGATCGGCGCCACGCCGGATGTCCGTCTCGCCTGCCAGTTGCGCCCGACGGGAAACATCAGCGTCGTGCCGCTTCTGACGCCGATGGCGGAAGCGGCCATTCCCATCTACAGCCAGACGGCAAGTCCCGGCCGCGAGCGCGAGATCGTCGTGTTTTTCTGCGACCTGCGCCATTTCACCACGCTGACCGAGGCACGCCTGCCCTTCGACATCGTCTTCCTGCTCAACCGCTACTTTGCCATCGTCGGCCGTATCGTCGAGGAGAATGGCGGCCGGATGGACAAATTCATCGGCGACGGCGCCATGGCGCTGTTCGGCCTGCGCACCACGCCGCAGGAAGCCAACCGTCAGGCGCTGAAGGCGGCTGCCGAGATCGTCCGTGAAATCGACAAGTTGAGCGCGGAACTGGCGGACGACCTGGGCGCTCCGCTCGAAATCGCCATCGGCCTGCATACCGGCTCGGCGGTGGTCGGCTCGATGGGCTACGGCAATGTCAAGAACGTGACGGCGATCGGCGATACGGTCAACGTCGCCAGTCGTCTCGAAAGCGTCGCCAAGGAATTCAACTGCACGCTCGTATTTTCCGAACCCGTAGCGAGCCTTTCCGGTGTCGATATCGCCGGCATCGAAAGCCGGGAAATTGCCGTTCGCGGCCGCGGCGAGCCGCTGCGCGTCTATATCGTTCGGAAGGAAGAGACTGCCCGCTTTGCATAGAGCGTTCAGGCGTGTAGGGATGGCGCTCAATGTCCGACATTAAGATTCTGACGAAAAAATTCTGGAGGCGCACCCTTCGCAAGACCAGGGATCGCATTGCCACGCGCCTGTTCGACACCCGCCTCGGCCGCGACATCCTGATCAGCGCCATCGGCCCACGCGTGAAGACGATGACGGTGGATTGCGGCGATCATGTCATGAGTTTTTCGCCGGCCGATTACATTGGCCGCAAGGTCTTCCGCAAGGGGCATTTCGAACGCGATCATGTCGACCGGCTGCTGACCGTGCTGCGCGAGCGCGGGCTGTTGCGCAAGGGAACCGTGCTGCTCGAACTCGGCGGCAATATCGGCACGCAGACCTGCTATTTCGCGCTCAGCGGCGCCTATCGCCGTATCGTCACCGTCGAGCCAGACCCGCGCAATTTCCGGCTTCTCTCGGTCAATATCGCCGATAACGGGTTTCAGGATCTGGTGACGGCGGTCAATTGCGCCGCCGGCGACCGCGACGGGCGGCTCGATTTCTATCTGAACCACAAGAACCACGGCAAAAGCAGCGCCTTGCGCCAAGGCCCGAGCGACGAGAAGATTTCCGTGCCGGTACGGCCGGTTGCCGATATTCTCGGCGGGGCCGGCGTCGAGGCTGCGGATATCGGGCTGATCTGGATGGATATCGAGGGCTATGAGCCCGTCGCCGTCAGGTCCATGCAGGCGCTGATGGCCCTCAAGGTGCCGCTCTACATGGAATTCACGCCGACTTTCTACGGCAAGGAACAGACAAGCGCCTTCATCGCCGATCTTGCCGGCCACTATACGGAATGCCTCGCCTTTTTCGAAGATCGCAGTGTGCCGATGAAGGTCGCGGACCTGCCGACGGAGGGCGAGCAGTTCGACGTCCTGTTCCTGCGTTGACGGCGAGGGCGGTTCAGCGCTTCACAGAATCGCTTTGCCGCTCTAGCCCATTGTTTCGACGCAATTCCGGACAGAAAACCGCTACGCACTTTTCCTGGAATTGCTCTAGCGGCGCCGATAGATGAAATAGCGCCCCGCCTTCACGCCTGGCGGCAAAGGCAATGGTTCGAGATCGGGATGATCGAGGGACAGACCGCTGACGGCGACACCGCGCGAGGCCAGCACGCCCGCCATGATCTCGGGGAGCCAGGTCAAGGTCACCGCGTCCTTGTCCTCATAGCCGGTGCCGATATCGGCATGGGCAAGCGATGCACCGATGCCGATAAAATCCCTGGCGGTGTCCCTGATCTCGCCAAGCACGAGATTGCCGGCCTCCGGCATCGACGGACCATAGGCATTGGCGGCGCGGTCGAAGGCAACGATGCGGCGGTCGGGAAAAAGCTCGCGCAGGTGATCGAAGGTGCGCCCGTTGCCGAGCCCGAGTTCCAGCACGGGACCGTCCAGCATTTTAACCTCGTCTGCAATAGCGTTGAGAATGTCGCGCTGCGCGGTCAGGCGGCGGATGAAACTATCCAGGCGGCTCATCGTATCTGTCTTGTCCTTGACGTGGTGATGTCTCTCTGAGCCGGAGTAGCATGGCGGATATCGCCGCGTCGACCGCCCGCTGGTTTTTCAACGCGGTTGCTGTAGGGATAGTTTGTTGCGGCGCGCATATAAGGGGGATGTGTCATGGCCGACCAGAACGACGATTTCTTCCGTGCATTGCCGGTTTTCACCCGTTTCGAGGGCGTCACCGACAGCGATAATTACCGGCCGCTTCCGGATGACTGGCTCCTGGCGGTTGCCGATATCGTCAGCTCGACAAAGGCCATCGCCTCGGGCCGCTACAAATCCGTCAACATGGCTGGCGCCAGCGTGATTTCCGCCGTGCTCAACGCGCTCGACAAGGGCGACTATCCCTTCGTCTTCGGCGGCGACGGCGCTCTGGTGGCCATTCCTCCCTCCGGCGGAGAGCGTGCTCGGGAGGCGCTGGCGGCGGTGCGGAGCTGGGTGACGGAGGAACTGCAGCTCAGCCTGCGCACCGCGCTGGTGCCGATGACGGATATCCGCGCCGAGGGACTGGATGTGCGCGTCGCCCGTTTCAGCCCCAGCGAATTCGTCTCCTATGCCATGTTCTCCGGCGGCGGCGCGAGCTGGGCGGAAAGGCAGATGAAGGCGGGGCGCTTTGCCGTCGAGGCGGCGCCGGCGGCGACACGGCCGGATCTGACCGGCCTCTCCTGCCGATGGAGCCCGATCAAGGCGCATAATGGCGAGATCGTCTCGATCATCGCCGTTCCGGACGCTGCGGGCAGCGGCCCGGAATTTCGACGGCTGGTGACCGACATCATCGCCATTTCCATGGAGCAGAACCGCGACGGCCATCCCGTCCCGGTCGAAGGTCCGACGCCGGCGCTTGCCTTCAAAGGCGCCGAGATCGAGGCTCGCGCCACGGCACCGGCCGACAGTCGCTGGCGGCGGAAGCTCGCGATCGCCGCCCAGATCGTTCTCGTCTACATTCTCGACAAGTTCGGCATCCGCGCCGCGACCTTCGACGCCAAGGTCTACCGGCGCGACCTCGCCGCGAATTCCGATTTCCGCAAATTCGACGATGGGCTGAAGATGACGATCGATGTCGACTCGGCGCATCTTTCGCGCATCGAGGCGCGGTTGCGCGAAGCCGAGTCGGAAGGTGTTTGCCGTTATGGTTTGCATCGGCAGGACAGCGCGCTGATGACCTGTTTCGTGCCGACGCCACTGATGCGCGACCATATGCATTTCATCGACGGCGCCAGCGGCGGCTATGCGATGGCGGCGATGGCGTTGCGGGAGAAGCTGCATGCCGGCGAAACCAAGACCGCGCCCCTGCCATCGCCCGGTATGCCGTGACGATTTTCGCCTCATGCGGATTTTTCTTGGCTCCAGCCGTTTTCAACCATTGTTTCAGCGGCATGAGGACCTTATTTGAAGGAGAACAAAACGAGAGCCGGCAGGTCTGGCGGCCCTTTTTCCAATGCGTCATATGCCCGCCGAAGCGCGAGGAAGGCGCAGGGAATCTTATCACAGCGTCGGCGCAATTTGGAGTTTCGGGGAAGTGTGCCGTTGCGTGTCGCATGATTCACTTATCCGACCTGTGCCGATAGGCTTGGACACGACGTCGCCGCCGCGCCCACATCATTTGGTCGGTAGAGCGTCGCCGAGGGTGAGCAGCTCTTTTGATTGCAAGGATAGGCCGTGGGGACGATGACAGTTCATTCGAGTGTTTCCGATATTTTTCTGGACAAGGTCGCGGAGTGGCTGACGCAGGCAGCGCTGACCGGTGAAAACCTGGAGAGTATCGTTCGCGGTTTCTGCGAACGCATGGCGGCGTCCGGGCTGCCGATCGCCCGCGTGCACCTGACCTTTTCGATGCTGCATCCGCTCTATGACGCGCTCGGCTTCACCTGGCGGCAGGCCGGCGGGTTGACGATCGAGGGCTACCGGCATGTGAACGACAAGCCGGAACGCTTCGTGCAGAGTCCTTACTACTACCTGCTTTCCAACAATCTCCTGCATCTGCGCCGCCGCATCGACGTCGACGGGCCGCTGGAATTTCCGGTCTTTGAGGATCTGCGCCAAGAAAAGATCACCGACTACATCGCCTTCGTGCAGACCTTCGGCGCCGGTTCGGCCCAGGGGATGATGGGCTCCTGGTCGACCGACAGCATCAGCGGCTTCAGCGAGGAAATGATCGGCGCGCTGATGCGCATGCAGAACCACCTTGCAATGGCGGCCAAGATGGCGGTTCTCGGCAAGCTCGCCAACAACATGCTGACCACCTATCTTGGCGGTGATGCCGGCAAGCGCGTGCTGAACGGCCAGGTCCGCCGTGGCGACGGCGAGACGATCCGTGCTGCCCTCGTCATGGGCGACATGCGGCAATCGACCGTTTACGCCGAGAAGGAAGGCCGCCAAGCCTATATCGATACGCTGAACGAATTCTTCGACGCCATCGCCGCGCCGTTCAACCGCAACGGCGGCGAGATTTTGAGTTTTCTCGGCGACGGCTTCCTCGCCGTCTATCCTTGCGGCCGCCATAAGGACCCCTCCAGGGTCGCATGCGAGGCGGCGCTATCTGCCGTTTTCCAGGCCCAGAGCCGCGTCGCGGCGCTGAACAGGGATCGTCATACACGTGGTCTGAGCGAAGTCCGCTACGGCATCGGCCTGCATGTCGGCAACGTCATGTTCGGCAATGTCGGGCTGAAGGACCGCTTGACCTTCTCGGCCTTCGGCGCGGCCGTCAACGAGGTGCAGCGGCTGCAAGCGCTGACCAAGAAATATTCGACGGAAGTCGTCGCAAGCCAGGCTTTCTCCGGCTATACCGGCAGTGAATGGGTGACGCTCGGCGAGGAGCGGCTGCGCGGTGTGCGACAGCGTTTCACGGTCGTGCATCCAAAGGCCAACGCCGCGCTGAACGGCACGGCGGAAGTTTTTCACGATGCGGCTATCGACGCTCTGTCGGAAGCCGAACAGGTCATTCTGCTGCATCGGGACGCCAAGAAGTTCGAGAACCGCCCGCAAGTCGAAAAGTTCGCTCAATGATAATCAGGTATACTTAGTTGAGCATTTCTCGATAGATCATTGGAAAAGTGACAGTTTTTTTACTGTTCAAGTCCCGCTTTGACCAACTGGACACCTGTTATGGCCTACGTTAGTGTGCCGAACGGGGCCATATAAGGTCGTGCAAGCGGGACTACACAGGCATGGCGTCAGGGACTGATTTATTGCGTATCGAGAACCTCGACGTCTCGTTCTCGATTTACGGGGACAAGTTGCGCGTGGTGAAAAACGCCAACTTGCGGGTTCTTCCCGGCAAGGTGACGGCGTTGGTCGGCGAGTCCGGTTCCGGCAAGTCGATCATCAGCCAGTCGATCATGGGCATCCTGCCGACGCCCGCGCAGGCGAGCGGCCGTATTCTGTTCACCGATCCGCTCGACGGTCAGACGACCGACATTCTCCAACTACCGCGCGACGGCATCGCGATCCGCCAGATGCGCGGCGCGCGCATGGCCAATATCTTCCAGGAACCGATGACCTCGCTGTCGCCGCTGCATACGGTCGGCAACCAGATCAGCGAGGCCCTTCGTATCCACAATCCCGCATTCGACAGGGCAGAGCAGCGCGAGAAGACCGAGGAGATGCTCAGCCTCGTCGGTTTCCAGAATCCGCACCGCACCTTCGACATGTATCCGTTCGAGCTGTCAGGCGGCATGCGGCAGCGCGCGATGATCGCCATGGCGCTGATCTGCAATCCGGCGCTACTGATCGCCGACGAGCCGACGACGGCGCTCGACGTCACCATCCAGGCACAGATCCTCGGCCTGCTGCGCGGCCTGCAGCAGAAGTTCAACATGGCCATGCTGCTGATCACCCATGATCTCGGCGTCGTCGCCAACATGGCCGACGAAGTCGTGGTCATCTATCACGGCGAGATCATGGAGGCCGGGCCGGTCGAGACCATTTTCCGCCAGCCTCGGCATCGTTATCTCCGGGCGCTGATGTCGGCCGTGCCGCATTTCGACATGAAACCCGGCGAGCGGCTGAAATCGCTGCGCGATGTGCCGGTCGATCTAGGCACTTTTTCGGGCAAGAAGAAAATCGCCAAGGCCAATGCCAGCGGCAAGGCCGCGCCCGAAGTGCTGCTTTCGGTGCGCAATCTCGTCAAGACCTACACGTCCAAGGGAAGCGGGCTGTTCGGCCGGCGGGAAGGAACGAAGTTCCGCGCGGTCGACGATGTCAGTTTCGATATCCGCCGTGGCGAATGTCTGGGTCTCGTCGGCGAAAGCGGCTGCGGCAAGACGACGGTCAGCAAGATCCTGATGCGCGCCGTCAGCGTGGACAGCGGCTCGGTAAGCTTCGACGACGGCGACGGCAAGATCGACGTGCTGGCCGTCAAGGGCGATGCGCTCATGGATTTGCGGACAAAGATCCAGATGGTGTTCCAGGACCCGGTCTCCTCCCTGTCGCCGCGCATGACGATCCGCAATATCCTGAGCGAGCCCCTGGAGATCCATCGGCACGGCGACAGCGCCGAGCGCAAGGAGAAAGTCAGGGGGCTGATGCAGGCGATCGGGCTCGATCAGCACTATCTGAGCCGCTATCCCCACAGCTTCTCCGGCGGCCAGCGCCAGCGCATCGGTATCGCGCGCGCCCTGGCGCTTGGGCCGAAGCTTCTGATCCTCGATGAGCCGGTCTCGGCGCTCGATGTCTCCGTACAGGCGCAGATCCTCAATCTTCTCAAGGATTTGCAGCGGGAACTTGGCCTTACTTATCTGTTCATTTCCCACAATCTCGCCGTTGTCGACTACATGGCGGACCGCATCGCCGTCATGGCCCGCGGTCGCATCGTCGAAATCGCGCCGCGCGAGATCATCCTTCGCGATCCGGTCCATCCCTATACCCGCTCGCTGCTCGCCGCCGTCCCCTTCCCCGATCTCGACCGGCCGCTTGATTTCTCCGCGCTGAACAGCGAAGGTCCGGCCGCCAAGCAGAGCTGGGGGCCGCATTTTGCGGAAGAAGACGGCGGGGATCTCGCCTATGCAGATCTTGGCGGCGGTCATTTCGTGCGCGCTCGCCGCGGCGCCGATGTTCAGGAATTGCGCGCGTGGTAACCCGTCGAACCTTCCTTGGCCTGATGGCCTCCAGTGTGCTGCCGCTGCCTGCCGTGGCGGCGGAAGTCGACAACGAGCCGGATTATCTGGCGGACTGGCTCCGCTCCGGCCAGAT
>DASWOH010000236.1:0-1596 GCA_036398815.1 Rhizobium sp. | reverse complement strand
CCGTCAGATGGTAGTTTACCGCATCCGCTATCATCAGCGCATGTTTGCTGCTTTGCAGCAGGGCGGAATCCTCTCGAGAGGCGCTGTGCAACTGATAGATCGTGTTGATGGGCAGGATCTGGGAGCCCGTGCGGGCGAATAGTTCTATCGCCGTAGCCGGCAAGCTATCGAATCCCCGTTGCGAGCGAGGATGTCTGTAGTGGAAGGGAAACGCTTCGAGAATGCCCGCGCCATCCATCAGGACGTAGTCGACGCCCCAACTGTCGACGCCGATGGAGTCGATCTTCTTGCCGAGATGGGCGGCGTAGCCCAACCCGGTCTCCACTTCACGCAGCAGGCGATTGAAATCCCAGTGTGGACCATCCGGAAATCGGGTCTCAATTCCCGAGAACCGGTAAACTTCCGAAAAACTGATCTTCTCGCCGTCGAAATCCACCAATATCGCTCTGCCGCTCCCGGCTCCAAGATCGAATACAAGATGAACGGACATTTTTCCTCGCAGAGTCTTGGCTGGCATGCCGGGCAAAACGTGCCTGTCGACGTCGAACGCTAACATATAACCGGTCGAGGAAGGGTTCGTCTTCGGCCTCTCGGGTTTGGAGCGCCAAACCTTGCTCCGAAACCCTGATCGTTGCGCATTGCCAGAAAACAACATAAAACAAAAAAATCAGAAATACAAATATTGACAAATGTTTGAAAATGTCCTATACGCTGCTCGGTCTTGGCTTCAGGTGAGGAGCTTGACGTGAACCGGGATCTGACAGTTACCTAATGGGAGTAGGACGATGAGGAAAAATCTTGCAACGGCACTGCTTGTGCTGTCGACCGCCGTCTTTTCGACCGCTTCTTGGGCCGAAGAAGCGAAGAACCCGCACATGAAGCCGGCGAACGAGCTCAAGATCGGCATCGTGATGAACCAGGCGACGACCCAGGTCATCAGCGTGATGGGCAACCACATGGTGCAGAAGGCCGAGCAGATGGGGGCCAAGGCCACCCTGGTCTTCTACGACATGAACGTCGCCACGATGATCCAGCAGATCGAGAACTTCACCAGTTCCGGCTACGACGCAATTCTCACCCTGCCGATGAATCCCAACGACGCCGCCGAGGCTCTCCAGAATGCTTCGGACGCCGGGATGGCCGTGGTGACCTTCGACACGATTCCCAACGCGCCCTACAACTTCTCCTTCACCGCCTCCAACACCGAGCTTGGCTACAAGATCGGCGAGGCTGCCGCCAAGTGGGCGAAGACCAACCTGGTGGCCAAGGGCATCGAGCCGGTCATCGGGCTTGTTGACTTTCCCGAGTCCGAGTTCCTCACCCAGCGTGCGAACGGCATCCGCAAGGCGCTGGGCGAGCTTCTCCCCGAAGGCAAGATCGCGATTACCGCCTCCGGCACGACGGAAACCAAGGGTCTCGAGGCGGGCGAGAACTTCCTGACGGCGTACCCGAACATGAACGTCGTCGTCACGATCAACGACGACAGCGCGGCTGGCGTGTACCAGGCGTTCAGCGCCGCCGGCTATGCTGACGCCCAGGACCGGGGTCTGTTCTCCTGCGATGGTACCAAGACCGGTCTCGAGAACGTCGCCAAGG
>DASWOH010000235.1:0-25248 GCA_036398815.1 Rhizobium sp. | reverse complement strand
GCGCCAGCCAATCAACCCGGCACAGAGAAGCGGTGCGAGCGATATGGGATCGGCGCTCGCATCAAGGTCGAACGCATAGGCCGCGTCAGCCAGAACATGCGTCGCAAAACCACCGTCTCGGGTGTAGCCGGTGAATTGGGGCCGGTCACACAGGTTCTCAGCCTGCGTCAGACAATACGAACATGTTCCGCATGTGTGGCCCAGCCACGGAACGCCGACACGGCGGCCCAGCCTCGCCCGGTCGACACCGTCTCCGACTGCATCGACGATACCGACAATCTCGTGTCCCGGAACGAGCGGAAGCTTTGGATCCTTGAGGTCGCCGTCCACGACATGGAGATCGGTACGGCAGACCGCGCAGGCTTCCACCTTGATCCTCAGTTCGCCCAGGCCGGGCCTTGGGTCGTCTCGCTCGACAGATACCAAGGGTTTTCCGATTTGTTGAAGAACCATAGCTTTCATGGCTGAAGCCGATCGAGATTGTGGCTCGTTTCGGAGCTCGATATCGAACGGAAAGGCCGGAGTCTCCCTAAGACAGCCAGCGTTTCAGGCGCGATGAACAGCTCCGGCGAGCGGTTTGCATCCTCTTTTCTTCCACACGAACGATGCCACGTCTTTGACGCGAATCAACGCATGAACCGCGCGGGCGTGAAAAACTTCCGGCACTGTCGCGACGATTACGCGGCCATCCGGGAGAGCGTCGGTGCAAAAACTATTGCTGATCATATTGATCATCATGATCGCAACCATCTTCGGCATTTTGTGGGTGAAGCCGGTCGCCGACAACCAGCGGCACATCACGATTGAGAAGTCGACGACGCAATAACAGCTCTGGAAGCATTTCGCGATGTCAGGTCAGCCACATCACGCGCTCCTGCGGAGGAAAGCATCTTGCCACAAACACTATACCGCTTCGTCTTCCGGGCATCGGGATGGCACCAGTTGGGTGTGGCGATTTTATCCGTCCTGCTCTTCGTGGCCGGCACCGTTCCGCTGGACATACAGCGGCGGATCGTGAATGCGGCAACCGAAAATGGCTCTTATCGCAGCATCGCTCTTCTGGTCCTCGCATACGTGCTTTTGGCGCTGACCGAAGGCGCGGTGAAACTTGTGCTCAATATCTATAGCAGCTGGATTGGAGAAGCCGCAGTCCGGTTGCTGCGGCTGCAGGTATTCGAGGCGTCGTGTGTACCTCCGAACGACGATCACGCGTCAACGACCGAGGGCGTGCAGCTCTCCATCATTCTGGCCGAAGCCGAACCTGTGGGTGGCTTCGTGGGAACGAGTATCTCTGAGCCATTGTTGCAGATCGGCATATTGACTGCGGTTTGCGGCTATCTCGTTTATCTACAGCCGCTCATGACCATCATCGTCATCACGATCTTTCTCCCCCAAAGTGGCTTCGTCCCCGCCATGCAGGCAGCGATCAACCGTCGCGTCGGGCAAAAGATCAGCATCATGCGCAATGTCAGTGAGGACATCGTTCATCTGGGGCGTGCAATTGACGCAGACGGCTTGCAGGGATCCCGCATCCGGGATGTGTTCCGGATCAATATGAGTATCTACAAGATCAAGTTCACGATGAATTTCATGATGAACCTGATGACGCAGATGGGCTATGCCGGTATCTTCGCGCTGGGTGGCTATTATGTGGTCACCGGGAAAATTGAAATCGGAACTGTCGTCGCCTTCGTGTCGGGCCTATCGAAAATAAACGATCCTTGGGGCGATCTCGTCAACTGGTATCGCGATCTGAGAGTGACGCAGGTAAAATACGGCCTCATATACAATTCCGCTCAGGTCGGCGCGATCGCTGCCGATGACCGAGACGCCACTACCGCGACCTTGGCGGCTTCGTGTTCCTGAAACGCCAAGACTATTCTTTCCTGCGTCAACGATCGCGGGTGCGATGTTGGGGTCTCCAGCATCAGGACAGCGTTGCCTTTCACAATCTTCCCTATCAGGGAGCCGTTGTCGTCGCTGGGTCGATGGTAGCGAAGGAAACGTTTTCGCTCTCGACTTTCTGTGCATCAGACTCCGCTCTCGCCAAAATCCTTCCGCAGATCACGTCGACGTTCTGGGAAGCGTCGATCTTGCGCCAGGCCAGTTTATCGAGACGTCGCGCGAGCTGTGTCTCCAGAACGTCGATATTCGCATCCGAAGGGCCGCCTTGCCGGCCGCTCACGCGCTTCCAAAGCAAGGCAGGGTCCGCTTCAAGCCAAAGCCCATCAAATTGGATGTTTCGATGACGTGCCGGCATTTCAATAGCGTTTCTATGATCGAGATCGTTGAAGACGGCGTCAGCGACCACGCATCCGCCATCCGCAAGAATGATATCGGCGCGCAGGACCATTTCCGCGTAAACCCTCTCGGACACCTCTGGCCGGTAGGCAGCCTTGGGAAGGTGCGTTTCCGCAGGCACGCCATGCATATATTTGCGAATGCGATCGCTTTCGATAATTCGCGCTCCAGGTGGAACACCAACATGCGGGGCAAGCGTTTCCGCAACGGTTGTCTTGCCGGAGCCGCTCAGGCCGCCAATGGCGATGAGCCGCGGCGGCTTTGTCTGGAGAAGTTCCTTTGCCAGCTCAAAATAGGATCGGGCCTCGGCGCATAGCGCCTTCTTGTCGATCGCTGCCGTTTCCGCCTGGGTCGCGGTGACATGCGCTCTGACGGCGGCGCGCACGGCCATGAAGAACGGCAGGAGCGTAAATCCACTCTCGTTCTCGGACTCGTCGAAATAGCGGTTCGCAACGAGATTGGCGTGATGCTGATGGCCCCTGTGCCAAAGATCCATCAGGAGAAAGGCAAGGTCGTAGAGAACATCGACCGTGGCGATGGTATCGTTGAACTCAATACAGTCGAATAGACGTGGTTGGCCGTCCAGAAGGCATATATTACGCAAATGCAGATCGCCGTGGCATCGCCTTACCTTCCCTCCTGCGCCGCGATCCCGCAATTGTTCGGCATGCCGTTCAAGTCGATCTCGAAAGAGCAGGCTGAACGCCGCCACTTCATGCTCGGTGAACAAGGTGCTGGTTGCAAATCCCGCTTCATTGACGGCCAGGACCGCTTCCATCTGGGTGGCACCGTCCGCACCTTGAGCGACGATGGCATCTTGATGAAAACGGACGATCGTTCGAGCCGTTGATGTCATGAGATCATCCGTAAGCCGATTGGCTGCCGCAAGTCTGTCGAACAGGAGATCCTGGTCGAAGCGGGCCATTTCCACGACGGCATCGATGCATTCGCCGCTTTCCGCAAAACAGACCGCCCCGCTTGCGTCCTTGACGAGTTTCTTGACGCCGAGATAGAGCCCAGGCGCGGTCGGGCCATTCAGCTCCAATTCCTTCTGGCATGCATTCAGCCGCAAGGATGCCGTCGAGAAGTCGACATAAGGAAGTCTCACCGCCTTTTTCATCTTGTAGGCATGCGCGCCCACAAGGAAAATTCGCGAGATATGCGTCTCGATCACGTCCACGGGCGAGGTAAGCCCGTATGATTTCGGATCGCTTAAAAATGCTATGGCCGCCCGC
Organism: Rhizobium sp.; assembly: GCA_036398815.1. GTDB lineage: Bacteria > Pseudomonadota > Alphaproteobacteria > Rhizobiales > Rhizobiaceae > Rhizobium. Next base: position 21,712 of record DASWOH010000235.1, on the reverse strand, counting down.
TGGTCATCGACAATCATCGCTGCTTCCCCGCCTTTTGGCCGTTCATTCTCAGATCGAGCCGCCGCTCCCCTCAAGTTGATGAAAGCGGCGGCCCGAAAGCCCCGGCGGCACCGGCACAGCGCCTGCGACGCGTCTTTATCAGAACATGTCTGGCACCAGGCGCATTGACGAAAATCAAGGTGCCCATATCCGGCATGTCTAGGATGGCTCGTCTGACCGCTCAGGCTTGGAGACACAAGTGCCTTATCCGTCCCGAGAACAATTGATCCAGGCTTTGTTGCCATCCGTTCGCCGCGCGGGAGATGCCGTCATGGCACGATGGAAGACTGCAACTCAGACAATCACAAAGCCGGACGGGTCACCTGTTACCGCGGCCGATCTCGAATGCAACGCGCTATTATGCGAAGCATGCAAACGGCTCGATGCAGATATTCCGGTTTTGAGCGAGGAAGGTTCCGCCGTCTCGCCACCGGCACAAGGCCCGATCTTTATTATCGATCCAATTGACGGCACAAAGGAATTCATCGCCGGTAGAAAGGATTTCACGATCAACATCGCTTTGATCGAGGAAGGTGTCCCGACCGCCGCGATCATTTACGCTCCTGCTCATTATCACCTTTTCTATTCCGACGGGCCGGGCCGGGCCTTCGAGGAAGACCGCAAGGGCCATTGCCGGCAACTGCCATCTCTCGGTAAATCCAGGGAAGCGCCACGCATTGTCGTCAGCCGTTCCCATCTCGACGAGAGGACGCGCCTGTTGCTGGGCAAGCTTGCGTCATCGTCGGTTCGGCAGGTCGGATCGTCGTTGAAGTTCGCGCTCATTGCCGCCGGCGAAGCGGATTTCTATCCACGTCTGTCGCCGACGATGATCTGGGATTGCACAGCCGGTCAGGCTTTGATCAGTGCCGTGGGAGGCATGGTCGTGCGGCCAAACGGCGAACACCTTCGCTACGATCCCGGCGGAGGACAGATGGTCGACGGCTTCATGGCAAGCGCAACCGAAGACCTCGCTCTTGCTGCAGCCGACATCGTTGCATCGATGCCGGCGAGCCCGGATTCCGCCAGCCGTGCTTCGCGGGCCGCCGCGACATTGGCTGCATCGGGAACTTCGTTTTGAAGGACAAGCACTCCCCAGGTGATCCAGCGGTAGGTGTTCGCTCCATTGTCTCACTTGCAGTGCTTCGGAAGAAAAATAATCCGCGTTTTAGTCCATAAAAATTATAGGTTTTCTATAATAATATAATTGATATCCCTACTGTCCCGCGAGCACTCGCCTTGTCCAGGAACTCAGCAGGGGAATTTCATGAGCCGGCAAATCCGTTTTAACGCATTCGACATGAATTGCGTGGGTCATCAATCGCCGGGCCTGTGGGCGCATCCTCGTGACAAATCATGGAAATATAAGGATCTGGACTATTGGCAGGATCTCGCCCGCACGCTTGAACGCGGCATTTTCGATGGCGTTTTCATTGCCGACGTCATCGGCTACTACGACGTCTACAAGGGATCGAACTATCACGCCATCGAGCAGGCGGCACAGATTCCCGTCAACGATCCCCTGCAGCTTGCAGCTCCCATCGCGCTCGCGACGTAACATCTCGGCATCGGCATCACGGCTTCGACGTCCTTCGAGCATCCCTACACCTTTGCGCGGCGCCTCTCGACGGCGGACCACCATACGAAGGGGCGCGTCGGCTGGAACATCGTCACCTCCTATCTGGAGAGCGGCGCGAAGAATATCGGGCAGGGCGGACTGCGCCGGCACGACAATCGCTATGAAGTCGCGGCCGAATATGTCGAGGTGCTCTACAAGCTCTTCGAGGGGAGCTGGGAAGAGGGCGCTGTGCAGCGCGACCGCGACCGCCGCATCTTCACCGATCCGTCCAAGGTTCACGAGATCGGCCACAGGGGCAAATACTTCGAGGTCCCGGGCTATCATTTGTCGGAACCTTCGCCGCAGCGCACGCCGGTGCTTTATCAGGCTGGTGCTTCAGGGCCAGGCAAGACATTTGCGGCGGGGCATGCCGAGTGCATCTTCGTCGCCGCGCCGACGAAATCCGTCCTCAAGCACTATGTCGCCGATATTCGCGAGCGCATTGCCGCGGCCGGCCGCGATCCGAAGAAGGTGTTCATCTATACGCTGATCACCATCATCACCGACGAGACGGAAGAGAAGGCGCAGAAGAAGTTCGAGGACTACAAGCGCTACGTCTCCTATGACGGCTCGCTGACCTTCATGTCCGGCTGGAGCGGCATCGACTTCGGACAATATGCGCCGACCGACGTGGTGGAGAGGATCGAAACCAATGCGATCCACTCTTTCGTCGAGCACATCGCCGGCGGCGACAAATCCTGGACCATCGACGAGCTCGCACAGTTCGGCGGCATCGGGGGCATGGGACCCGTCTTTGTCGGCTCATCCGAACGCATCGCCGATATCCTGCAGGAATGGGTCGAAGAGACGGATGTCGATGGCTTCAACATCGCCTATGCGGTGACACCCGATAGCTTCGAGGATATTGTCGGCCATATCGTGCCGGAGTTGCAGAAGCGTGGCGTCTATCCGACCGCCTACAAGCCCGGAACCTTGCGTGAGAAACTCTTCGGCGAGGGGCCTTACCTACCGGTCAACCACCCGGCGAACGGTTTCCGCGACATAGAGGCGGTGAAGCGGCGCGAGGCGGAGGCGGGTGACGCTTCCCTGCCGTTGAAATCGGTCGGTGCGTGATGGCCGGTCTGCTCGAACTCCATGACGTATCCCTGTCCTTCAAGGGCGTGCGCGCGCTCAATGCGTTGAGCTTCAGTGTCGTAAAGGGGGAGATCTGCGCGCTGATCGGTCCCAACGGCGCGGGCAAAAGCTCCTTGCTCAACGTTATCAACGGCGTTTACCGGGCCGATTCCGGCGATGTCGTCTTCGACGGTGAGCGGTTCGAAGCCATCCATCCCTTCAAGGCCGCCCATCTGGGCATCGGCCGCACCTTTCAGCACAACGCGCTGTTTCGCCGCCTGACAGTGAAGGAAAACGTGCTTGCGGGCATTTCCCGCCACGGCAAGGCGAGCTTCCTCGAAAACATTTTCCGCTTCGGCCGCGACGCCGCCGAACGGCGCGATTTCGAGGCCCGGTCCAGCAAGATCATCTCTTTCCTCGGCCTCGAACCCTATGCCGACAGAGTCGTTTCGACCTTGCCATATGGCGTTCAGAAGCGGGTCGATCTCGCACGGGCTCTCTCCGCGTCGCCCAAGCTCCTGCTCCTCGATGAACCGATGGCAGGTATGAACCAGGATGAGAAACGGGACATGAGCCGGGTGATCGCCGAGGTCAATCGCGCCTTCGGCACCACCATCGTCCTGATCGAACATGATGTCGGCATCGTGCTCGGCTTGGCAAGCCATGTGGTGGTGCTGGATTACGGCCGCAAGGTTGCTGATGGCGGACCGGACGAGATCCGCACCAATCCCGACGTCATCGCCGCCTATCTCGGCACGGTTCATTAGGGGACGCGAAGATGGAATATTTTCTCGAAACCCTGATCACCGGCCTCTTCGCAGGCCTGATGTACGGCCTTGTCGCCATCGGCTTCGTGCTGATCTATAAGGCTTCCGGCGTCTTCAATTTCGCGCAGGGCGCGATGGTGTTCCTCTCGGCGCTGACATTCGTCACGCTGGTGGAACGGGGCATTTCCTTCTGGATCGCTTTTGCCATCACCTGCGGCGTGATGATCGCAGCAGCGGTGCTGATCGAGGCGCTCGTTCTCAGGCCCCTGCGCAACCGCGATCCGCTGACCCTGTTCATGGCGACGCTTGGCCTGAGCTTCGTCATCGAGGGGGCGACGCAGTTCTTCCTCGGCACGGACGTGCATATGCTCGATATCGGGATCGATGACATCGCCACCGATTTCGGCGGCATATTGATCAGCCAGTTCGACATCGTCGCCTCGCTGATCGTGATCGGGCTCGTCGTTGTCCTCGCCATCGTCTTCAGCAAGACCCGCATGGGGATCTCCCTGCGCGCGGTTGCCGACGATACGCTCGCCGCGCAATCGATCGGTATCCGCCTGCCGCAGATCTGGCGCATCGTCTGGAGCGTCGCGGGCATCGTGGCACTGGTTGCCGGGCTTTTGTGGGGCGCGCGGCAAGGGGTGCAGTATTCGCTGTCGCTGATCACGCTCAAGGCGCTGCCGGTGCTCATCATCGGCGGCTTCTCCTCCATTCCCGGCGCCATTGTCGGCGGCCTGATCGTCGGCGCGGCTGAATCGCTCGCCGACATCTATATCGGTCCGCTGGTGGGCGGCAGCGTTTCTACCTGGTTTGCCTACATCCTGGCAGTTGCCTTTCTCCTCGTCCGCCCGGCCGGCCTTTTCGGCGACCGCGCCATCGAAAGGGTCTGATCCATGAGCGTTTCCAATAACGTGCTCGCCGAGGCCGCCGCCACATCGTCGAAGAACAATCTGCGCATTCTGGCTGTCATTGCCGGGCTATTGGTGCTCTTCGTCGCGGTGCCGCTTGGCGCCAGCGACTATTGGCTGAGCTCGATCATCATTCCGACGCTGGTCATGGGCCTTGCCGGGATCAGCCTCAACCTTCTGATGGGGTATGCCGGACTGGTTTCGCTCGGATCGGCCGCTTTCATGTCGATCGGGGCATTCTCCGCCTATAACCTGATCTTGCGAGCCCCCTTCCTGCCGCTTCCGGCGGTGCTTCTGGTCTCGGGCCTCGTCGCCGCCGCCGCGGGCATCGTCTTCGGGCTTCCCGCCCTTCGGATCAAAGGTTTCTATCTCGGCGCCTCGACCCTCGGCGCCCAGTTTTTCTTCGAATGGGTCTTCAGCAACTTCACCTGGTTCTCCAACGACAGCCAGTCGTTGACGATCTCGGCGCCGCGTCTCGCGTTTCTTGGGCACGATCTCCAGTCTCCCGCAGGCCGATACTTGCTGGCAGTTTCCGTCGCCACGGCGCTGATCGGCCTTGCCTTCCTGATCGTGAAGAGCCGTCTCGGGCGCGAGTGGATGGCGATCCGCGATATGGACACTGCCGCTTCGGTAATCGGCATCCGTATCGCGCGCCGCAAGCTGCAAGCCTATGCGATCAGTTCGTTCTTTCTGGGCGTGACCGGCGTTCTCTGGGCGTTCACCTATCTCGGCACCTCCGATGCCCATACCTTCAATCTCGACAAGTCGTTTCAGGTGCTCTTCATCGTGCTGATCGGCGGCACCGCTACGATCTTCGGCAACTTCCTCGGCGCGGCCTTCATCGTGCTGACGCCGATTCTGCTCGACCGCATCGTCCTTGCCGCCAACCTCTCGTTCCTTGGCGATCAGGGCGCTCTGACCAATCTCCAGCGCGTCATCTTCGGGGTGATCATCATCCTCATCCTGATTAAGGAGCCGGACGGACTCGCCGCGCTCATACGACGAGCGGCGACCGGCATCGGCAAATGGAAGCGCTCGGCGACATAGACATTTCAAACAAGGATGAACCTCCGGCGCCGGGTTCCTCCTCCCAAGCAGTCAGGCACCGCCTTCTTTCATTGCACCAACGGGGTTTCCAATGTCATTTTTCAAGAAAGTATCCATGCTGGCTGGGGCAATCGCCATCGCAGCGTCTACGGCAGTCGCGCCATCCTTCGCGGAGGAGGGGACAGGACAGCAGCTCTTTCCGCTGTTTTCCTATCGCACCGGTCCCTATGCTCCATCGGGCATTCCCCAGTGGGCCGGATATCGTGATTATTTCAACTACATAAACGAGAAGGGCGGCGTCAACGGCGTCAAGATCTTCGTGCAGGAATGCGAGACCGCCTATACGCTGGAGCGGGCATTCGAATGCTATGAGCGCTATAAGAACGGCTATGCCGGCGCACCGGTCGCGGCCCTCTTCACCACGTCGAGCGGCTTCGATGCCGCGATTTCCGACAAGGCGCGCATCGATCAGCTGCCGATCGTATCGGTCGCCGGCGGCCGCGGCGACGCCGTGGACGGCAATGTCTTCCCCTACCAGTTCCCGCTTCTTTTTGACTATTGGACGGAAGCCTCGATCGTCGTCGAGCATATCGCCAATCAGGTGGGCGGCTACGACAAGCTGAAGGGCCTGAAGATCGCCACGCTGTACCATGATTCCGGATACGGGCGTGAAACCATCCAGCCGATGGATATCCTGGCCAAGAAATACGGCTTCGAGGACATCCAGATCCCCGTGCCTCATCCGGGTGAGCAGCAGCAGGCGCAATGGCAGCAGATCAAGCGGGCCGGCGTCGACTGGGTGTTCTTCCGCGCTTGGGGCGTGATGTCGCCGGTCGGCCTGAAGACCGCCGCCCGCATTGGCTTCCCGGCAGACCGGATCATCGGCGACATATGGACCGGCTCGGAGGAGGATGCGCGCCCGGCGGGCACCGCGGCCAAGAATTATCTTGCTGTCTCCGTCTTTCCGTCCGGTACCGACTTCAAAGTCAGCCAGGAACTGAAGAAGAACATCATCGATGCCGGCAAGGGGGATCTCAAGGATGTCTCGAAGTTCGGCTCGGTCTACTACAACGCCGGCCTCGTGCAGGCGATCATCTATACCGAGATCCTTCGCACCGGACAGAAGAAATTTGGTAACCGCCCGCTGACCAAGGAAGAGGGGCATTGGGCCATCGAGCATCTCGACATCACGCCGGAACGGATCGAGGAACTCGGCGCAACCGGCTTGCTGAGCCCGCTGAAAGTGACGCCTGAAGATCATGAAGGCCAGCCGTCCGCCAAGATCGTGCAGTGGGACGGCACCAAATGGAACGCCGTCACCGACTGGCTGAAGGGCGACAGGCCGCTCTTCAAGGATGCGATCTTCGCCAAGGCCGCAGCCTATGCCAAGGAAAAGAACCTCCCGCCGCGTGAGCCGGTGGCGAACTGATGCGCGCGTGAGACGATGAGCACGTTTGGCGGAACACAGGGCGGACAGCTTGAGGTCCGCGGCATTGAAGCTCTCTACGGCCAGGCGATTCTGGCCGTGCGGGATGTTTCGCTCAAGGTCGAGGCGGGGGCGATCGTCGCCCTCCTCGGGGCCAACGGCGCCGGAAAGACGACGACCCTGAAAGCGATATCGAACCTGCTCGGTCCCGAGCGCGGTCATGTGAGCCGAGGCTTGATCACCTGGGAGGGGGAAGAGATCAAACGCCTGTCCGCCTCACGGCTGGTTGCCAAGGGGGTAGTGCAGGTTCTCGAGGGGCGACACTGCTTTCCACAATTGACGGTGGAGGAAAACATCCTGTCGGGTGGCTTCCTTCGCCGTCCCAGGCGGCGCGACCTGCAGGCCGATCTGGAACAGATCTATAGCTGGTTTCCGCGCCTCAAGGAAAAACGTCGGACGAAAGCGGGCCTTACCTCCGGCGGTGAACAACAGATGGTGGCCATCGGCCGTGCGCTGATGACGAAACCGCGCCTGCTGCTTCTCGACGAGCCGTCGATGGGGCTTGCGCCGATCATCGTGCAGGAGATCTTCGAGATCATCCACACGCTCAACAAACAGGGCGGCGTCAGCTTTCTGATCGCCGAGCAGAACGTCAACCTGGCGCTGCGCTATGCCGATTACGGCTACATTCTCGAAAACGGCCGCGTCGCTATTTCCGGGACGGCGGAGGAGCTGCGGGCGCGCGACGACGTCCATGATTTCTATCTCGGCGGCAACCGCGCCGAAACACAGGACCAACAGGGATACGCACACTGATGACACAGATCGCACAAGGCTGGGGCGCCGGCCCGAGTGAGAGATACGAGACGATCGCAGCACGGTTTCGGCCGATTTTCGCAGATATTGCCAAGGATGCGAACCGCCGCGAACTGGAGCGGGATCTGCCTTACGATGCCATTGAAAGGCTCAAGCAAGCCGGCTTTGGTGCGGTTCGCCTGCCGCGTGAGCATGGCGGGCAGGGCGCAACGCTGCCGGAGTTCTTCAATCTCCTGATCGAACTTTCAGCGGCGGATTCCAACATCACCCAGGCGCTGCGCGCCCATTTTGGCTTCACCGAGGACATTCTCAATTCGAAGTCGGCACAGCGGCAGAAGGTCTGGTTCGAGCGGATCGGTAGTGGCGAGACCGTGGGCAGCGCCTGGACGGAGATTGGAAACGGAGCAGGGCTCGATCGTTTCTCGACCCATGTTTCAGGCGGCGACGGCGATCTGATCCTCAACGGCGCCAAATATTATACGACCGGTTCGCTCTACGCCGACTGGATCGATGTCGGCGCCTCCGACGCGAATGGGGAGGGGATCGCGGTTGCCGTGCGCCGTCATGCCGAAGGCGTCGATGTCGTCGACGATTGGGATGGATTCGGCCAGGTGCTGACGGCAAGCGGCACAACCACATTCACCAACGTCAAGGTGACCGAAGACGACATCGTGCTTGATGACGACCGCTTCAAATACGGCGCCGCATTCTATCAGCTCGTCCACCTGGCGACCCTTGCGGGCATCGGTCGGGCGATCACCAACGATGTCGCCAAGGCCGTTGCGGAACGCACGCGTACTTACACCCATGCCGCCGGCCCCCGTTCCAGCCAGGACCCGCAGGTTCTGCAGGTCGTCGGGCGCATCCGTGGAGGCGCATATAGTTCAAGCGCGATCGTGCTTCAGGCCGCGGCGGCGATCCAGCGGGCGTTCGACACCCGCTTCATCGATCATCCGGAGCTGGAGGAGCAGGCGAACGCGATCGCTGAACTCGAAACGGCGCAGGCCCAGACCGTCATTTCGGATCTGATCCTGCAGGCATCCACCATTCTTTTCGACGCATTGGGCGCCTCGGCGACCAAGAAGCCGGCCGGGCTGGACCGCCATTGGCGCAATGCCCGCACGCTTTCCTCTCATAACCCTCGTATTTACAAGGACCGCATCATCGGAGATTTCGCCGTCAATGGAACGCCGCCGCCTTATCAGTGGCGGATTGGTACGCCGGCTTGACGATTGCAAACGTCAAGCCGTTTCCATTGGTCCTGCGGGGTGAGAAGTCTGCACTTCCCATGCATCGATCACGATGAAGTTCCGATAGCGACGAGGAAACGAAATCCGACAAGGTGAGCTTTCCATGTCCCATAGATCAAAGATGGTTTTAACGGATGAGTTGGTTTCGCTCAGTTTTCGATCCGAGGTCGATCCCGGCCCCGAGCCTTATCGCATTCCCCTCAGGGAAGACGAGTTGGAGGTCTTCGCGAACCGGCTCCTCCATGAATCCGAAGGCGCCCCATTGTGGGTTTTTGCCTATGGATCATTGATATGGAAACCGGACTTCGATGCTGTCGAGTCACGCCAAGCCTCTGCACGAGGCTGGCATCGATCGTTCTGCCTGGAAATGACGCGCTGGCGCGGAACGCGAACGCAGCCCGGCCTCATGATGGCGCTCGATCGGGGCGGGCGCTGCAACGGCATTGCTTTCAAGCTTGCCGATGAGGACCGCCTCGGTCAAATTCGTCGGATGATCCGCCGGGAAGTCGGTACGCTCGAAGACATTTCAACCGTTCGCTGGATTCCGGTCGAGACGACACAGGGGCCAGTGCGCGCCCTGGTCTTCTGGGCAGGGCCGAGCGGCAAGCGCGTTTCTCGCAAATTGCCGTTGGAGACGGTCGCGCATGTGCTTGCCAGGGCATGCGGCCACATGGGCTCCTGTGCCGAATATTTGTACCTGACGGTAAAGCACCTTGAGGAACGGGGCATTCGCGACCGGAACCTGTGGCAACTTCAGAAACTGGTCGCTCGCGAGATTAGGATCATCCATAAGCTGGACGGGGCAAGACCCGAGCATCCGGCGTCTGCCGGTATCCCGTCAGGACGGGACACCGGCATGTTCGACCACTGAGCGCATATTGCCACTCAGGACGCGACGCGTACGATCAGTTTCCCGAAATTCTTTCCTTCCAGAAGACCGAGAAAAGCCGCCGGTGCGTTTTCAAGTCCGTCGACGATATCTTCCCTGTACTTGAGCCGGCCTTCGGAGATCCATGTTCCGGCTTCGCGATAGAAGTCGGGGCGCTGGTCCACGAATTCGCGCTGTATGAAGCCTCGTATGGTGAGGCTTTGGCGCAGGATGGCACGCATGACGGCCGGGAGTTGATCCTGTCCGCTGGAGACGGAAGAGCCTTCGTTGTAATGCGCGATCAGCCCGCAAACCGGGACACGCGCGAAGTCGTTCAGCAATGGAAACACCGCGCTCCAGACGTGACCGCCGACATTCTCGAAATAGACATCGATTCCTTTCGGACAAGCGGCCGCGAGCTGTGCGGGAAAATCGCTCGAATGATGATCTATCGCGGCATCGAAGCCGAGCTCTTCCCGTATGTAGTCGCATTTCTCTGGTCCGCCCGCGATCCCGACCACCCGTGCCCCGAAAATCTTTGCGATCTGGCCGACGGCGGAGCCGACCGCACCACTCGCCGCGGCAACGACAAGCGTTTCGCCGGCTTTGGGTTTGCCGATATTGCACAGCCCGGCATAGGCGGTGAAGCCGGTCATTCCAAGAATGCCGAGCGCCGTCGTGATCGGTGCCGCGTCCGGATCGAGCTTGCGCAATGCAGTACCGTCTGCAATCGCATGGCTCTGCCAGCCGGAATGCGAGAGGACGATATCACCGGGGTTGAACGCTGTGTTGCGGGTGCGGACGACCCGCGCGACCGTGCCTCCTTCCATCACGCCGCCGATGTCGACCGGCTTGGCATAGGACTTGGCATCGTCCATGCGGCCGCGCATGTAAGGATCAAGGGAAAGATAAAGGATCTGAAGAAGAACCTCGCCTTCGGCGAGATCCCGGACTGGCTCCTGCTCGAGCCGGAAATTTTCGGCCACCGGCGTTCCGGATGGGCGTGACGCAAGGACGATGCGGGTGGTGATGGATTGGCTGGCCATGCGTGCGTTTCCTCGTATTGATTTTTGCTTTTAGGTATCAGGAATTTGCTTCGTTCGGAGCCTCGCTGCAACCCCTCAAAGAAGCATGGCTTTCCAGCACCGGTAGAATTTCTGCCTTCCAATTGTGTCGCGCGAACGGGATCATTCCGGTGCGGGGTGGGGCCCCGTTCGCGGCTTCGGCCGCTCAGACCTTTTCGGAGCAGAAGGCATGACCGTCAATCGTCGTCAGTTCAATCAACTCTTGCTACTCAGTAGCGCAAGTCTGGCATTTACCGGCATTCCGGATATCGGCGAGGCAGCGGGGGAAACGCCGGTCAGCGGCGGTACGCTCAATTGGGCCTATTATCCCGATCCGACATCGCTGATCGCCATCAACACCTCTTCCGGAACGGGGCAGGCGATCGGGCCGAAGATCAATGAGGGCCTGCTCGATTTCGACTATGACCTCAATCCGATACCTCTGCTCGCAACCGAGTGGTCGGTGAGCGACGATGGCCTGCGCTACACTTTCAAGCTTCGTCAGGGCGTGAAATGGCATGACGGGCAGGATTTTACCTCCGAGGACGTCAACTTCACGATTTTCCGCTTGAGGGAGGCGCATCCGCGCGGGCGCATCACCTATCAGAATGTGACCGCCGTCGAGACGCCCGATCCGCACACAGCGATCATCGTCCTCTCGAAACCGGCGCCCTATCTGATCTCAGCCCTGAGCAGCTCGGAATCGCCCGTCGTTCCGAAGCATGTCTATGAGAAATTCAAGCCCGAGCAGCAGCCTGATCTCGCGCAGACGATCGGCACGGGGCCGTTCATCCTGAAGGAGTGGGTGCCGGGCAGCTATCTGATCTTCGACCGTAATCCGGACTATTGGGATGCGCCGAAGCCTTATCTCGACCGTGTCGTGCTGCGCGTCATTCTCGATCCGGCGGCGCGCGCCGCGGCGCTGGAAACCGGTGAGATCGATATCGGCGCAAACCCTGTGCCGCTCTCCGATATCGAGCGGTTGAAGGCCAATCCGAACCTCGTGGTGGATACGACCACCTATGCCTATTCCGGCCCGCAGCAGCAGCTGTTCTTCAACTACGAAAACGAAATCCTGAACAAGCGTGAGGTGCGGCTGGCAATCGCGCATGCCATCGACCTGCAGAAGCTTGTCGAGATCGCGCTTTACGGATATGCGCAGGTGTCCCCAAGCCCGATCAGCACGGCATTGCCGAAATGGTACGATCCCAGCATCAAGGCCCGCGAGCCGGATCCGAAGCTTGCGGAAAAGCTGCTGGACGAGGCCGGCTATCCCCGTGGCGCTGCGGGCAAGCGCTTCAAGCTTCGCCTCGCGTATAATTCCTTCCTACAGCCTTCCTACGCCGATTTCATCAAGCAATCGCTTGCCGTCGTCGGCATCGATGCCGAAATCCTGAAGCTCGACCTCGCAACGTTCCTGAAGACGGTCTACACAGACCGCGCCTGGGATATCGTCATCGAATCCCTCTCCAATACCTTCGATCCGTCGCTGGGCGTTCAGCGCGCCTACTGGTCGAAGAACTTCAAGATCGGCCTCGTTTTTTCCAATGCGAGCCATTACTCCAATCCCGAAGTGGACCGTCTGCTCGAAGCGGCGGCGACCGAGCCGGACGAGGGCAAGCGCCGGGCACTCTGGTATCAGTTCCAGCACATCATCCACGAGGATGTCGTTTCCGTCGATCTGGTCGCGGCCGGCGCGCAGATCGTCGCCAACAAGAAGGTGCGAAACTTCGCGCCTGGCGCTCAGGGCATCAACAACAGCTTCGGACAGATATGGCTCAGTCCTGCTGCATGATGCGTGATTGATCTAAATGTTCGGGCCGCAGGATCGAAATCCTGCGGCCCGAAGAGTCAGACTTGTCCGATCTTGTATTGCGCCGGCGGCGGTGTGCCGTTGACGGCGAAATCACCGACGATGCGATCGCGATAGATGCGCGGGTTGTGGGAGGAGATCGTTCTTGCGTTTCGCCAATAACGGTCAAGGCCAAGGCCACGCTTGGTTGCCGATGCGCCGAGCGCATCGAAGAGAAGGGTGGTGGCCTCGAGGATCAGGCTGGTGACGGCGTGAACCGATTGGTTGACCTCGATTTCGGCAATCGCGTTCGCGCGTTCGCTGATCGTCGGGTCCCCGTCGGAGCGCAGTTCATATGCCCGCTGGAGCGCTTCGGCCGCCTTCAGGACGATCCCTCCCGCCGAATAGGCCGCGCCGCGCACCCGGCCGACGACCTGCAGGATCTGCGGGTCTTCGCTGACGCTCGGGGCATTGCCGTGGCTGTAGACGCGCTTGCGTTCGCCGACCAGCCGGGCGACATCGGTGGCGGCTGCGCGGCCGATGCCGGCAAGCGTGGCGAGATGCACAAGCTGGAAGAAGGCGGAGGAATATTTGAACCGCCCGCCGGGAGGCGTCACCAGTTCCGGCTCGATGACCACATCGGAGAACAGCGCTGTACCGCTTGCGGTCAGCGATTGCCCGAAGCCGTCCCAATCGTCGACGACGTCGACGCCTTGCGCCCGGCGCGGCACCAGCGCTCCGACCGGCTCGCCGTTTTCATCGTTACCGCCGAGATTGATCCAGTCGGCAAACAGCGAGCCGGTCGTGTAATATTTCGCGCCGTTCAACAGCCAGTGGTCGCCATTGCGGGTCAGCTTGGTCGAAAACGAACCGACCTTCGCATCTCCGACTTCCGAGAAGCCGCTGCCGATCAGCTCCCGCGCGGCGATCCGCCGAAGCCACTCGGCGCGCCAGGTGGCGACGGACGAATTCAGAACGTCTTCCGTGAAGCCGAAATGCGAACGAAGCGCGTTCGTCACATTGGAGTCGGCAGCGGAGAGTTCGATCAGGAGATTGAAGAGTTCGGGCAGCGTGGCAGAGAAGCCGCCGTCTTCGGCGGAGAGCCGGAGCGTGGTAAACCCACTCTCCTTCAGCCAGCCGATCTGTTCGTGAGGGAGTTCACGAACAAGGTCGCGCTCTATGGCCGAGGAGCGAATGCGGGCAAAGACGGGCCTGAACCGCTCTGCCAATTCATCATAGCGCAGCGTCGGGCCCGCGCCCCACGCCAGATCGATCTGCGTCATCGGTATTCATCCACCTGTTGAAATCTGTGTTGTGTCGAAATGCGCGGGGCCGGCGCGGCTTCCGTGACGCCCAGCCAATCCAGCAATTGCAGCCGCAGCTTGCCGAACTCCCGGTCTCCGGGAGAGCGCGGGCGTGGCAGATTGACGGTTATCTCCTTCGCGACGACCCCGTCGCGCATGACGACGACGCGATCCGCCAGAAGCAGCGCCTCTTCGACATCATGCGTGACGAGAAGAACCGCCTGCCGATATCTTTGCCAGAGATCGGCGACGAGGGCCTGCGCCTTCAGCCGGGTGAGGGCATCAAGCGCTCCGAACGGCTCGTCGAGAAGCAGGAGATCGGGATTGCGCACCAGGGCGCGCGCCAAGGACGCCCGCTGCGCCTCCCCACCGGAGAGGTCCTTCGGCCAGGCATCGCCGCGATGGGCAAGCCCCACTTCCGCAAGAGCGGCGTCGGCATGGGCGCGGTCACGACCGTCGCGAAGGCCCGCGACGACATTGCTCCAGACCCGCTTCCACGGAAAGAGACGCGGAGATTGGAAGGCGACGCCGCGACGTGGCGAAACCAGCACGTCGCCATCGATCTCATGATCCAGATCGGCGAGGATGCGCAGAAGCGTGCTTTTCCCGCAGCCGCTCGCGCCGAGGAGCGCGACGAATTCGCCGCCGGCAATATCGAGATCGAGCCGGTCGATGACGGTACGGTCACCGAATTTGCGGGACAGGCCGCGAACGCGGACGGCAAGGGATCGGTGCGCGGTTTCGGAAGACGGCATGGTCATGCTCCCTCAAAGCTCTGGCGCCAGCTCAGGAGAACCTTCTCGAGAAGGCGGACGATCAGGTCCGCGGACAGTCCGAGAAGCGCATAGATCGCCAGACAAAGGACGATGATATCGACCCGGTAGACCTCCCTGGCGTGGGTGATGAGATAGCCGAGGCCGCCCTGCGCGTTCACGGTCTCGGCAAAGACGAGCGCGAGCCAGGCGGAGCCGAGCGAATATCGCAGGCCGACAAGGAGATTGGGCAGAGCGCCCGGCAGAATCACTTGGAAGATCAGCGCAATTCGCGAGAAGCCCAATGTATGCGCCGCCTCGACGAGGGTCTTGTCGACGTTACGGATGCCGGCGAAGGTATTGATATAAAGCGGAAACGTCACGGCGAAGGCGACAAGCGTGATCTTCGGCGCTTCGTCTATGCCGAGCCAGATGATCAGCAATGGGATCAGCCCCGCCCATGGCAATGTCCGTGCCATCTGCATCGGCGCATCGACCAGGTCTTCGCCCAACCGGAAAAGCCCGGATATCAGCGCCAGACCCACGCCGACCGTGAAGCCGAAGGCAAAGCCGATGACCACACGTTGCAGCGAAAGCACCAGCGCCTCGCCGAGATCGCCGTCATTGATCAGCTCAAGCATTGTCTGCCATAGCGTTGCGGGTGAGGGGAATATATCCTCCGATATCCAGCCATAAGTCGTGCCAAGCCACCACAGGGCGAGAAGCGCAATTGCACCCGTGCTCTTGCCGAGGCTTCGTGGCACAAGGCTGCGTCTCCGCCGATGGGCGGGGATGATGGGTTCCAGTCCGTCGATACTCGCATTATCCCCCGGCGAGGTCGCGCGCGCCGGCTGGTTCAGATCCGAAAGGGTCGCCAGCGTTGCCATCAGTTTGTCTTCGCGAGCTTCTTGTTTTCGTCGTTGATGACGTTGTCGAAGTCTTTGGCCGTATAGTCCTCGATATTGAACTTGCGCTTGAAATCGCCCGTGCCGTGGAAGAAGGCGATCTCCTTCTTCCAGCCATCAACGACATCCGTTTGCGTTGCCGGGACGTAATCGACCGATGAGCGGCTTGTCTGCAGGGCGGCGGCATCGGGCGAGATCTGCGACAGCTTGGCGATCTGCTCCGACCATTCCTGAGGATGGGCGTTCACCCAAGCCTGGGCGCGAATGATCCTGCGGGTGAGATCCTGCAGTGCGGCCTTGCGGGCCGGATCGGCGAGCGCTTCCGTCGGCGTGTAGAGGACACCGGCGGTATCGATGACCTTGCTCAGAGATCGCAGTATCCGGGCGCCATGTTGCTGCTGCGCGATGGCGGTATTCGGATCCCAGACGACGAAGGCGTCGACCTGACCGTTGACGAGGGCGGAAAGCCCGTCGGTCGTGTTCAGGTTGAGGATCAATTTCTTGTCCCATGGCACGTCAGCGGACTCCAGGGCCTTGGCGAACTGATAGTGCTGCTTGGTGAAATAGGGCAATGCTACCTTGTGCCCCTTGAGGTCGGCGACGGTCTTCAGTGATGAATCGCCGCGAACGAGGATGGCGCTGCCGCTTTCCTTGCGTTCCAGCGAACCGGCCAGGATAGTGATCTTCAAGCCATTGGCGATGCCGAAGAATACGCCGGTATCGCCACCGGCGGCGATGTCGACGTGGCCGGCGCGCAGTGCTTCGACCAGCGGTGGCGTCGAGTCGAAATCGGCCCACTTGATCTTGTAGGGGACGTTTTCGGCTTCGCCGGAGGCGAGGAGTTGGCGATGGAGACCGGTCTTGTTCGGCGTGCCGACGGTGATCGTGACACCGGAAAGATCCGGTGCGGCGGTCTGCGCCATAACAGTGGTCACTGATCCCGTGGCAAGCGCCAGCGCAAGGCCGGCACCTCGAAGAAGTCTAGCAAACAGTCTTACGGTCACGTTCGTTCCTTCCAGCGATGGGTCGCGTTTCGGCAGAGGTTTCGGTGTTCTCCCGAGTTCTGCGGAAAGCCTAGGGGAGCCTGTGGGAACACGTAAGTAAATTTCGTCTATAGATTTTATGTATTATAGAAATGAGTTCCCTTTCTGCCGGAAAGGAAACATGTGGCCGCCCTCGCAAATGCGGGGTTGATCCTTAGTCTGGGCTTCATGGATGTCATGGACACAGGAGCTTAAGATGAGTGCAAAGGTGATTTCGATTGAGACGTTCCGGAGCTGGCTTGCCGACGGAGAGGAACTCGCCGTTCTGGATATTCGCGATCCGGCAGTCGTTGGCTATGCCTCGCCTCTGTTCGCGACGAACCTTCCGACGGAGCGTGTCGCGAGCGAGATCGGCCGCTTTATTCCGCGCGATGTCGTCCGCACCGTGCTCGTCGACGCCGGTGATGGCAGCGGCGAGCGCCTGGCTGAGGAGCTGAAGGCGGTTGGTCGCCCGAATGTCGTCGCGCTCGCCGGCGGCATTCCCGCCTGGATCGCAAGCGGCGAGGCCCTTCCGACCTTCGACATTCCGGGTGTCGATTTCTCCGTCGCCATCAAGGACGAGAAGAGCACGCCCGTTACGTCCGTCGAGGAACTCAGGGCGTTGCGCGATGCCGGCGAGGATGTCATCGTCATCGATACCCGCACCGTGCCGGAGTTTGTCCGGGATCACGTTCCGGGCGCGGTCAGCGTCCCCGGCGCCGAGCTTGTGCTGCGCTTCAAGGATGTGGTCCCCTCTGCGAGCACCAAGGTCGTCGTGTCCTGCGCGGGCCTGCCGCGCGCCATTCTGGGCGCGCAGACGCTGATCGATGCCGAGGTGCCGAACCCCGTCTCCTATCTGCATGATGGCACCAAGGCCTGGACACAGGCCGGTTGGCAACTGGAGACCGGCAAGACGCGGACCTATGGCGCTGCCACCGCGACGGCCCGCGAATTTGCCCGCGAGCATATCGAGGCGCTCGGCAAGGATGATGATCTACCGGCCATCGATATTGCGACTGCCAACCAATGGGCCACGGACCCGGATCGCACCACCTATTTGCTGGATGTCCGCACACCGGAAGAATTTGCCGAAGGTCATATCGAGGGAAGCCTCTCCTCCGAGGGCGGCCAGCTTCTCGGCGTCGCCTACAGAACGATCGCCGTTCGCGGTGCGCGCGTGGTGTTGATCGACGACCTTTTGGGCATCCGTGCTCGAACCGTCGCTCATTGGCTCCAGCGTCGTGGCTATGAAATCGCGATCCTGTTGGTCGATTTCGACGCCGGCCAATTGAGCGAAGTCGCGTGACGAGCCGCCCGATGTCGCAACCAGCTTTCGCACAGACACCACCGGCCAAGCTCACCTCGCCGCTCGACTATGCCGACAGCCCGCTGTCGCAGGCGGTGAAGCAGCCGCTGATGCTCGGCCTGTTCCTCAATCTGCAGGACATCAAGGTCACCAATCTGCCGACCAACAACACCTGGACCTTCGACTACAATGCCAGGATCGTGCAGCAGGGGGAGGCACTGGGCTTCGAGCTTGCCTTCAGCCGCACGCAATGGCTGCCGAAGGGCGGCTACGACGGCGATGCCTCGCTCGATGCTTTCGTGGCGCTCGGCGCCATGGCGGCGATCACCAGCAAGATTCTGCTGATCTCGACCGTCCATGTTCTCTACGGTCCCTGGCATCCGCTGCATTTCGCCAAATTCGGCGCGACGCTGGATCACATCTCAAAAGGCCGATGGGGCGTGAATATCGTCACGGGCCATCGCGCCATCGAGCATGAGATGTTCGGATGGCAACGCATCGAGCACGACAAACGCTATGCAATGGCAGCGGAGTTTTTCGACGTGGTTCAGCGGCTATGGGCCGACGACGAAAACTATTCCTACGAAGGCCAGCTTTCGCCCTGGAAGCTCAGCAATGCCTATGTGACGCCGAAGCCGCTCTATGGCCGGCCGGTGCTGGTCAATGCCACCGGCTCGCCGGCCGGCATCGATTTCGCGGCAGGTTACTCCGATATCGTCTTCATCACGTCGCCGGGCGGCGCGCATATTGACTCCGCGCTTGAGACGCTGCCGGCTCACATCGCCAATATCCGCGAAGCGGCGGCCGCAAAACGGCGCAGCGTTCGAACCTTGATCAATCCGATCATCGTCAGCCGCGATACGGAAGAAGAGACGGCGCGCTATCTCGAGGCGATCGTTTCCAACAAGCCCGCGCCCGGCGGCCATCAGTTCGGGCGCTCCACCTACGACAGCGACGCGCATGCCTGGCGAGGTCGCCTCGATAGCGCGAACAAGCAGGGATATGGCTTGGGCGGCAATATCGAGATCATCGGCACGCCGGAGCAGGTGGTCGAACAATTGCTCGGCCTGAAAAGGGCGGGAATCGATGGAATTCAATTAGGCTTTCACGATTTCCAGGTCGATCTGGAGCATTTCGGCGAGCGTATCCTGCCGCTGATGAAGCAGGCTGGATTGAGGCTCTGATGAAAGCGACGCCGCGCTTTTCAGGCGCGGCGTCGATCATCGTCATGCGACGGCGCGGGCGTCGAAACCATCGATGTGACGACGATCGACCCATTCGGAGACTGAGAAATCCTCGGACAGGAAGCCCCAATCGCGCAGGAAGTCCTTGTAGTGCCCGACGGCGTCGACCAGTTCCGGCTCCAGGCCGAGACCAAGATGACGATGGATATCCGGGCCGTTTGCGGCCAGAACCTGTTCTTCCGTGGCGCCCGCTTCGCGCGCGACGAAACGGCGGGTCTCCTCCGGATGGGCCTCTGCCCAGGCACTCGCCTTGAAGATCGCTTCGAGCAGACGGCGAACGAGATCGGGACGCTCCTCGGCCAGCAGATCGTCCACCGTCAGCACGCGCGGCGAACCGGAATTGATGCGGATTTTCGGATCGGGATGGAAGCCGAATTCGGCGACCTGAACGGCGCCGATCAGATTGGCGACATTGATGCCGGCCGTTCCCTTGACATAGATCGCATCGACCTCGCCCCTGATCAGGGCCGCCACTTCTTCACCGAAAGCCTGCCGGCGTTTCAGGCCGAATAGCGATGGACCTTCCTGGCTCGCCAGAACGGAATCCGTAAGCGCGATCTCCACGATTTCGACATCGGTATGGACGAGGCCCTTGAGCGAAAGCGCCGAAACCAGCCCTTTCAGCGCCGTCGCGCGCATGAAATCGACAATGCCTTCGGGACGGCGCGGAATGCCGAAACGTCGTCCCTTCAGGTCCTTCGTGGACTTGATGCCGGTTCCAGGCAGGGTGATGATCGCCTGGAATTCGTCTGTCCAGGTGATCCCGACAAGACGCGTGCGACGGCCCTCGGACCGTGCGCGGATCGGCGGCACGTTGCCGCCGTGGCGAAACGACCAGTCGAGCGTGTGGTTGAAGTGGCTTTGGCGGACGTTCCGGTCCGGCGAATCGATGATGGATTTCAGCGTCACGCCATCCTTGCGGAAGGTCTCTTCAAGATAGCCGAGTTGGGCTGCGAGGCCGACGGGGGTCGGGACCGGGCAGCGTGTGTACCAGATTTCGGAAATGGCATTGCTCGTCATGGTCATCCCTTTCAGTTGCGCAGGCCCGCTTGCTTCATCAACGGCAGGACATCGCTGCCGAAGAAATCGAGGTCGTCGCGGAAATCGAAGAAGCTGAGCTGAAGACCGTCGACGCCGGCGGCCTTCAATTTGAGGAATTGATCGACCACCTGTTCCGGCGAGCCGATGACGCGGATATTGCCGCCGATGAAGCGATAGGGATCCTCTGCGTCGCGGCCCTTCCAGGCATGCGCGTCGGAATTCAGCGACTGGAAGCCCTGCGGCGAACGCCGGTCGGCATGGTCTACGATCCTGTCGGCAAGCGCCCAGGCTTCCTTCTCGGTCGGCCTGCAGATGACCATTGGATTGAGAAGCGTGCGGACGGTGCGCCCGACGCCGGTCGCGGCATCCTTGACCCGCTTGGTGTGAGCGGGCAGGGATTGCAGTGCACTGTCGATGTCGGCGCCGGTCGGGCTGGTGATGAAGACGATATCGGAATAGCGGCCGGCAAAGGCGATCCCGGCATCGGAGCCGGTCGCGTTCACCAGGATCGGCCGGCCGTAGGTCGGCTTTGGGGTCACGAAGCCGCCGCCGAGTTTCCAGCTGCTTTCGCCCTCATAGGAGAAGTTCTCGGTATCGCTCCAAAGCCGCTGCACGACTTCGAGAAATTCGGCGGCGAGGTCATAGCGCTTGTCATGCTCGATCCGCGGCCAGCCGAACATTTCGTGTTCGACGGCGCGATGACCGGTGACGACGTTGATGCCCCAGCGCCCGCCGGTGATGTGGTCGAGCGTTGCGCCGAACTTGGCGAGGTGCAGCGGGTGCCAGGGGCCGTAGAGCACATGCATGGTGGAGATCAGCATGATCTTCTTCGTCAGCCCGGCAAGTGCCGCGATCGAAACGAAGCTGTCGAGCGCCTGACCGTCGAACACGCCGCCATATCCGCCTTTCGGCAGCCATTGCGACAGGGCAAAGACAAGATCGAAGCCCAGCTCTTCCGCCCGCAGTGTCAGCGCCTTGTTGTAGTCGAAGCGCCAATCGGTCGAGCGCTCCAGCGTCGATTGTGTCCAGCCGCCCGCCTGGATCGGCAGGAAGAGACCGAGCAACACCGGCTGCTTCAGCGCCTGCGACAGCGGGCTTTCGGGAAAGTCGGTCGGAGCGGCAAATTTCGGCAGTCCGACGAAGGAGCCCGGTTGATGTTGGATGGACATGGCGTCTTCCTGCTTTCTGGCGTTTCAGTGTCGGTCAGGCGGTTGCGACATAGGCAAAGGCCAGGCTGCCGGAGATGCCCTCGCCGCCGCGCGTATGATCGGCGATGCGCTTGTTGTAGATGGTGAGTTCCGGTTGGCTGACGATGTCGATCGCCGGCAGGTCCTCCACCAGAATCTCCTGGATTTGCCGCCATTGTTCGACACGCTTCTTGGGGTCGACCTCGATGGCGGAGGCTTCCAGCAGCGCATCGACCTTCGGGTTGCTGTATGCCGAGCCGTTGGAGAAGGGCACGCCCGGTT